>JAPLSM010000125.1 GCA_026398635.1 Spirochaetota bacterium | reverse complement strand
TGGCCACCGCCTGCTCGAGCGACGATTCGAACAGGAGGGCGTGGACATTGCAGAACCGCTTGATCTCGTCGGGGGAGACCCCCTCGTCGATGAGGGACTGCTCGATGGTGGTGACCTCGGTCGAGGTCAGGGTGCCGACCTCGCGCTGCACGCGCTCCTTCGCGGCCTCGACGCTCAACCCGGCGTGCAAATCGCGGATGATGCCGGCAACGAGCTTCCGCTTCTTCTGGTCCATGGTGTTCCTTTCGCTGCAGGGCAATGTATTCGGGCGCGATCAACCTACCAAGAAACGGGCGCGGGGTCATTGATCCAGGTCAAGGCGGCGGATAGGATGGCGCAGGCCATGGACAACGCCGGTATCGAGATCACGGACCTCTCGTTCAGCTACCCGGAGTACCCGGGCCTGCCTGCCCGGTCGCTGCTCGACGGCGTGGACCTTTCCGTCTCGGAAGGCGAGATCGGGCTGGTGCTCGGCGCCTCGGACGAGGGGAAGACCACGCTGGCGCGCATCCTCGGCGGCCTGGTGCCCCGGTTCACGGGCGGCACTATTGGCGGCTCGGTCCGCGCCAGTGGCGCGGACGTGCGCCGGATCCCGCCTTACGACCTGCTCGAGCGGGTCGGGCTCGTCTTCCAGCATCCCGACGAGCAGATCGTGGGCACCCGGTGCGACACGGAGGTCGCCTTCGCGCTCGAATCGCTCGGGACCGACCGGTCCGTAATGGAGCCAAGGGTGCGCGATGCGCTCGCCCTCTTTGGCCTGTCGGGATTCGAGGCGCGGAACCCCGCCACGCTCTCCGGCGGCGAGAAGAAACGGCTGCTGCTCGCGTGCCTTGGAGCCGTCGACCCCGGGGTGTGGGTGCTGGACGAGGCGTTCGAGGAGCTCGACCTGTCGTGGCGGCTCACGGCGCTCGATCTCCTTCGCAAGAAGGGCAGGACCGCGCTCGTACTCGACTCGCGCTGGGCACCGGTGTTCGAGGGGCGGGTGGACCGGCACGCGGTGCTCTCGTGCGGATCGGTTCACGGCCTCGCGGCCGACCCCGGTTCACCGGTGCTCCGTGCGGCCATGGATGCATCCGGAATCCTTCCGCCTTCCCGCAGAGTGGCTACGCCGCCCGGGATCACCCCAGCGCCCTACCTGCGTGCACGTGGTCTTTCGTTTGCGTTCACAGGAACCGACTCCTTTTCGCTGGAGGTGGAGGGACTCGAACTGCAGAGGGGCGCGGTCACGGCCCTCGTGGGACCGAACGGGTCGGGCAAGTCGACCTTGGCCCGGCTTCTCTGCGGACTGTACGAGCCGGCCCGCGGCACGATCGAGGTCGACCGGGGCGGCGGGTTCGCTCCCGCCGCTGCCGCCGACCTCAACCGCCTCGTCGGCTACCTGTTCCAGGACCCGGATCACCAGATCTTCCTCCCCACGGTCCACGACGAGCTGGCTCTCAGCCTCCGGGCCTCCGGCACGAGGGGGATCGATGCCGAGCGGAGGATCGGCGAAGCCACCGAACGCTTCGGCCTCCCGCCGGGCGGTACACCTCCGGCCCTCATGAGCTACGGCTCGCGCAAGCTTCTCCAGGCGGCCGCCTGCTGGCTGCTGGGCCGCGATCTGCTGATCCTCGACGAGGCGGACTCGGGGCTCTCCTATCGGAGGTTCCTCGCGCTATTGGCGGAGCTGCGGGCTGGGGGGGCCGGCATCATGCTCGTAACCCACGACGCGGCCCTCGCCCGGGCTGCCGCCGACCGGGTGCTCGCTCTAGATGGGGGACGTATCGTGGCCGACGCGGGTCCCGGACGCTTCGATGCGGCGCTCGCTGTCGGGGGGCTGACCGCAGGCGGAGGCGCGTCGTGACCGCGGACTTCCACCTGCCCGGCTCCAGCTTCCTCCACAGGACCGACCCCCGGGCGCGCCTGCTGGCCCTGCTCGGCCTTTCCGCGTGCTTCCTGGTCCCTGCTGAGCCCCTGCCGCTCGCCTGCCTCGCCACGGCCTGCCTCGCCGTGGTCGGCTTCGCGCTCGGCTGCCGCCAACTGGCAGGGCTCCTGAAGGCCCTCGCGCCGGCGCTCCTCTTCATTGCGCTGCTCACCCCGCCGTTCGTGCGCGGCGGGACGGCACTCGTCACGCTCGCCGGCTTCCCGCTTGTAACGACGGCCGGTGTGCGAGCCGCCATCGTATTCCTGTCCAGGCTCTCGGGCATAGCAGCCGTGTTCTTCGCCCTGCTGCGAACGCTGCGGCTCGAGGAGCTGGTGCTTGCGCTCCGGTGGTTCGGCGTGCCGTTCCCGGCCGCGCTCGCCGTCACCGTCACCTTCCGCTACATACCGTTCCTTGCCGGCACCTGGCACGAGGTGAAGGACGCTCACCGCCTGCGCGGCGCGAGGACGGGGCCGGGCCCGGTCCTGACCGCGGTGATGGTGAAGGCGGTGAAGACAATCCCGGCGCTCGCCATGGCGCTCGAATCGAGGGGATTCGGCCGGGCGGGACCCCGGAGCTCCCTCGTTGCCCTCGGTCCGGCAGGACGATTCGCGCTCCACGCGGTCGCGGTCGCCGGCGTCTGCGCGTCGATCCTGCTCCTGCTCCTCCTGCCCGCGGTCCGGCGAATCTTTGCACTCCCTGGGCTTTGATCTATACTCGCCGCGTGAAGAACGAGAAACAGACAGTCCCGCCCGCGCGTTCGACCGCCCTGCGGATCGCGTCCGTGGCGGTGCTCGCCGCCGTGACCGCGGTCCTCACCCTCCTGCCGAAGATCCCGATCCCGGGAACGCAGGGATACGTGCACCTCGGCGACGCGGCCGTGGTGTTCACGGCCCTGGTCATCGGCCCCCTCACGGCCCTCCTCGCCGGAGGGCTCGGAACTGCGGCTGCCGACCTGCTGGGCGGCTACGCCCAGTGGGCGCCGATCAGCTTTGTCGTCCACGGGCTCCAGGGGCTCGTCATCGGCCTGCTCATCAGGCTGCGACCCCGGTCGGTTTTGCTCGCCGTGGCTGCGGGCGCCATCGGCACGATCGTCATGGCAGCCGGGTATTTTCTGGGCGGGTTGGTCATCGAGGGGTTCGGCGCGACCCTGAGGTCTGTCCTGCCGAACCTCCTGCAGGCGGCCGCCGGCGCGGTGCTCGGCATACCTCTCTCGATCGCCGTGCGAACGGCGTACCCGCCGGTGAGGAACCTGTCCTGGTGAGCGGCGTCGGGGACCTCGGCAGCAGGGTCGCCGGCATACGCGACCGGATCGCGGCAGCGGCAGCGCGGGCGGGCCGGGAACCCTCGGCCGTCCGGCTGATGGCGGTCACAAAGACCTTCCCTCCATCGATTGTCGAGGAAGCCCTTGCGGCGGGGCTCACGTTGTTCGGAGAAAACCGCGTCGCCGAGGCATCCGCGAAGTACACCGGGCTCACGGATACCTGCGAGCTGCACCTCGTGGGTCACCTGCAGCGGAACAAGGCGGCAGCTGCGGCCGCGCTGTTCGCCTGCGTGCAGTCCATCGACAAGCCCGAGACTGCCGAGGCGCTGGCCCGCCACTGCGCGGCAATCGGGCGGCGCATGGACGTGCTCGTCGAGTACAACACCAGCGGCGAGGCGAGCAAGTCCGGGGTGACGGACCGGGACACCCTCCTCGCGTGCCTCGACGCCGTCCAGGGACTGGCCTCGCTGCGGTTGCGGGGTCTGATGACCGTAGGTCCCGTCGGCGGCGACACGCTCGAAGTGCGGCGATCGTTCCGTCTGCTCTGCCGCCTGTTCGAGGAGGTGCGCGCCGATCGGAAGCCCGAAGCGTTCGACACCCTCTCGATGGGGATGTCGGGCGATTTCGAAGCGGCGGTGGAGGAGGGCTCCACGCTGGTTCGGCTGGGGACCGCGCTGTTCGGAGCCCGCGCATGAAAGGCCTCCGCGCGGCTGCCGTCGTCTGCCTGCTCGCGTTCTCGGCGGCCGGCGCTTTGGCTGAAGACGAGCATGTCCCCGAGCCCTACGCGCCGGAGGAGTTTCCCGCCTGGGCGCACGACCTCCGCCGGGCCGAGATCGTCTTCTTCGGGTCGCTGCCGTTCTCCCTGTTCTTCACCTTCGAGGCGTACGACATCGGGCGGTTCGTCGGGAGCGGATTCGACACGGACGGGTTCGACAGTCTGCTCGCCCCCTGGCCGTTCCGTGCCGGTTCGGAGATCGGGGCCGGGTATACCACGGCGGAGAAGGGGTGGCTGATCGCATCCGCCCTCACCGTGTCCCTGTGCGTGTCGGTGGTGGATTTCCTGATCGTGCACCGGCCCGAAAAGCGTGAAGACCGCTGAGGCGCTCGTCGACGACGCCGGCCTCGCGGGCATGCGGCTCGACCGGTTCGTCGCCGAGCGCATGGGGCTCTTCACCCGCAGCCAGGCGAAGTCGCGGGTGGCCGGGCTGCGCGTAAACGGCGAACCGGCGCGGCCTTCCCGGCGCCTCAAGCTCGGGGACCGGGTCGCGGTGGATTACGTGGACCCGCCCGCCGAGGGGCTCGCCGCCGAGGAGATTCCCCTCGCGATCCTCTTCGAGAACGACGAAGTCGTGGTGATCGACAAGCCCCAGGGAATGGTCGTGCACCCGGGAAGCGGGAACCGCTCGGGCACCCTCGTGAATGCCCTGCTCGCACACTGCGCCGGCCTGTCGCAGGCCTTCGGCGGCTTCGAAGCCCGGCCCGGCATCGTGCACCGGCTGGACAAGGACACCTCGGGGGTCATCATCACCGCGAAGAACCCCGCGGCGCACGAGCACCTGGCCCGGCAGTTCCGGGACCACCGGGTCCGCAAGCTGTACCTCGCCGTGGTCCGAGGGATTCCCCGTGCGGGTGCGGGTCGTGTCGACGGCAGCATCGCGCGCTCGCGTGCCGACCGGAAGCGCTTCGCACCGGTCACCGCGGGCGGCCGGCGGGCGGTCACGGACTGGCGGGTGCTACGCCGGTACGACGGGTGCAGCCTGGTGCTGCTCGCGCCGAAGACCGGACGGACACACCAGCTGCGTGTGCACCTTCGCCTGCTCGGCACGCCCGTTCTGGGCGACCCCCTCTACGGCGGGAAAGACGCGCGATTCCCCGGCGCCACGCTCATGCTCCACGCCTGGCGCCTGAGAATCGTGCTTCCGGGCGAATCGCAAGAACGCGAATTCCGCGCGCCCCTGCCCGAACGCTTCAGGTCGCTGCTGAGGGATCTCGGGACGGCTCGCCCGCGAGGAACGGGTTGAACCGGCGCTCGATGCCGATGCGGGACGGGGGACCGTGCCCGGGGAAGAGCACGACGTCGTCGCCGAGAGCGAGCAGCCGCCGGCGTATTCCCGACAGCAGCAGCCCGTGCGCGCAGCCGTCCCGGGCACTCCCGATGCCGCCCGCGGACAGGGTATCGCCGGAGAAGAGCATGCCGCCGACCAGGAAGCAGAGCGAATCGATCGAGTGACCCGGCAGCTCGATCACCTCAACGCCGATTTCCCCGAGCGTGAGCCGGTCGCCGTCCTGCACGTGCCGGGCCGGCTCCTCCAGAACGCTGGGCTGGTTGCAGTAGATCTCCGCGTCGTAGACGCGCAGCAGGCCCCGGATGCCGGCGATGTGAGCCCGGTGGGAGTGCGTCACGAGAATCCAGCGCAGGCGCAGACGGTTCCCCTCGATGGCTTGCAGCATGACCGCGTCGAACTCTCCGGGATCGACGAGGAGGGCGTCGCCCCCGCCCCGCGGCCCGACCAGGTACGCGTTCGAGAACCCGATCGTGGAGAACAGCTGCTGGAAGATCATCCGGGCGGCCCCTCGAAGCGCGCCTCATTGGTGTTCGAGGCCCGGAAGTCGACCGAGCCGGAGACGGTGCGGTCGAACCGCGTTCGGGTGAGATTGCAGTCCCTCATGCCGACCGACTCGAAGGAGGCACCGGCAAAGCGCGACGCGTACAGGTTCGAGTGGTCGAAGGTGCACCGGCGGATGACGGCGCCGACGAGGTTTGACTGCACCAGCTCGCAGTCCTCGAATCGGCAGTCTTCCAGCAGCGCGCCGCCGAAGACCGTGTTCTGGAGCGAGGCGCCGGAGAAATCGCAGCCCCGCAGCTCGGCACCGTCGAGGAAGACGAGCGAGAACACGGCGCCCCGGAACACGATGCCTTCGAGCCGGGCGCCCGAGAGCAGGCAGCGGGTGAGGCGCGCGCCCGACAGGTCCATGCCCGAGAGGACGAGGCCGGCCGCGGAGACGTCCTCGAGCATCCGCCAGCGGGCGAGCGACGCAGCGGGATCGGGATCCGTGCAGGTCCACGGCACCAGCGGGAGCATAGGGGCCGAGGGTAACCCGTTGGGACCCTCGACGCAAGCATGCGGTGCGATGTATCATCCGCGGCATGGGTCCCGCCTGCCACTTCTGCGGTGCGCCGGTCGAAAACCCCCGCGAGGTGTACCGCACCACCACCTGCCCCTCCTGCCGCCGCGACCTCAGGATTTGCCTCAATTGCCGGTTCACCAGCCCGGGCGCCCACTTCGACTGCGCGGAGACGGTGGACGAGCAGGTCACGGACAAGGAGCGGGCCAACTTCTGCACGTTCTTCGTGTTCCGGACCACCGCGGGGCCGGGCGCCGGCAAGCCCGCCGCCAGGGGTGAGGATGCCAGGCGGAAGCTGGACAAGCTCTTCGGGAATGGCTGACACGCAGGCCCTCAGCGGCCGGGTCCTCCGGGGGATCAACACGATCTACGACGTCGCGACGGACGCCGGAACCCTGCGCTGCCTGATCAAGGGCAAGGTGCTGAAGACCGCCGGCCGAAGCTACAACCCCATCGCTCCGGGGGATGTGGTGTTCGTCGAGCCGGACCCCGCCACCCCGGGCACGGGGAAGATCACCGCGCTCGCCGAGAGGCGCACGACCCTCGCCCGGTGGAACCGCAAGGGGAGGGCGTCGCAGGTCCTCGCGGCCAACGCGGACCTCGCGGTCTGCGTCACGTCCACCCGGTCGCCGCCGTTCCGGCCCAGGTTCATCGACCGGCTCGCGGCAGCGGCCGAGGACGGCGGGCTCGAGGTGCTCATTCTCCTCAACAAGTGCGACCTCGACTGCGGGGAGGCGGATCTCGGTCGGCTCGACGACTTCCGTCGCATCGGCTACCGGGTCCACCGCTGTTCCGCTGCCACCGGCACGGGCATTCGCTGGCTCGCCCGGTTCTTGAAGGGGCGGACCGCGGTGTTCGTCGGGCAGTCGGGGGTGGGCAAGTCCTCGGTGCTGAACGCCCTCTCGCCCGGCCTCGGCCTGCGCGTGGGAGGCATCTCCGCACGGTACGACCGTGGCATCCACACCACCACGAATGCCGCCCTCTTCGTCACGACGGGCGGCCTCGAAGTGATCGACACGCCGGGCATCCGCGAGCTCCTGCTCGCCGGCATCGAGCTGCACGACCTCGCGTTCCGCTTCCGCGAGCTCGCGTCCCTCGCACCGGAGTGCGAGGTCGCCGCCTGCCTGCACGAGGACGAAGACGGCTGCGCCGTACGCGCGGCCGCGGAAGCGGGGAAGGTGCATCCCGACCGGTACGAGAGCTACCTCAGGGTGCTCGCCGAGCTGCGCGAGTCGGGGCGGTCCTCCCATGGATGAGCGCACGCTGCGGCTGCTCGAGTTCGACCGCATCCGCGGCGAGGTCGCGGACCTGTGCGTGAGCCCGCAGGGTGCTTCGCTCGTGGCCGGGCAACCTGTGGAGACCGACGGCGACCGCGTGGCGGAACGGTTGGCCATGGCTGCCGCGCTGCACCGGGCCATGGAAACCGCCGCTGGCCTGCCATCGTTCGATTTTCCCGGCGTGGAGGGCGCGCTCGCCTCCCTCGCGAAGCAGGGTGCGTCGCTCGACGGGGAGGAGCTCGCGGCGGTGGGTCGATCGATCCTGTCGTCGCTGAAGCTGCGCCGGTACGTTCTGAAGGCACTGCCCATGGAGCGCGACGCGCCGGCCGGGCGCGCCGCCTCACCCGAGGAGAGGCTCGCGGACATCGCCCGGTGCATTCCCGACCTCAGCGCGCTCTCCCGGTCCATCTTCAAGACGGTTGACCACGACGGCCAGCTTCGCGAGAAGGACCTGCCCACGCTGGCCGTCATCCGCGACCGGATCCGCCGGCAGCGCGAGGACACCGAGCGGGCCGCCCGGGCCCTCATGGACGTGGAGACGGCCCGGACGTGGTGGCAGACGAACCTGCCTGCCCAGCGCGACGGCAGGCTGGTGCTGCCCCTCAAGGCCCAGTACCGGGGCAGGGTTCAGGGCATCGTGCACGAGCTGTCCGCCAGCGGGTCCACCGTGTTCATCGAGCCGCTCTCGGTCGTGGAGATGAACAACGCGGTCGTGCAGGAGGAGGCGCTCTACCGGCAGGAGGTGCACCGGATCCTCAGGTTCCTTTCGGCGGAGGCGGCCGCCCGGCTCGGCGACCTCGCGGCTATGAGCGACGCGGTGGCGGTGCTCGACAGCCTCCTGGCCCGGGCTCGCTGGGCCGCGGCGCACGCCGGAGTTACGGCTGCGCGGGCCGCCGACGGGTTCCGGCTCGTGCTGGCGCGCCACCCCCTGCTCGGGGCGGACGCGGTCCCCATCACCATGGCCGCGGGCGGCGACGACCGGGTGCTGATCATCACCGGCCCGAACACGGGCGGGAAGACGGTGAGCCTGAAGACCGTCGGCCTGCTGGCCGCCCTCAACCAGTTCGGTATGGAGGTGCCGGCCGCGCCCGGCACCGAGCTTCCCGTCTTCGACGGCATCTGGGCGGACATCGGCGACGAGCAGTCGATCTCGCAGAACCTCTCCACGTTCTCGGCGCACGTGCAGAACCTCGCCCGGTTCGCCGAAGGCGCCGGGCCCCGGTCGCTGGTGCTGCTCGACGAGCTGGGCGCCGGCACCGATCCCCAGGAGGGCGTGGCGCTCGCCATGGCCCTGCTCGACCATTTCCTCACGACGGGAGCCCTCGTCCTCTGCACGACCCACCACGGCATCCTCAAGAACTACGGCGCCACCCGCGCCGGGGCGCAGAACGCCTCCATGGGGTTCGACGGGGAATCTCTGGCGCCCACGTTCCGCATCCTCATGGGGGTGCCGGGCGAGAGCCACGCGCTGGAGATCGCCCGGCGCCGGCGCATGCCCGAGGGCATCCTCCGGGATGCCGAGGCCTACCTCACTGACGAGCGCACGGACGTGTCCGAGCTGGTAAAGCAGCTCTCGGAGCGCCACCGGAAGCTCGCGGAGCAGGAGCAGGAGCACCGGACCCGGGAGACGGACCTGAGCGAGAAGCGGCGGACGACGGACTTGTTGCAGCTCTCGCTGCGGCAGAAGGAGCTCGAGCTGCGCCGCCACGGCCTGCGGGAGCTGCGCGAGTTCGTCGAGACCGCGCGGCGGGAGTGGGAAGCCCTCAAGAACTCGGCGGGCGTCTCGGGCGCCGAGGCAGCCCGCTCGTTCTCGGGCTTCGCCGACCGGATGCGCGAGAGGATCGAGCGGGAGGAGGAGCGGATCGCCGCGGAGCGCGAGCGGCTCCTGCCGGACGACGGCCTCGAGGTGCGGCCGGGCATGGAGGTGCTCGTGCGCAGCACGGGCCGGCGCGGACGGGTGGTGCGGAAGGACCGAGGCCGGCGCTGGATCATCGAGACGGAGACGGTGCGCGTGGCGCTCGGCCCGGGGGAGATGCGCCCCGCGCCCGAGGCTGAGGCCGGCTCGCGGGTGTCCGTAAGCTTCACGCCGTCGGAGGCCGGCGGCCTCCCGTCGATCCAGCTGGACGTTCGAGGAATGCGGCTCGAGGAGGCGTTGCGGGCCCTCGAGCGCCAGATCGACAGCGCGCTGGTGCACGGCCTGCGCGAGTTCGGCATCGTGCACGGCAAGGGGGAGGGGATTCTGCAGAAGGGCATCCACGACTACCTGCGCGACGCGCCGACGGTTTCGGAGTACGGGTTCGCGGTGCCCGAGGACGGCGGCACGGGCAAGACCCGGGTCACGCTGAAGGGCTAGCGCGGTGGACCGCATCGTGATCCGGGGCGCCCGGGAACACAACCTCAAGAACATCGACCTGGAGCTGCCGCGCGACAGCCTCGTGGTGATTTCGGGACTGAGCGGCTCGGGCAAGTCGTCACTCGCCTTCGACACGATCTTCGCCGAGGGCCAGCGACGGTACGTGGAGTCCCTCAGCTCGTACGCCCGGCAGTTCCTCGGCCGGCTCGACAAGCCCGACGTGGACTCGATCGAGGGCCTCTCGCCGGCCATCGCCATCCAGCAGAAGACCACCCACCGCAACCCCCGGTCCACGGTCGGCACGGTGACGGAGATCTACGACTACCTGCGCGTGCTCTTCGCCCGGGTCGGTGTGCCGCATTGCCCGCGGTGCGGCCGTGAGATCCGGGACCAGTCCGTCGACCAGGTGGTGGACGAGCTGCTCACGCTGCCGAAGGGCTCCCGGCTCACCCTGCTCGCGCCCGTCGTCGCCGGCCGCAAGGGCGAGCACCAGAAGCTGCTCGAGGATGCGCGCCGGCTCGGGTACGTACGCGTCAGGGTCGACGGAGAGATCCGGGACCTCGACGAGAGGATCGAACTGGACCGGCGCCGGAAGCACGCGGTGGAAATCGTGGTGGACCGGGTCAGCGTCGCGCCCGAAGCCCGGCGCCGGCTGGGCGAGGGCGTCGAGGCTGCCTTCGAGGCATCGGGGGGCACGGTCGTGGCCCTGGTGCGTGAGGGTGATGCCGAGCGCGAAGTGCTCTTCAGCCAGCGCACCTCATGCCCGACCTGCCACATCAGCGTACCCGACCTGGAGCCGCGCCTGTTCTCGTTCAACAACCCCTTCGGCGCCTGCCCGGAATGTTCGGGCCTCGGGGTGACTCTGGAGTTCGACCCCGATCTCGTGATTCCCGACCGGAGCCTGTCCTTCAACGAGGGGGCCATCGCCACGTGGAATCCGAACGCGAACTGGTACAAGAGCCAGGTCGCCTCGCTCGCGAAGCACTTCGGCTTCACGCTCGACACCCCGTTCGACGACCTCGCCCCCGAGGCGATGAAGGCCCTCCTGCACGGCACGAAGGAGCAGATCGCTTTCCGCTACGAGAGCAAGAGCGGAAGGGGCCGGTACGAGTACCGGGCTCCGTTTCGGGGCCTGTTCGCCGAGCTGCGGCGCCGATACCTCGAGTCGAGCTCGGACGGCGTGAAGGAGTGGATGGAAGGTTTCATGTCCCAGCGGGAGTGCGGGGCATGCGGCGGGCGGCGCCTGAAGCCCGAGGTGCTGGCCGTCACCGTCGGCGGGTCGAACATCGACGAGGTCACCCGCCGGACCGTGGCCGCGTCCCTCGCCTTCTTCGAGCAGCTCGAGCTCGACGAAACCCGGCGGAAGATCGCCCGGCCCGTGCTGCGCGAGATCGGCTCGAGACTCGGCTTCCTGCGCGACGTGGGCCTCCCGTACCTCACCCTCGAGCGCCGGGCCTCGACCCTCTCGGGCGGCGAGGCCCAGCGCATCAGATTGGCCACGCAGATCGGATCGTCGCTCATGGGCGTGCTGTACATCCTGGACGAGCCGACCGTCGGGCTTCACCAGCGCGACAACGAGCGCCTCATCGGCACCCTCACGCGCCTGCGCGACCTCGGCAACACCCTCCTCGTGGTGGAGCACGACGAGCAGACGCTGCGCGCCGCCGACCACCTCGTGGACCTGGGTCCGGGGGCTGGCATGCACGGGGGACGGGTGGTGGCGAGCGGCACCGTGGCCGAGGTGGCGGCGAATCCGAAGTCGATCACCGGCCAGTACCTCTCGGGCCGCCTGTCCATCGAGCCGCGCGCGGAGCGACGGAAGGGCAACGGCTGCGCCCTGACGCTCACGGGAGCCTCCGAGCACAACCTGAAGGGCCTCACGGTGCGCTTCCCGCTCGGTGTGATGACGGTGGTCACGGGCGTCTCGGGCTCGGGCAAGTCGTCCCTCGTCTCCGACACGCTTTACCCGGTGCTGTCCAACCGGCTCATGCGCACCCGGCTCCCCGAGGGGGTCCACCGCTCGCTCGAGGGCGCCGAGCACCTCGACAAGGTCATCAACATCGACCAGGGGCCGATCGGCAGGACGCCGCGCTCGAACCCGGCCACCTACGTCGGACTGTTCGCGCCGCTGCGGCAGCTCTTCGCGCGCCTGCCCGACGCGAAGGCCATGGGCTTTTCGTCGGGAAGGTTCTCTTTCAATGTGAAGGGCGGCCGTTGCGAGAACTGCCAGGGGGCGGGTACCCTGCGTATTGAGATGCACTTCCTGCCGGACGTCTACGTGACCTGCGACGTGTGCAAGGGCCGGCGGTACAACCGGGAGACCCTCGAGGTGCGCTACAAGGGCCGCAACATCCACGAGGTCCTCGAGATGACCGTGGACGAAGCCCTCGAGTTCTTCAGGGCGGTGCCGCCGCTCGCCGGCCGGTTGCGCACGCTGCACGACGTGGGGCTCGGCTACGTGCAGCTGGGTCAGTCCGCCCTGACTCTGTCCGGAGGCGAGGCGCAACGGGTGAAGCTCGCCCTCGAGCTCGCGCGGCGAGGCACGGGCCGCACCTTCTATCTGCTCGACGAGCCGACTACGGGGCTGCACTTCGCGGACGTGAAGCAGCTGATGGAGGTGCTGCAGGCGCTCGTCGACCAGGGCAACACCATGGTGCTGATCGAGCACAACCTGGACGTCATCCGGTGCGCCGACCACGTCATCGACCTCGGACCCGAGGGCGGGGACCCCGGCGGCGAGATCGTGGCGGAAGGCACTCCCGAGGACATTGCGCGATGCAGCCGGTCGTACACCGGCCGATTCCTGGCGAAGGAGCGCGTGCGATGATCGCCGTCCTGCTCGCCTTCCTGATCGCTGCTGCGGGGATCGGGAAGGCGGCGGCCCAGGAGCTGCCGCCCGCGGGGCCTGCCGCCGTCGAGGACGCGGGGAAACCCGCGCAAGGCGCCGCCGATCTGGTGGCCGGCACGCTCGCAAAGGACATCGAAACGGCCAGCTTCTACGAGCTCATCGCGTGGTGCCGCAGCCTCGGCCTCGCGGAGTCGGGCTCCCGCAGGGAGCTGCAGGAGCGCCTCAGGAACCACTACGGCCTGCCGGCGGCAGGGGAACCGGCCGCCCCCGGGCGCACGGTCACCGTGCGCTCAGCCCGGTCCGCGGAGTACTTCACGGTCGAGCAGGCGGACGAGACCTACCTCGTGTTGAGCGGCGATGTGGTGGTGGAGCTGCGCGACGCGGAGGCAGGAGCGACGCACACGATCCGTGCCGGCCGCCTGATCTTCAACCAGGCTCGCAGGACGCTTTCGGCCGGCGGGGGCGTGGAGTACACCCTCGAGGAAGGTGGCAGGACGGAGACCTTCGAGGGGCGGAGCCTCTCGCTCGACCTCGACACCTGGGAGGCGGCGTTCACCGACGGCCGGACCAGCAAGACCCAGTCGCGCGGCGATCGGGAGCTCACCTTCACCTTCGAGGGTACCTCCATCACCCGGCTTGCCGGCGACCAGGTCGTGCTGGAGGAGGGCGAGTTCACCTCCTGCGACCTCGTGGACCCCCACTGGGCTGTGAGGGCGCGGAAAGTCTGGATCCTTGCCGCGGGGGAATGGGCGCTCCGTGACGCAGTGCTCACCGTCGGGCGGGTCCCGGTGCTCTGGATGCCGTTTTTCTTCTACCCGGGCGACCGGCTCGTCTTCAACCCGTCCTTCGGGTTCCGGCAGCGCGAAGGGGCCTTCGTGCAGACCACGACCTACCTGATCGGCCGCCGGAAGGAGGAGGAGAGCATGTTCTCCTTCCT
>JAPLSM010000193.1 GCA_026398635.1 Spirochaetota bacterium | reverse complement strand
GTGCTGGTCATCATGTCGGACATGACCAACTACTGCGAGAGCCTCCGGGAGGTCTCGACCATACGGGGGGAGATCCCCTCGCGCAAGGGCTACCCCGGCTACCTGTATTCGGACCTCTCCTCGCTGTACGAGCGGGCCGGCAAGATCGAGGGCTCGCCGGGTTCCATCACGCAGATCGCGGTTCTCACGATGCCCAGCGACGACATCTCGCACCCCGTGCCCGACCTGACGGGATACATCACCGAAGGCCAGATCGTGCTCGAGCGCGAGCTCTTTCAGAAGGGAATCTACCCGCCCGTGGCTGGCCTGCCGTCGCTGTCGCGGCTGATGAAGGACGGCATCGGTCCGGGCATGACGCGCGACGACCACAAGGAGCTCGCCTCCCAGCTGTTCGCCGGCTACTCCCGGGTGAAGAGCATCCGCAGTCTTGCTGCGGTGATCGGCGAGGAGGAGCTCTCAGAGCTCGACCGGCTGTACCTCTCCTTCGGCGACCGGTTCGAGCGCGAGTTCCTCGCCCAGGGAGAGCGGGACAATCGCTCCATCGCCGAGACCCTCGATCTCGGCTGGAAGGTCCTCGGAACCCTGCCGCGGAACGAGCTCTACCGGGTGAGCGACGCGACACTCGAAGCCCATTACCGCGAGGCGACTGGCGAAACCCCGGTCCGTCGAGCCGCGGGGGCGAAGGCGTAGACGATGGCCCGCTACGACGTTCCGCCGACCAAGAGCTCACTGTTCCAGGTCAAGGCGGACCTCGGCATCGCCCGGGAGGGCTTCGAGCTGCTCGAGCAGAAGCGCGAGATCCTCGTCATGGAGCTGATGCGCATGGTCGAACAGGTCAAGCTGCTCGAGCACGACCTCGACAAGCGCGTGGCAACCGCCTACGCCAGCCTCAAGCGCATGATCGTGACCGTGGGCCGGCAGTCCGCGAACGAGATCAGCGCGGGAATCCGGTTCCCCTGGACGGTGCACGAGAAGCAGGGACGCCTCATGGGCATCCCGCTGCCGACCGTCGAGATGGAGGTGCCCCGCCTCGAGCTGAAGTACTCGTTCATGGGAACCGACGGATCCTGCGACCGCACCATGGTGGAGTTCTTCGAGCTGCTGCGCCTCGTGGCGCGCCTCGCGGAGATCCGCACAATGGTCTGGCGACTCGCCCGTGAGGTGAGGAAGACCCAGCGCCGCGTGAACGCGCTGGAGAAGGTGGTCATCCCCGACGTGCTCGAGACGAAGGGGTTCATCGAGGGGGTCCTCGAGGAGCGGGAGCGCGAGGTCTTCTTCGTCCAAAAGATCCTCAAGGCCCGGCTGGGGGAGCGGACATGAAACCCTTGTTCCAGACCATCGTCGTCGCGGTGAGCGGCTCGGAGGCGTCGATCAGCGCCAGCAAGTACGCCATCGTGCTCGCGAAGCAGTACCGGTGCCGGCTGGTGGCGGTCAACGTCGTAGACACCGCGACGCTGAAGGAGCTGCTGCTGTCCCGCATCTTCGTGGAGGACGAGAGCTTCGAGTACGAGCGCAGCCTCGAGGAGAACGGCCAGCGCTATCTCAACTACATCGAGGAGCTCGCCGGCCGCAAGGGCGTCGCGGTCGAGAAGGTGATGCGGAAGGGAGCCGTGTTCAGCGAGATCATCAATGTGGCCGAGGAGCGCGAGGCAGACCTGATCATCCTGGGCGGGTTCGAGGAGAAGGGCGGTACCCGCGACGTCCTGAGCCGTCAGCGCCGGGACATTCTTCTTCACGCGAAGTGCTCCATCCTCGTCGTCAAGGAGCCGGACGTGGAGTTCTTGTACCGGAAGGCATAGCCATGGATGGCCTACCACCCAAAGGGTGGTACGGGTCGGCCCTTGGGCGGCAGCGACATGCGAAGCAAGTCGCGAGAGCCCGTGCGCATGGACGCGCGTAAGGCCGACCAGTGCCCTAGTCCAGTGGAATCTTCAGCAGCTGCAGGCCGTCGCGCATCTCCAGGACGAAGAGCGATTCGCCGTCGCGCAGCGCTCGGAAGCCCGCAAGTTGCCGGGAATTCGACGAAAGTACGCTGCGCCGGTAGCGTGGACGTCCGACCGCTCGCGATTCCGGCGAGAGCATGCACAGCTCCCACACCCACCGGCCGAGCGGAGCCGGTTTGATCTCGTCGTAGACGAACAGCCAGCCCGAAGGCGTCCAACTCAGGAAGAGGCCATTGGTCCCGTCGCAGACGGTGACCGTGGTCTGATGAAACAGCCCTCCCTCGGGATCGCGTTCGAGCAGCAGGATGCGCCGACTGCCGGGAACCCACGTCGCTACCGCAAGGCCTCTGCCCGGCGCCTCTGCCAGCGCATAGACAGGACTGGCGCCAGGCACCGTGTAACTCTGAGCGCCTTCCGGACCAGTCAGCACGATGACCAGTTCACCAGAAGCGTCGTCCCAAACGCCGAACCCCGCGGGACCGGTTTCGCGTTCGGGATCGAGGAGCACTGCCTGCCCATGCGGTACGCACGGCTCCCGCAGCACCTGGTCAACGGCTGCGCCGCGCAGGAGCAGGGAGCCCGCTGCCCACACGTCCACCGGCTTCCCATCGACTCCGGCGAGCACCGCGACCGGCAGTCCGAAAGGTTCGACCAGCTCGAGGCGCCATCCCCCGGTGTCCTCCGTGATGCGCTTCAAGAGCTGGCGATCCTCCTTCTCCCGGTCGAGATAGAGCAGCCGGAGACGGCCGTCGATCACGGCAGACGCGTGCAGACCGAAGGAGCCGCCGAGCGGCGGGACGATGTCCACCTTGTCGACGAACACGGCCTTGGGAGCTTCAGTGGGGAGCGCGCCGGCCACAGGCACGTCGACCACGCGGAGAGAGGTGGTGTCCCGGTCGGCATACACGACCGTCACCGACGCATTGCGTCGAAGCAGAGAGGCGAACTGGGCCGGCCGGACGCCGGGGAAGGCCATAATGGCAGGCGCGAGCACCGTGCTCTCACGCGCACTGAGCCCCCATCCGGCCGTGGCGGCCAGCGCAGCGGCCAGCGCGAACAGCGTTCTCTTGACCATGTTTTCCTGCACCGCCATAGTAGTGAGGATGCAGTCCCCGTGCATAGACGAGCACCTCGCCACGCTGAAACGCCGCTACAACGGACGACTCCTGCGCGAGGCCGCAGCGCGCCGAGCGCACCTCGACTACCGCAGCATCCGAACGGGGGACGGGCGGGGCAGCGGCCGGGTGCGCTTCCTCCTCGCGCAGATGCACCAGGCCTACTACTTCGGGTGGACGGAGAGCGCCTGCATCCTCGCCGGCACGGTGCTCGAGCAAGCGCTGATTATGCGCCTGGAACGCCGGATGGAAGAGCGCGGGCCCCTCGTATCCACGCGGTATGGCGAGCGGCGGTGGCTGGCGAGCCGCCACGACCTCCTGGACCTCGAGCTCGTGGAGATGCTCGACCTCTCCCGCAGCGAGGGGATCCTGCGGGAAGGGCGGCACCTCCTCGCGGCGCACGAGATCCGGTGGGTCCGCAACATGGTCGTCCACGACCGGGTCCCCGTCTTCCGAACCGCGAACAGTGGCGGCCTCGAAATGACCGTCGCGAAAAGTAGAAAAGGGACCCTGAAATATGCTACCATCAGACTCGACACGGCGGAGGTCGAGGGTCTGCAAGGCCCACCGGCGGCGCTGACGGGTTACTTTTGCGTCAGCCGGGTGCGTCTGATACTTGAGGCCCTCTTCCCCGCGGAATCCACGGAGGCGACGAAACACCATGAGAGCGGCGGTGATCTTCTTCTCTGGCAGCAGCAATAACAGGATCGGCGACCTCGCCCGGGCTCTGGCGAAGGGCATGGAACGTCAGGGTCACACGGTGGACGTGATCGACGGCACGAAAGACTCGGGGTCACGTCTCACCATTCACCAGTACATCGCCGTCGGATCTGCGTCAACGGGATCCTTCGGGGGCAAGGTGCCGGAAGCCGTGAAGACGTTCCTTGCGGCCGCGGGCGCCGTGGCCGGCAAGAAGTGCTACGCGTTCATCCCGAAAGCGACCTTCGGAGCGGCCAAGGCGCTCGCGGCTCTGATGAAATACATGGAAGGCGAGGGGATGTTCCTGAAAAACTCCGACATCCTGCGCTCCCCCGCGGAAGCTGAGGAGATCGGCAAGCGCCTGCGGATGGGCTGAAGCCACGTCGTGGCCATGGGCTTCCGCGCAAGGGCTGCCGCTCTGGGGATGGCCAGTGAGGCGCGGCGCTATTCCTTCCAGGGGAAGATCATCCCCTTGAGGGTGCGCTTTCCAACCCGCTCCCGGTCGTCTATGAGGAGGGCGTCCCAGGGGACTTTCCGCCGGTCGGCACCGGGGTTCTGCTCGAGCCAGTCGTACTTGTAGAGGCGCAGCTTCAGGGCTGCGTTCCACCACAGGAAGATCGTCGAAATGCCGGGCAGCAGGAACGCCGTGAAAGCCGAAACCCCGAAGATGATGAGGGCCACGGCGAGCAGGCCGAAAGAGAAGATCGTGTTGTCGAAGAGCAGGAGGAAGCTTTTTCGGACGATCTTGCGGAACTTCCGATCGAGCCGCGACTGGATCGGGAAGAAGTACTGCACCGCCAGCAGCGCCGCCACCGTGACCCAGAAGAGCAGCCCCATGGCCAGCCAGCCGACCACACCCTTGCCCGCGTAGAAGGGGAACGCGATCGAGACCACGAACAGGTACCCTGCCAGGAGACCTGCGCCGAGAAGGCTGTTGGCCCAGCTCTCCTTCAGGGAAGCGAGGAAATCCGCGAAGCCCGGCTGTTTGTAGTCGGCGATTTCTGAGGTCATCCGGCTGGCGACCCCGCACAGGGCGGCGAGCGCGGCGACGCCGATGAGCAGGATGACGAGCGGCAGGACGATCAGCGGCTGCCGGGCGATGAGCATGCCGATCAGCTGGGACCCGCGGACCGGGCCGAGCATGAGGAGGATCCGTGCCAGGGGAGCGGAGAAGGGCTTCGCCGCGCATTCCGAGAGGAACGTATTGAAATCAGCCTCCATCTCGGCATCGGACAGCGGTGCGGCAGGCGCCTTCTGCACCGAGGATTGGGCGGAAACGGAGGCGCTTCCGGATGCCGCAGCCGCATCGGCGGGCACGTCGCCCGACAACAGCGAGGGCAGCGCAATCATACCCATCAGCGCGAGGAAGGCCAGGTTGAGGAGTATGATGCGGAACATGTTGTCCCACATGTCAAAGAAGGTTTTCTTGACCAGGAAGCCGAACATGCGAACCACCATATCACCGGGCGCGTGTCGAGGTCAAAGGGCCGGCGTCGCGGTGTTGCTGCCGCCTCATCCACGTCAATGCACGCCCATCTCGCCTCTCGCCACGTGCTTCGCACGTGGCTGTCGGCGTCGCCACGTCATCCTGCGGATGACGTGGCTGGCTTGACACCCGCTCCCGATGCGTCGCATGCTGGCGCGACGTACCGGACGCGATGATCAACTATTACGACGTGCTCGGCGTGACGCCGAACTCAACTCCCCAGGAGATCAAGCGGCAGTTCCGGCGCCGGGCCAAGGAGATCCACCCGGACGTGAGGCCCGAGGACGGCGGAGCTGCGGGCGAGATGCGGCTCCTTCTCGCCGCCTACCAGACGCTCGGCGACCAAAACCGGCGGCTCGAGTACGACCGGTCGCTCGGTGCCGTCACCGCGGAGCGGGGTTTCGACTACCGCGAGTTTCTCCGTAGCCGGCCCGACGACCCCTTCAGCCAGGCCCGGCTGGTCTTCCACGACCTGCTCACCGCCCGTCCCGACGAGGCGCTTGAAGTGTACGAGCGGCTCTCCTCAGCGGACGGATTCCCGCTGGAACGGTACCTTTCGCGCGAGGACGCCATGGATGGTGCGTTCCTCCTCGCCGAGGTGTACGAAACGCGGGGACGTCTGCGGGAAGCCTGGGACCTGTACACCCGGCTGTACCGGCTCGAACAGGAACGGCCGTACTTCCGGCATTTCATCGACGAGGTCATCGAGCGTCTGCGGACGCTGACCTGCACCCGGATGGCGCCGAGCCTCCCGCCCTCCGAGCTCATCGAGCGCCTCGCCGAACTGATCGCGCTCGACTTCTCGCGCCGGGACACCGCGGTGTTCTACAAGAAGACCGCTGAGGCCTGGTCGGCGCTGGGCCGCAATGACCTCGCAATGCATTCACTCGCAAAGGGGCTACAATGTGACCGGAAGTTGTCCGGGGTGAAGAAGCTCATGGAGCGCATCGGGTACCCCGTGCCTTGACAGCCGCTCGCTCCCTGCGCTTCACTGGTCCCCGCGATTCCGAGAAGGAGAACCGGCTGAGATGAAACGCGTCCTGTCCCTACTGATCCTCTCCCTGCTCGCCGCCGCAGCGCTGTCCGCACAGGCGATCACTGCGGCGAAGCAGGTTGCCACCGTCAAGCTCACCCGCATGGAGAACATTACGGTCAATCAGCTGAAGCCTCAGGTGGAGGCCTGGGAGAAGACCTACAACAAGACCTCGACCAAGGAGGACCGGCTCAAGGTGCTCGACGGCCTCATCAACCGTTCGCTGCTCGAACAGGCTGCCGAGCGTGACAAGGTCGTCGTTTCGGATGCGGAGCTGAAGGCGAAAATCGACGAATACAAGAAGCTCACGGCCCAACAGCGGGGACTCGCCCGGGATCTCACCGACGCGGAGCTGCAGTCGCTGGTGAAGGCCTCGGGGCTCAGCTGGGACGCGTTCACCCGGCAGCTCAAGTACGGCGTGTTGGTCTCGAGCTACGTGCGGGCGAAGCGCAAGGCCGACATTGACGCGGTGAAGAGCCCGACCGACCTGGAGTGCCGCGAGTACTACGACGCCAACAAGAAGAGCTTCTTTGTCGACGACTTCCTGCGGGCACGCCAGATCTACCTCGACACTCGCGCTCTCACGGCGAAGGAGGACCGAGAGAAGGCGGCGAAGCAGGCCGACGACATCCTGCGCCAGCTCAAGAGCGGCGCGGCGTTCACCGACCTCGCGGCCAAGTACTCGGAGGACACGTCGACCAAATACAAGGGCGGCGAGATGGGATGGCTGCCGCGAGACAACACGGCCCTGCCGCAGAGCCTCGGGAAGACCTTCTGGGACGCCATCTTCAAGCTGAAGCCCGGCGAGACAAGCGGCGTCATCACGTCCAACATCGGTCTGCACATCGTGGAATGCGAGGAGGTGATACCCGCGCGCCTGGTGGGCTTCGATGAAAAGGTGCCTCCCCGCTACGAGTACAACGTGAAGGAGTTCGTCCGGGCCAATCTCCTCGCGGCCCGTCAGCAGGAGGCCCTGTACAAGGCCCTCGACGACATCATCGCGGATCTGCGCAAGACCGCGGAAATCAAGGTCTTCGGGGACAACGTCACCTGGTGAGTCATGGGGGGCCGGCGTCGGGGGAGGATCATCGCCGTGCAGAGCCTCTACCGGCACGACCTCTCGGGCGCCGGGATCGACGAGCTCTTCGATTTCTCCTGGATCGACGGTGAGCGGGCGGCCGCGCTGGCCGATGAGACCGTGGCCTTCGCGCGTCTCCTCATCCAGGGCACCCTCGAAAACCTCGGTGCCGTCGACGCCGCCGTGCGCCGGCATCTCGAGCACTGGGATTTCAGCCGTCTCCAGCGGGTGGACCTCGCGCTCATGCGCGTCAGCGTGTACTGCCTGCTGTTCCAGCCGGATATACCGGCGTCGGTCACCATCGACGAGGCTGTCGACATTGCGCGTGCCTTCGGCGGCGCCGACTCCTGGCGGTTCGTGAACGGCGTGCTCGACGCCGTCCACCGCGAAACCTCCTTGTAAGGGGCCCGGAGGCGTGCTACCCTGCGGCGTTCGCGCACGGGTGAGGAGGCGACACCATGGCGGCCAAGACTGACACCCCCAACTGCGTCATCGGCGACGGTTCGATCTTCGACGGACGGTTCTCGGTCAACGGCTCCATCCTCATCGAGGGCAAGTTCACCGGCGACATCCGCACCGACGACCACCTCATCGTCGGGCCCTCGGGCAAGGTGCGGACCGACATCGTGGCCCGGCGGGTCACCGTGGCCGGCACCCTGATCGGCAACATCGCCGCGAGCGAGGAGGTCACGCTCCTGCACACGGGCAAGGTGCTCGGCAACATCACCACGCCCAAGCTCATCGTCGAGCCGGGCGTCATCACCGAGGGTCGGGTGACGATCACCTCCGGCCAATCCGAGGATGCGAAGAAAATCATCGAGGACTCCTTCGGGCCGGCGCCCGATGAAGCCTTCACGACCGTGGCCCGGGAGCGCAAGCGGAGCCGTGAGAAGGACCGGGAAGAGCCGGTCAAGTAGCGGTCCATGATCCGTCTCAAGAACCCGAGGGAGATCGACGGCATCCGCCGGTCAGGCCGGCTCCTCGCCCGGGCGCTCGCCGCGCTCGCCGCCGAGGCGAGGGAGGGGGCGTCAACGCGCGACCTCGACGCCTTCGTGCGGTCGTACCTGTCCGCGCGGGGAGGGCGGCCCTCGTTCCTCGGGTACCTCGATTTTCCCGCCTCGGTCTGCATTTCGGTAAACGCGGAGGTCATCCACGGGATACCCGGCACCCGAAGGCTCCGGGACGGCGACCTGGTGAGCCTCGACCTCGGCGTCGACCTCGACGGCTATTTCAGCGACGCAGCGGTGACCGTAACGATCGGACGCGCGCCGGCCGAGCGGCTGCGGCTGCTCGCGACGACCCGCGAGTGCCTCGAGCGCGCGCTGGCAGCCGCCCGGCCGGGCAACCGGATCAGCGACATCTCCCGGGCCGTTTTCGACCACGCGTCGACGAACGGCTACGGGGTCGTGCAGGAATACTGCGGCCACGGCGTGGGGTTCGCCCAGCACGAGGACCCGCAGGTGCCCAACTACGTGGGCGGCGGCCCCAACCCCCGGCTGAAGGAGGGGATGGTGCTCGCCGTTGAGCCGATGATCAACGCGGGGACCGGCGACATCGAGCTGCTCGACGACGGCTGGACCGTGGTGACGGCTGACGGCGCGGATTCCGCGCACTTCGAGCACACCGTCGCGATCACGCGGACCGGCATGGAAATTCTCACCCGGCTCGAGTAGAATCCGGTTCTTATGCGCAAGGAGTTCCTCCCGTACCAGGTGGTCCGCAACAACGCCATCCGTCTCGCACGGCGGGCCTGGCAGGAGGGGTTCGTGCCCGACGTCATCTACGTGTCGCTGCGCGGCGGCGCGTACATGGGCAACGTGATCAGCGAGTTTTTCAAGCTGGTGCGCCGGGGGGACCGCCCGTCCTACTACGCCGCGGTGGTGGCGAGATCCTACTGCGACGTCGGCGAGCAGGACCGGGTCAAGGTCGACGGCTGGACGTACGATCCCGTATACCTGCGTACCGGCGACAAGGTGATGCTCGTCGACGACATCTTCGACTCCGGGCGCACGATCAACCACCTGGTCGAGATCATCATGGACAAGGGCATCCCGCGCGGCGACGTGCGGGTGGCGGTGCACGACTACAAGGTGAGGCGGTACCTCGACCGGCAGCTGCCCGTGCAGCCGGACCTGTGGTGCCGCCGGCACGACCTCGCCGGACCGGAGGACGACTTCTGGATCCACTACCTCAGCCACGAGCTGGTCGGACTGACCGACGAGGAGAAGCGGGAGCACTACTTCCGAGACGACCCGGAGCTTGCCGATGCGCTCCCCTAGGGCAGCGGTCCTCGCGCTCCTGCTCGTCGCCTCCTCCCTGGCCGGGCAATCCACAGCCGCCAGCTAGGCGGGGCTCGCATGGCGGGCGACTAGCGGGAACGCTTACTCGAGGTTCCAGTCGTACTTGATCAACGTGTCGTCGGGGTCAACGAGATTCTCCTCGCCGCGCCACAGGCCGCCCATGGAGGTGCAGGCGAAGATCCGTTTCGGCGTGCTCGACGCATCAAAGTAAATTTTCTGGACCGAGGCCGTGTACAGATCACTCGTGGTGGTCGGGTAGCGGGTGAACGGGTCGGTCCCCGTCAAGTTTGCGGTGTCCAACCGGTAGTACCCGTATCCGTCGGACCCGACGAGGAGAATGCCGGTCCCGACGGGTCCCGCGAAGCGGGTGAGCGGCGGGTTGGTGCCGGAAATCGCGGGAGCCTCGATCCGGGTCCAGCTTGTTCCGTCCGACGTGTAAAACACGGCACCGGCTCGCGATGACAGGTACACTCGCGTTCCGGATTCGAACAGTCCTGTGAACTTCTCCCCGGTGGTGGCGTTCGTCGGCGTTGCATCGATGAAGGCGCCGGCGAGCCCTGTGCCAGCCTTCGTGTACAGTTTCGTGCCGCCGGTGGCGTACCAGCGGCTGAAATTCGTAGACCAGATGACGTCGTTGAAGGGTGTTTCATCCTCGGGAGAGACACGGACGCTCGTGTCGAATGTGCCCCACGCCAGGTTGTTGAACGCCGCAATACCGAACGTGAAGTTCTCGCCTGGGAGGTGCCGCGCGGTGACAACCACAAGCCAATCGTTTGCGCCATCGTTGACGGTCTTCAAGAGTGCAATCTGTGCTCCTGCGATAATCGGGTCAGGAACTGCCGGCTGCCCGGAGAAACTCGGTGCTGCCGTCGACTCATACAGCCCGAGGTTGCCCGATCCGTTGATGAAACCGCCGAACAGGGTGTCTTTCGTGCCGAACGGCGAGGCGACAAGCGCCGAGCATATGTCGCCCGGGCTCGGGGGAGCCACGGGCACGTCGGTGTTCCACGCGACCGTGGCGTCGTCGCCCTCCCAGATCTTG
>JAPLSM010000053.1 GCA_026398635.1 Spirochaetota bacterium | reverse complement strand
GTCGAACAGCTCGACCTGCTTCGACGCGTCGATGATGGCCTCGGGCCCGCGCCGGGTGCCGCCCCCGTAGCTGACCGTCTCCTCGAGGGGAACGGGCAGGACGTGCACCCGCGACGTCTCGGGACGCTGGAACTCCTCGGGCAGGTTCAGGAAACCGAAGCCGACCTCGCTGTCTCCGACCGGGGTCCCGCCGGGCATGCGCGGCTACTTCTTTGCGAGGAAATCCGCGCGCATCCGGGCCACGAGATCGGTCCTGCGGTCGTACAGGCGCTTGAGCGGCCGAGGCTTCCGGCTGCCGAGCGCGTACGAGGCGAGGATGGGCAGCGCGATGGTGGAGTCGGTGTAGCAGACCACCGTGTCGGGCAGCTGCACGGGGTCCACCTTGCCCCAGGTGACCGCTTCCTGCGAGGTGGCGCCCGAAAGCCCGCCGGTGTCGGGCCGGGCGTCGGTGACCTGGATGAAGTAGTCGTGGCCCCGTTCGGCCAGGCCGTAGATCTCCTGGATCTGCGGCTCGGTCTGCAGCGCGAAGTTCTTCGGGCTGCCGCCGCCGAGGATCAGCACGCCGCTCTTCCCCCCCGATCGCTTGGCGCCGTAGACGATGGCCGCAGTCTCGTTGACGTCCAGCTCGGGGTCGAAGCCGACCTCGAACCCCTGCAGGCGCAGCGCCGCGAGGTTCATGCCCACGCCCGAGTCGCCGGGGCTCGAGGTGTAGATCGGCACGCCCGCGAGATGGGCCGCGCCGAGGAGCGATGGGGCGGCGGCGCCCAGCGCCTTCTCGCGCTCGAGGGCGTAGCGGCCAAGCCGCCAGTGCAGCTCAGCGGTGCCCATGCGGTGCTGGAACTCATCGGCCTTCAGGACCTCGCTGAGAAACAAGTCGGTCTTGAAGAGCACCTCCTGGTCGAAGACGATGTCGTAGATCCGGATGACCTTGTCGCGCCGCAGCGCCAGGTCGTCGACCTGAGGCGAAACGCCGAACAGCGTGAAGCCGAGCGTGCGGTGCAGGTCGTGGTAGAGGTTGGCCCCGGTGGACACGATCCAGTCCACGAAGCCCGCCTCGACGAGGGGCACGAAGGCCGCGGGCCCGAGCCCCGCCGGCGTGAGGGCGCCGCTGATGGTGAGCCCCACCGTGACGTCGGGCTCGAGCATCTTCAGCGCGAAGATCCGGCAGGCCTCGCGCAGGCGCGCGGCGTTGTAGGCGAGGAAGAACTCGTCAACGAGGGCCCGCACCCCCACGTCGCCGGGGATGGCGCGGGGGGCAAGCGGCCGGCCCTGCATCAGAGCAGCACCGCGGCGGCCACCACGGTGGTCCACGCGCCGCCCTCGGCGCCTTCGGCGGTCTGCGTGGTGCTCGTGCTCTCGACGATGTAGCCGCCCATCCGGTACTGCTCGCGCCGCTCGTTCCAGTCCTTGTCGAGGTCGAACGGAACGCTGAGGAGGGTGGCGAGCATCGAGGCCGCGAGGTCTTCGGCGTAGTCGCCCGCCTCCTTCTCGGTCTGGCCGTAGGAGTGGTGCTCGCTGAGGTATCCGTACATTTTCAGGTCCGCGGGGATGGCGATGCCGACCGAGGAAGCGATGCGCCGGGCCGGCTCGTTGGTGGCCATCTCGGCGAGTACCGCAAAGGTGATCTCGCCGGCTTCGATCGCCGCCAGGCCTTCCTCGGGGCTCACGATCTTGCAGCCGGGCGGGAAGATCGAGGACACGCGCACGATGTTGACGTGCGCGATGCCGGCGTTGCGCAGGGCCATCTCGAAGCTGGTGAGCTTCTCCTTGTTGATCCCGACGCCCCGGGTCAGAAAGAGCTTGCGGGGAACGAACCTCACGGTGGTGGTCTCCTCTCAGGCGGCAACAACACGTACTCGTGTGGCGAGAGCCTCTCAGGGGGTCGTCCGCTGTACATCCCGGTACGACGGAGCGCAGCGACGTCGCGCGGGTACTCCCGCTCGCGGCAGCCACGGCGAGCCTCCGCAGCATCGCCCTCCCTGCTATAAAGGCTGCGGACCTGAAAGTCAAGGCGGAAACTCGGAAAGGGATTGCATTCACCGGATCGTTCCACGATACTTTTTCGTGTATGGACACCGCGCCCGCGCGTGCCCTCGTGCGGCCCCCGATCGTGGACGGCCTGTTCTACCCCGGCGATCGATCGACGCTTCGCGAGACGGTGGAGAGGCTCCTCGACGAGTCGCCCGTTTCCCCCGGCGACTGCTTCGGCGTGGTGTGCCCTCACGCCGGCTACACGTGCGCGGGAGCGGTACTCGCCGCGGGATGGAAGGCCGTTGCGCGGAGGCGTGCGCGGACCGTCGTGCTGCTCGGCCCCGTGCACCGCGACGACGGTCCGGGCGGCGCGTTTTACCTGCCCGAGTCCCGCTGGTTCGCCACGCCCGTCGGCGACCTGCCCGTGGACGGGGCCGCCGTCGAGGCCCTCGCCGGGTCGAACCCCCGGTTCCGCATCGACGACGTGCCCCACCTCGAGGAACACTGCCTCGAGGTTCAGCTGCCGTTCCTCCACCACCTCTTCCCCGGCGTGCCGATCGTGCCCGTCCTCGTGGCCGACCGGAGCCGGGCCGCCGCGGCGACGCTCGCCGAGTGCCTCGCGTTGACCTTCCGGGACTCCTGGGACTACACTGTCGTCGTCGCCTCCGCGAACATGACCTCGTACCTGCGGGGCACCGACGCGGAGGCGGAGTACCGGGCGATCGCCCGGCTGGTCGCGGACCGCGACTGGCGGGGCATCGGCGACGCGGACGCCCGGCACGACATCAGCACCTGCGGTCCCTCGGCGATCGCCGCCCTGCTCTCGCTGGCCGGCGACGGCTTGCGCGTCGAGCTGCTTGCGGAAGGCGACTCGCGGGGCGCGGACGCGGAGCCGGACAAGCTCGTGCGCTACGCGTCGGTGGGAGTGTGGAGGGGGAACGGTGGCGGACTTCTCGCTGACTGACGCCGAACGGAGGACGCTGCTCGAGACGGCGCGCCGGAGCATCGCGGCGCGGTTCGAAGGAACCCGCCTGCCCGTCCCCGAGGCCACCCCCGCGCTCGGCACACCGTGCGGGGCCTTCGTCACCCTGAAGATCCAGGGACGCCTGCGGGGCTGCATCGGCCACATCACCGCCGCGGCCCCGCTCATCGAGACGGTCCGGGACGTGGCGCTCTCCAGCGCCTTCGACGATCCCCGGTTCCCGCCGCTCTCCCACGACGAGCTCGAGCAAGTCACGATCGAGGTGTCCGTGCTCTCCCCATTCCGCCTCACCCGCGACCCCGCGGAGATCAGGGTCGGGACGCACGGCATCCTCGTGCGGCGGGCCGGGCGGTCCGGGCTGCTGCTGCCCCAGGTGGCGACGGAGCAGGGCTGGGAGCGGGAGGAATTCCTCGCGCACACCTGCCGCAAGGCCGGTCTTCCCGACGACGCGTGGCGGGAACCGGACACGGCCATCGAGATCTTCAGCGCGATCGTCTTCGGCGAGAAAGAATAGGAAATCCGTTCCATGGTGCAGCACATCGTCGAGCAGGGAGCCGCGAAGCTGGCCGTCCCGCTGGGATCGGCCGGCCGCAGCCACGCGCTGGCCCGGATGTCGGGCCTGCGCACGTCACCGGGCTGGCACGTTTCCGACGAAGCGGTCCGGGAGTGGCGCTTCGAGGGTTTCGCCCGCGAGGCCGACGGCGCCTGCCTTTTCGGTCCCGAGGTCGGGGGCCTGACCCTCGCCGACGCGCTCGACCTGCCGTTCGAGAAGGCGGCGCCGCTGCTCGGTCGGCTCGCGGACGCGCTCGGCACGCTCGCCGAACGACTGGTCCCGTTCTTCCCGCTGCAGTCGGACGCGGTCGTCCTCGACGACCGGGGGGGCGTGCTCTTCCTGCCGCCCGAGGTCATGCGGGAGGTGCGGGGGGTGAGGCCGTTCGCGGAGAACCGGGACACCTTCGAGGTGCTGAATCACCCTGACCTCCGGGGCGAGGCGCTCGCCTCGTTCACCCTCGGGGTGTGCTTCTACCGGGCGGCCGTCGGCAGGTTCCCCTTCACGGGTGCCGACGCGGAGGAGATCCACGAGCAGGCGCGCAAGCTGGCCGTCCAGCCCCCCGCCCGGCTCGTGCCCGGCCTGCGCGAGGACGCCTCGGCGCTCGTCATGGCGGCTCTCGGCCGGCAGCGCGGCCGGTCCGCCGGCCTCGCCGACTGGCGGACCGGCTTCGAGTCCTGGACCCGCGAGAGGATCCTGCGCCCCGTCGACGAGAACGAGCGTAAGCGCCTCGTGCAGGAGGCGTCAGCCCGGGAACGGGACGCTGCGAAACGGTTCAAGACGCGCACGTTCTGGGAGAAGAACTGGAAGATCATCGCGATCGCGGCCGCGGGCACAGCCGTGGCGGGCGCCGTGCTCGGCAGCATCCTCAGCGGGGTCTTCGCGCCCCGCGCAACCCGGGGTTACCCGCCGCGGAAGGTGGTCGAGACCTTCTACACCGCGATCAACGGGATGAACCACACGCTGATGGAAGACTGCGTGGTCGACCAGGCCGGGAAGGGCGAGATCAACGAAGCCATGAACCTCTACGTGATGTCCCGGGTGCAGATGGGCTACGAGGGGAAGGCGAACACGGTCGCGGCGGACCAGTGGGACAAGGCCGGACGCCCCCAGCTGCCGGCGGGCACCGCCGTCTATGGCATAACCAACCTCGAAATCACGGAGCAGTCGGGCGAGCCCGCTCCGGCGTACCTCGTGTCATATGAGAAGTGGTCGCCCGACACCGGCGACGGCACCGACATCGGCGACACCACCATCAGCACACTCCGGCGGAAGCTCGTCGACCGGGTGTCGCTGCGCAGGGACAAGGCGGATTGGGTCATCTTCCGGCTCGACCGGCTGTCGGAGGAGACTCTGCCGACGCCCGAAACGGCGGCCGCCGAGCCGGTGTACCCGAACGCGCCGCCCGCCCCGTAAGCAGCGGTTCGCCCTTTTCCCGGTCCGGTGATATACTCGTCAGCGGAGCTCTGATGCGTCCCTACCTCGGCGATATCCTCCTCGAAAAGGGCTACCTCAAGGCCGAAGACCTCGACCGGGCGCTCACGTGCCAGGCCACCCGGGTGCTCGGCCACGGGAAGACCGATGACTGGGTCAGCACTTTCCTGATCGACGTCGCACGCACGAAGTACAACAAGCGCGACGAGTTCTACCTGGGGAAGATCCTGACCGAGCTCAAGCTGGTCCCCGAGGAGCGCCTGCGCGAGGCGCTCGAGATCCAGTCCCGTAGCCCGGACCACAAGCCACAGGGCAAGCTGGAGGCTCTCTCGCAGATCGCCGAGCGGATCAACAGCTCCTACAATCTCATCGACCTGCTCAACCTCATCCTCGTATCCACCGCCGAGCTCGTCGAGGCGGAGAGCGCGAGCCTGATTGTCCACGACCACGAGCGGGATGCCCTCGTCATCCTGATACCCACCGGCCCGGCCGCCGAGGCGGTGCGCGATCTGGAGATCCCCCGGGGCCGGGGCATCGCGAGCTGGGTCTACGCGCACGGCGAGCCGGTGGTGTCGAACGACGCGGCGGAGGACGACCGGTTCTACCCCGGCATCGACGAGGCCACGGGCTACACCAGCCGGCAGATACTCTGCGTGCCCCTCACGGTGAAGGGCCGGCGTCTGGGCGCCATCGAGGCGATCAACCGACGCGACGGCAGGCCGTTCGCGGACGCGGACCGACTGCTGCTCGAGATGTTTTCCGCCCAGGCCGGGATCGCAATCGAGAACACCCGGCTCGCCCTCGCCCTCGCGCAGGCGGCGGGCGAGATGGAGCTGCAGAAGGCGAACGTGTCCGCCATCGAGCGCGTGCGCGCGGCCGCGCTGATCGCGGGCGCGTTCCTCGCCGAGGTGCGGCGGGCCGTGGTCCCCCTGCAGGGATACGCCCGGCGCCTGCGCGAGGAAGGCGTCGACGAACGGGTGCTGCGGTATTCCACCTACATGGACGGCGAGATGGACCGGCTGGTGCGGCACGCGGAGGACGTCGTGCAGTATCTGCGCGACGACTACGCGCCGGTTTCCGGCCCGGTGGACCTCGGGGAGCTTGCCCGGGAGTTCGAGTCCCGGGCCTGGGTGGACTGCCGGGTGTCGGGCGTCGCGCTCGAGCTATCGGTGGAGGCCGGCCTCTCCGTCGAGGCGGACCGCGAGCTGCTCCTGAAGTGCCTGGGCCACCTCTTCCGCAACAGCCGCGACGCGATGGGCGCGGGCGGTGCAGCGGCCCCTCGACGCGGCAGCGAGTCGCCAAGCGACTCGCGGGAGCGCCGCCCCGGGGGCGGGCGCTTCGCCATCTCCGCGATGCGGAGCGGGGAGGAGGCCGTACTGTCGGTGACGGACTCAGGTCCCGGCATCGGGCCGGACGTCCTCGACCGGATCTTCGAGCCCTTCTACACCTCAGGCAAGCGGGGGGGCATGGGGCTCGGCCTCGCCATCGTGCGACGGATCGTCGAGCGGCACGGCGGCACGGTCAAGGCGCTCCCGTCGGACACAGGCGCCTTGTTCGAGATCAGGCTCCCCGTCCGCTCCGCGACCTGAGCGGCGCGGTCGCTTTCAGTACGCCCAGCCGACGCCGACCTGGAAGCCGAGCCAGGCCTCTTCGTCGGAACCGGTGCCCGTCTCGAAGGATGCAATGGTGCCATCGGCGCGAAGGCTCACGGCGAGACCCTTCATGACGATCCAATCAAGGCCGGCGTCGGCGCCAAAACAGTACCCGCTGTAATAATCGCCGGCATAGAGCCAGTAGTCGCCCAGCGTGACTTCGGCGTACCCGGCGTGCACGCCCGCGGTGATCTGCAGGGCCTTCCCGAGCGGCAATCCCCAGCCCACGCCGGCTTGAACGTCGAAGATCGGTTCGAACGACATCCATGTGGAGAATCCGTCCGTCGCTTCCTCAATCATTGAGGTGAGGAACGCAGAAACGTAGAGCCCCTTCCACACGAAGTGGAGCACCTGCATGCTGATCCCGTAGCTGCTGCTCCAGTCTCCATAGCTGTCGATGGCGTCCTCCCACTCCCCGAAGAACATCGGCTGCGAGTAGTACACCGAGATCCGGGAGTGCCGCGTGCCGGGGGCCGCAGCGGGCTTCTCGGCCGCCTCCGGCTTCGGCGCCTTCTCCGTCGGCTTCGCCACCACGGCCGGAACGAGTTCCTTCTCCACCTCCTTCACGCCCGCGGCCAGCTTACGGCCCACGTTCTGCGCGACCTTCAGGGTAATCGCGATCTTGCCCTCCGATTCGTCGGAGGCCTGGGCCGTGATCTCGCCCGTCTTGACATCGATCATCTTGGCCGAAATGAAGTAGGTGTCGCCGACCTGCGAAACCCGGGCGATCACCACGAATGCCGCGCCGAGCCGGGAGCTGAGCTGGTCGCCGGCCTTGCGGATGTCCTGGTCGCTCACGAGCCCGGACATCTGGAACTCGATCTCCGCGAGGCTTTGGCTGACCGTCGTACGGTCGAGCACCATGAACCGGCCCGAGGACACCAGCTCCTCGCTGATCTTCTCGGTGACGCCGATGGCCACGTTCTTGTCCATCTTCTCGGGCTAGATCGCGTCGAGCACTGCGACTTTCGGGTTGGCGCCGAATGCAGCCGAGGCGATGACGAGCAGCGCGACGACCATCAGGCGGGTCTTCATATGGATGCCTCCCTGCGCGATCGCATCATCGTACCCCGTCCGGCCCGGGTCCGCAAGCTCGGTTCCACTGGGCTCACCCCCGGGCAGCCAGGAACGCATCGACCTCGGCGGCCGTCGGCATGGAATCCTGAGCGCCACGCCGGGTGGTGGAGAGCGCAGCGGCAGCCGAGGCGCGTCGGAGGGCTGCGGGAACCGGGAGGCCGGCCGCGAGTGAGGCGGCGAGCACGCCGCAGAAGCAGTCGCCGGCGCCCACGGTGTCCACGGACTCGACGGGGAAGGCGTCCTGACGCAGGATGCGCCCCGGTTCCGCCAGGAGCGATCCCCGGCCACCGAGGGTGACCACGAGGTGCTTCACCCCCCGACCCAGAAGAACGAGGGCGCGGCGCTCGATGTCCGCGGTGTCCATGGTCGAGGCTTCGGACGCGGTGCTGCCCGTGACCGCGGCCAGCTCGTTACGGTTGCACACCAGGTAGTCCACCGCCGCGAGAGTTCCGGACCCGGGCTCTCGCGTCATGGTGGGCGCGAGGTTCCAGATCACGAGGTGACCCGCGGCCTTCGCCCGAACGATCAGGCTCTCCGTCGCCGCCTGCGGCACTTCGTTCTGGAAGAGCGAGGCGGGCCGCTCGCCGTCGCGGGCAGCGGGGATGTCGACGCAGGACCCGTCGAAGGCGAGGTTGGCGCCGGGCGCGACCGCGATGGTGTTCTCGCCTGCCTTGTCCACGGCGATCTGGGCAATGCCCGAGGCAGCGCCGGGAAGGAGCTTCACGCCCGCAGTCGACACGCCCGCGGCCTGGAGACTGGCCAGGCGCTCGCGGCCGAACGCGTCGTCGCCGAGGCAGCCGTGCATCTCGACCTGGGCCCCCGCGCGTGCCGCGGCAACAGCCTGGTTGGCCCCCTTGCCGCCCGAAAACTGCTCGAACCTGCCGCCCGAGACGGTCTCGCCCGGCGCGGGCAGGCGCTCCACGTACACCACGAGGTCTGTGTTGATGCTGCCGAAGACGTACACGCGTCCGTTCATGCGATGAGCCGGAGTACCCTGAGCCGCGGCTGCTGTCAACCTCGGCTGCGTCCCCCGGGTGTACCGCGACCGGCACGATACGGCATTGTTGGCGGACCGGATCCACCGGTTCTGGATGGACAACCGGCTCTTCGCGCCCCGGCCCAACGGCGGGGGCAGGACCTACGTCATCGTCATCCCGCCGCCGAACGTCACGGGCATCCTGCACATGGGCCACGGTCTGAACAACAGCCTACAGGACATCGAGGTGCGCTACCACCGCATGCTCGGCGACGAAACGCTCTGGGTGCCGGGCTCGGACCACGCAGGCATCGCCACCCAGCACGTGGTCGAAAAGGCGCTGAAGAAGCGCGGTACGGGCCGGCGCGAAATCGGGCGGGAGAAGTTCGTCGAGGAGACCTGGAAGGTCACCCGCGAGCACCACGACATCATCGTAAGCCAGCTCAAGCGCCTCGGCTCCAGCTGTGACTGGGAGCGCGAGCGGTTCACGCTCGACGAGGGCCTCTCCGCGGCCGTGCGCGAGGTCTTCGTGTCGCTGTACGAGAAGGGCCTGGTCTACCGGGGCACCTACCTCGTCAACTGGTGCACCTCGTGCCGCACGGCCATCTCCGACGACGAGGTCGAGCACGAGGAGCGGCACGGGAAGATGTACCGGTACCGCTACCCGCTCGAGGACGGATCCGGCACGGTCACGATCGCCACCACCCGGCCCGAGAGCATGCTCGGGGACACGGGCGTGGCCGTGCACCCCGACGACCCGCGCTATAAGCACCTCGTCGGGAAGACGCTCATCCTCCCGCTCGTCGGCCGGAAGCTGCCCATCGTGGCCGACACGGCGGTGGACCCCGCGTTCGGCACGGGCGCGG
>JAPLSM010000314.1 GCA_026398635.1 Spirochaetota bacterium | reverse complement strand
CAGCGCGGCCACGTGCAGGTCGAGCGTGTCGCCGAGGCTCGTCAGCGTGTCCACCGAGGGCGACGAAACGACGCCGAGCCGCAGCACGACCGCGCGCAGTGTCACGTGCCGCTGCAGCGTGTCGCTCGTGAACGCGCTGATGAGTGGACGTACGGTCAGGCGCGCGACGCCCCGCTGGAGCGGGACGATGCGGCCGAGCGAGTCAACGCGGATCACGTCCTGTCCGGCCGTGACCGCAAGGCCGAGCCGGAAGCCGATCGGCTGGCCGTCAGCGGTGAGCGTTCCGCGATACGGTGCTACCGTGTCACCGATCGCAACGTCCGCGGAGTCCGGGGTGATGCTGAACGCGTAGGCGGGCTGGGAAGGTTCGACGAGCAGATCCTGAAAACACCGCACACTGGCGAAAGCGAGGAGCGCCGGCAGCGCTACGGCGAGGCCTCGGCGGGCGAACGCTCGCCCCCCGTGGTCCGGAGCGCTCCTCGGGCCTGCGGCCCGCACGTCCCACCGATCTGCCATGTCAGCGTCACAGACCGCCGCCCTTGCACGAGGGCCCTACTTTCCGCACTTTTCAAACGCGATATCGCACCACGCCCTTAGCGGGCAGTGGATCGGAAGATCGACGCCGGCAGGCGCATGAGCGCGAGAATTTGCTGCTGTAGGTCGGTGAGCTCGGGCTCGAAGGTCTGCACCAGCCGCCCCTGGTCGCGGAGCCGGTGCCGCTGGAGCGGCGCGAAGGTCTCCAGGATGCGCTCAGTGCTGGGGGCCCGGCACTCGCGCTCCTCAGGGTAGAGCGGGAGCTGCGGGAGCTTGTCGCGGACCATCCCCTGGCGGACTTCCCGCTCCAGGAGCGCGTGGACCAACAGCGCCACGAAGTAGAGGAAGAGCAGCGCCTCGATCCGGCTCCCGTTCTTCAGCCACACCGGCGCCAGGTGCTGCACCGACTTGAGCTGCTGGTGTCGTTTCTCCAGCTTCGGCTGGAACTTGTAGGCCGCCAGGATCTGCGGCAGGGAGAGCCCCGTGCCGTTGGTGATCAGCGGGAACATCCCGTCGGAGCGCTCGTCGGCGGCCACCACGTCGTCCCGCACCCGAGCGGCGACCGAGAAACGCGGCCGCGGCTTGCGCAGGTAGCGCGTGGCGGGGCCAGGGTGCCCGCGCTTCTCCTGACGGTAGACGGGCTCCAGCCACTGTTCGATCGCGCAGCGCACCCACCGCTCCGCGCCCGATTCCTTGAGGATCTTCCGGGTCGCTGCCTCCACCCGCTCCCGTAGCCGCAGGCGACAGCGCTTCCCCTGGAGCTTGGTCTGGAGGCGCTCGATCCCAAGATACGCCTGCTCGATCCGGGCCTGCCGGGCCCCGGCATCCTCCTCCGCCATCAGGGAGTTCCACACCCAGAGGATCCGGTAGCCCTCCCGCGAGGGCACTGCGGCCTCCACGACCTTCCACACGTCCTCGGGGCCGCGGCGCCGGCGGGGATTGGGCCGCCGCACCGCCTCTTCCCACGGCGGATCATGCGTCTGGATGTAGGTGCGAAACCACTTGTCCTCCCGCCGGTTCCTCGGCAGCACCGTGATGAAGCGCCCCTCGTGCTTGTCGATGTGCGCCAGCGTCGCCTTCGAGCACAACTTGCAGTCAGCGACATAGAGGAAATCGCGGCGCCCGGCCAGCCGGCAGAGCGTCTGCCACGTCTCGATGTGCGTCGTCGAGTCGCTGGTGTTGCCGTCCAGCGCCTGGTAGTGGATCGGCACCGCCCCATCGGCCGAGACCGTCAGGACGAACAGCAGCTGCTGGAGGTCGGGGCGGTGGTCCTTGTTGTGCCCGAAAGTGATGCGCACCGTCGGCTTCCCGCGCACCTCCTCGCCGCGCGCGTTGCGGTACTCCCCCGTCAGGGTGAGGGTCGTCGAGTCGTTGTGCAGCTGATCCAGGGCCACGGCGAACTCGCGGATCGTGCGCAGGACGATGTTCGTCAGCAGCGCCGCGCGATCCGCGTCGAAGAGCCGATCGAGCGCCCGGCCGACCCGGTCGTCGTTGAGGCACGTCGCTTCGCCTTCCGCCAAGCCCAGGAGCGCGGGCTCCACCCGGCCGGCCCACTCCGCGTGTGTGTAGATGGGCTGGCGGTCGTTGAGGACGATGTTGCGCAGCAGGACCCCGAGCGCCTTGGCCGTGCTCACGCGGCCGCCCGAGGGGAGGGCCCCCGCGAGGAGCCGGTCCACCTGGAGGCGCTCGAGGATCGCGTTCACCAGGGGGAGGCCCCCGAGGGAGCGCGACTCGAGCGTGAGCGCGGAGGTCACTTGACGCCTCGCATGGCTGACAGTATTATAACTGTTAGATGCCGCCCCGTCAAGCACCATCGGCGCCCCGTGTCGGGGGCGCGGCGAAGCTCCAGGCTCTCCAGCAGGCGATCCTCACGCTCGGCTTCGTCCGGCCGGGGAGCCTCGTCCGTCGCTATATGCCCTGTGGGAATCCGGCGTGCCGGTGCATGGCCCGGCCCCCCCGGCTCCACGGGCCGTACAATCAGTGGACCTACAAAGTGGCGGGAAGGACCAAGACGATGCGGATCTCGGAGGAGCAGGCGCAGCTATGCCGGGCGTGGCTCCGCAACCACAAGCAGCTCAAGCGCCTGGTGCGTCAGATGGAGCAGCTCTCGCTCCGCGAAACGGACCGCATCCTTGGCGCGATATCGCGTCGCTGAAGTGCGGAAAGTCGGATCGGTATCGACGTCACATACCTGGCCATCGGACTGATCAAGCGGCGTCTCTATGATGCCTTTGGCCCGAGCGCCATCCCGGAAGTCATCGGTGAGCCAACCACCGTCGAGGAAGCCGCCGAGCTTGCCCGCACAGCACCCTTTCAGTTCCAGGTCTGGGCGCTCGGCTTGGTGGGGGCTCGCCCTGACGACGTTCGCAAGGGCGCCGATCGGGGAGTAGACGGGCGGCTCTACTTCCACGACGGAACGGCCAGTGGGCAAACGAAGCAAGTCGTGATCTCGGTGAAGGCGGGGAAGCTCCATGCAGCTCACGTCCGGGACCTTCGCGGTGTCATGGAGCGAGAGAAAGCTGAGATCGGAGCACTTCTGAGCTTCGACGAGCCGACGCGACCTATGCGGAAGGAGGCGGCTAGCGCGGGGTTCTATGACTCTCCATGGGGCCATCACCCCCGAATCCAGCTCCTCACCGTTGCGGAGCTCCTCGCGGGCTCGCGCATCGACTATCCGCGCGTAACCGGCGCTAACCAGACGCTGAAGCGAGCAGTCCGAGTGAGACCACCGAAGGGTGCGGGCCAGCTAACGCTTCAGGATGACGACTAGAGTGAGCCAGCGAGTAGTCACATCTGGCGCTGGACAGGGAGACCTCCTTACCGCAATCCGCGACGACCTGAGGGCTGCCCGCCCACGGGCGGTTGGGATCGCCTCGGCTTACGTCACTGTGTCAGGCGTGGAGGCCATTATACCCGTTCTGCGACGGGCCAAGGTCGCGGTTTGCCGGTTGGTCGCGGGCATTGATGATCATATAACCCATCCAGAAGCGCTGCGACGAGGAATAGCGTTCGGATGGGAAGTGAGAATGGCACGTTCCCCACAGGGCCGCTTCCACCCGAAGCTAATCGTCGGAGGCGCAAGGTTCGACGCCGACGATGCAATGCTGGACCCTGTTTTCCTGTACCTCGGCTCGGGGAATCTGACCGGTCCCGGACTTCAGGTGAACACCGAGTCTGCAGTCGTTGCCAGAGACGATGGCCTTATTGCTGGCGCGCCTGAGGCCTTCGCGACTTTTTGGCGGCTTGCCGAGCCTGCTACGCCTGATGCTATCAAACAGTACTCCGCCCTGTTCGCCGAGCGAAGTCGCCAGCGAAGACCGGAGGTACTTGAGGCGCTTGGCGTATCCGAGAGTCGGCGCGTCGCCGAGGCATCATCCGCCAAGCTCAGAGCGCAACCGCGGCCGCGCATAACAACGGTGTCTCAGTTGTTCGCGACGACGGCATGGACGGGCCTGGAGTCGTTTACAGGCGAGTACGCGTTTCAGGTCGAGTTCCCAAGAGCGGCGGGTGAGGTGGTCGCTCGGCTGGCGCGTGCAGGCCGCCAGAAGACAGTCGACGTACAGTGCGAGGATACCAACGTCCGCAAGATGACCTTTCGCTTCTACAGGGACAACGGGATGTTCCGGCTGAACGTTCCGAACAATGTTCCCGGCGTCGACTGGGCCCGGTTGAATCACGATGGTGTCGCTGTCGTATCACGAGGTCCCGAAGGCGGTGCATCCCTCCGCCTGCAGATTCTCAGGCCGGGCCCAAAGGTGGACGATCTACTGGCGCGGTCGTACGCCCTAAGTTCATGGGGGCGCACGTCGACGCGGGTGTACGGCTGGTTCTAGCGTGTGCCGACGATGCGGGCCCTGGCCCGTATCGCCAGACCATACCCGACCACCCCCAAACCACCCCTCGACCATGGGTGGTGCCACCATGGCGCGAGATGGTCATGGGCCGCCATCGCTTGCGCCTCGAACCGGTCCCCCACCACGAGCCACCTCGGCCCATCCTAGTACCACCGTGGACCCAGGGTGGCCCCAGGTGGCGCGACTACTCGAACCGCGTGAACGCGACCCGAAGCGCACGGCCATGGCGGCGCTGCGGTCAAGGCGCTCTCGGACGTGGCCGAGATCGTGAGCCCTCAGCTTCCGCTGCTCATCGTCCTCATGGACACGACGGGACGGAGGCTCAGCAGCGTCCTCGGCCTGCGCTCGGATGACTTCGATTTCGAGGGCGGGCGGATTCGCTGGCGGGCCGAGCTGGACAAGACCCGCCGCGCCTCGGAGACACCCATCCCGAAGGCCGCTGTAGAACCTCCTGGGCCACCACGCGGAAGCACCTGCCTTTGCGAGACGTGGCGGCGGCCGGTGGGTGGACGGACCTCACCACCCTGCTCACCTGCAACCGGCAGCCCGACGAGGAGACGTTGCGGGAGGTCGTGGACTACCAGACACCCGCCGCGACGGGCACCCGAAACTAGCTCACTTACGGACACACCCCCATTGGACGCACGAAGCGCGACACGGATCATCATCGTATCGCGCTTGGAGTTGCCCCTCGAGGTCTCGAACCTAGACTTTCCTGATCCAGAGTCTGGCGTGTTGCCAGTTACACTAAGGGGCTGCGGGACCAAGTGTCTCGCCCCCGGACGCCAACGCGCGCCCGGGCAGAACTTCAGTGGAGCTGAGGGGGCTCGAACCCCTGGCCTCCTGGGTGCGATCCAGGCGCTCTCCCAGCTGAGCTACAGCCCCGTGACGAGCCGCGAAAGTTATGCCCGCCC
>JAPLSM010000202.1 GCA_026398635.1 Spirochaetota bacterium | reverse complement strand
CGGACGGTACCGTGCAGCAGAAGCTCCAGGCCCAGGGGATCGTGCACCCGGAGGCAGTAGTCCTGCCCGCGCCGATCGATGGCGAACGCGTAGGCGCCGGTGAGTCCGCAGACAGGGCAGTCATCCACGTAGGGATGGCTGCGCTCCTCCGTGGCCACTTCGAAGTGCACGCTGGCCGGAATGCAGAAGCATTCCCGCACGCCGCCCGCAATGGAGAGATCCACCCTGGCGAGGCCGGCGCGCATGAGCGGTGAGCCGTAGAAGCGCGCGTGAAGCTGGTGGCTGTGCGCCGGAGCATCGGCACCGTCGCCCGCCCAGGGCGAGAGCGGGCCGATGCGGGCCTGGTAGTCGCTGCCTTCTCCGGGGTCGCCGATGAGGCGCAGCAGGCCCGGATTACGCACGTCCTCGTGGAAACTGTCGCGCAGCTCCAGCCGCTTGTCCAGGAGACGGTCGAGCAGGCGAAGGGCGTACGGGTATTCGTGTCGGAGGGCGAGGGCCGCGGGGACGAAGAACCACACGTTCGGGTAGCGGGGCATTTCGGCCGGAAAGATGTCCCGGGCGGGAAGACCGAGCGCGCTGGCGATTTCATCCATGGTGCACCCCTCCGTGGCGATCCGCGAAAAAGCGCTCCAGCTCCTCGCGTGAGATCCGCTGCAGCACGTAGTCCGGCGCATGGGCGCTCCCCGCATCCCAGCCCCAGCCGCTTCTGCGGTACTGCGTGACCAGCACGAACACCATGCCGATGCGTCGGCATGCGCCGTCTGCGACTTCGCTGTCTCCGAACATGGCCGTCTCCTCGGCCGCGGTGCCGAGCCGTTCCAGGGCGATGCGGAAGATGCGTTCGTCGGGTTTCTGCACGCCCACGGCCTCCGAGACGACGACCGCGTCGAAGTGCGCGGCCAGCCCGGTCCGGTCGAGGAACGTCTCGATCCGTTCGGTGCGCTCATTGGAGAGGATCCCGATGCGAAAGCCGCGCGCCCTGAGCCAGGCGAGAGCGGACGGCAGCTCGGGATCGACGCGCGTTCGGTCCAGGACGCGCCCGCGGTACCTGGCGAGGGCTTCCGCCGGCTCGACGCCCCGGATACCCAGCCGCGTGAAGGTGTCTTCGAAGAACTGGAGCTCGCCGAAGGTGTGGCTGATGAACGGCGTGCGGGTGGCTTCATGGACCTGGCGGTAGGTGGCGGCGAAGGCGGCCGGGTCACGGATCGCTTCGCGCTCCTGGAGCCAGCCCGCGACATCCGCCAGCGAAGCTTCCAGGAGGGCCGTGTCGTTGGACAGGGTGTTGCCGACGTCGAAGGCGCACGCCTTCAGCATAGAACCCCCTGCATCCCGGCCGCCTCCCGTATACTGCGTTTGACGACCCCCTCAGCCGTCATGCCTCCGGCCGAAAGCAAAGCGGTCGTGACGCTCGTCAGGCCGGACAGGTCACGCAGCCCCGGGATCATGCGCCATTTCACGCCATATATCATGATGAACGGAACTGGTTGCGTACAGAGGCATCGTGCAACCGGCAAGGCGGCAGGGGTACTGCTCCCGATCGTGGACAGGCGGGCCCCCCCCACCGTAGCATCCCCGGCATGGCGTTCCGAATCGTCGAGTCTTCGTGGAATGCCCTCGTGGCCGAGATCACGGGTTCCGACGGCTCGCGTTTTCGGATACGTCTCTCCGCTCCCGCTGCCAACGTCTACCGTCTGCAGGCGGCGGAATCAGACGGGCGCTTCGACGGGCACGGGGTATCGCAGTTCCTGGCGAGCCTTCCCGGCTCGACGGTGAAGACCGACCCGGAGTCCATCGACATCCGCGAAGCCTCGGGCATCTGGAGGGTCTCCTCGCCGTCCGGCAGTACGTTCCTCCGCATCGAGAGCGATCCTTTCCGGCTCATGCCGTGCCGCGAGGACGGCTCGGTTGTCACGAGCATCTCGGGCATCGGGCGATCCGGAGAGGTCTCGTGGCTCAAGGGCCGGCTCGGGCAGGACGAGCGTCTCTGGGGCACCGGGGAACGGTTCAACGGTGCGAACCAGCGCGGCAAGGTCGTGCGCATCTGGGCCGTGGACCGATGGTGCCAGACCGAAGGGAACAGCTACGTTCCCATCCCCTTCGTTCTTTCCAGCGGCGGCTGGGCGATCCTGGTGAACCGCTACGAGAGCTCGGAGCTGGACCTCGGCGCCACGAGCCCCGAGCTCTGGCACATCAGCCTCGATCACGCACCGATGGACGTGTACCTCTTCCTCGACGCCACACCCGCGGCGATCCTCGGCAAGCTCGGCGTTCTGACGGGACGGGCGCCGCTGCCTGCGGAATGGACCTTCGGCGTGCACGTCTGCCGGCACGGTCGGCTCAAGGAGTTCGGCACGCGCGAGGGGGTCATGGCCATGGTGCGGGCCATGGAGGAGCATCGCCTCCCCTGGAGTTCCGTGATCCTCGAGGGGTGGAAGACGTACGACGCCTCGACTTACGACGAGCTCAGGAGCCTCGTGGCCGAGCTCCATGCCGTGGGGAAGAAGGTGCTCGTGTACGATCCGTGCGGCAGGCTGCCGGACCCCTTCTTCGGGTACAAGGCCGACGAGCCGAGGACTTCCCTGTGCGGCCATGGGGTGCGGCCGGAGTACCTCGTGCGGAGCGTTGACGGCGCGACCCGCATCGAGGAGTCCGCGTCGTACAACCCCGAGGACGCGCCCAACCGGAAATCGAGTGCCTTCCTGGATCTCACCAGCCCGGAAGCGGTCCGCTGGTGGACGGAGTCGGTGTGGGGCAGGCTCGTGGGAGAGATCGGAATCGACGGGGCCAAGATCGACTTCTGCGAGCAGTTCCCGGAGTGGGAGTCCCTGCGCTTCGCGGACGGCCGCTCGGCCAGGGGTATGCATCACCTCTACCCCGTGCTGTACAACACCATGATGTTCGGGCTCTACGCGAAGCGCAAGCCCGAGGGGGGCATGTGCTTCAGCCGAGGCGGCTCCACGGGCGCGCACCTCTACCCGTTCATCTGGTGCGGCGACCAGCTCCGGGAATGGCGCTTCCTCAAGGCCATCCTGAGCGCGCTCCTGTCGACCGGGCTCTCCGGCGTTCCCTTCCTCTGCCACGACCTCGCCGGGTACATGCCCACCAAGGATCCCGCGGCGAATCCGGAGGATCGCGTCTTCGCGCGCGGCTCCGAGGTGGGCTGCTTCACCGTGAACATGCAGACCCACGGCATCGTCACGCGGCCCTACGACTTCCCATCCCCGGTCGTGGACATCTACCGCCTCTACTCCGAGATGCACTACGCGCTCGTCCCGTACCTGCGGGAGCAGGCCGCGGTCTCATGCCGGACCGGCCTCCCGCTGATTCGGCACCTGGTGCTCGGCTGGCCCGAGGATCGGACCGCGTGGGACTGCGAGGACGAGTATCTGCTCGGCTCGGACCTGCTCGTGGCGCCGGTGCTGGACAACCAGGACGAGCGGGACGTGTACTTGCCCGCCGGCCGGTGGGAGAGCCTGTTCGGCCGCGAGGTCCTGGAGGGTCCGCGCACGATCCGCCGGTACCCGGTCCCGCTCGACCGCATCCCGGTGTTCGCCCGGACGGGAGCCGAGTCCGCCACGGGGTCGACCTTTGTCGCCGATGCCCGTCGCCTCGCGGGTATGGGGTGAGCCTCAGACCTCCACGCGCAGGCCGTCGCGGGCCGCCGTGGCGCGCCAGGCACTCTGCTGCAGGCGGTCCTGGATCTCGAAGTGGCCGAGGCCCTGGTGCGGGTTGAAGTGGGTCGCGTACACCGCGGTCCGATCATCGATGAACCCGATCCGGGCCATGCGCTCCAGAACCTTGAAGTAGCTCGCCATGTCCAGGTGACTGTCGGGGAACTCCCCCCGGTCGGTCCGGCCCGCGAAGGTGCACTCCAGGATCAGGGTGTCGACTCGCCTGCCCGATAGATACTCCCACGTCTCCTCCTGGTAGTAGCCGGTGTCGCAGGCATACAGCAGCTTCTTCCCGTGGGGCATGGCCACGAGGTAGTTGATCGAACGCTCGTTCGCCCCGCGGGCGGTGTGGTTGCCCCTGATCGTCTGCACGGAGAGGCCGCCGATCGTGTACTCGTGGAAGTACTCCAGGCCGACGAACGCGAGGTGCGCGCCGATCCAGCGAAGGTCCTTCGCCGAGAACGGGACTGCCGCGATCATCCTCTCGACGTACGCCCGGCCAGGCTCCGAAAGGTAGATGGACAGCATCTTGCCATTCGTCTCGCGGGTCATCTGCTTGTCCGTGAGCCCGGTCAGCGCGAAGTGATCCTCGTGGGTGTGGGTGATGAGGATGTGCTCGACGTCGTACATGTCGATGCCGGCAGCGATCGTCTGCACGTACTGATCGGGAGACACGTCGATCTGGTGATGGTGCCCGATGCGAACGGATGAGCGGGTTCTGAGTTCCACGCCGCCCCGTTCCCTGACCCCCTGGCAGGTGGCGCACCGGCAATACGCTGCCGGCGCCCCCTCCGCGGCCCCCGTCCCCAGAAAGATGAGCTCCATGCCGACCTCCTTTCAAAAATGATAGTCGGCCGCACGATCGGACGCAAGGCGAAGACCTTGACGTGGTGTCCGAGGAGCAGCATGGTTTGGCTCCCGAGTCGAAACAGGAGGTCCGGCAAGCCGTGGCGATCGGAAGAGGTCCTCGCCATCTGCACGGAGGGTCCGCCCGGCGCGGGAATGCAGCCGCATCCACGATCGCCGGACCGGTCTTCGACGCGCACTGTCACGTCTTCAACCTCGAGTACCTCCTCCTCGAGGCAACACAGATCCTGTGGGACATGATCCGGGGCGAATATCCTCTTCCCCCGGAGGCGATGATCGAAGACACGGTCGCCATCAGGCCCGATTTCGAGTTGAGGAATCCGCTGGACGCAGCGGAGCACCTGCTTGCCTGGATCGTCGAGATCGGGTTCGCCGCATTCCAGTCCGAGACCGCGAACGTGAAGGAACTGCGGCGCACGGCTGCCAGGGTCTGGCGCGTGGACACCCTCAGCCTCGTTCCGCTCATGATGGACATCTACTACCTGTTCGCCTCTCCGCTTGGATTGGAGGAATCTGCCGAGTTCGTGCCCGGCCGGAATTCCGGCGATCCCCCCGGTGATATCTGGGATGCCCGCGCCCGCGTCCTCAGGATGCGGATCGCGCGCGGGGTCGGCAGGGTTCACGACAGGGTCGCCCATGCCGGCGCCGCCGCTCGCAAGGGAGCAAGGGGAAGAATCGAGAGGCTCATCGGAGCGACCATCGAACGCGTGCTCCGCCCGCATGGAGCGCTGACTGCGGCGGGCATGCCGGGATTCAAGCTCACGGCTGGCTTTGCGCGCCAGTTCCAGGCCATGTCCGCCCTCGGCAGGAAGGGATCCGGGATCTTTCCCTTCTTCGCCGTGGACCCGAGGCGTGACGGCGCCGTGGAATGGGTGATCACCAGCGGGCAGGTCGGACGCAATGGCCCA
>JAPLSM010000368.1 GCA_026398635.1 Spirochaetota bacterium | reverse complement strand
TCGCCATCGGCGCCGCCTTCGCAGGCCTCGGCGGGGTGCTCTACGCCATCGCTTACAGCTCGATCTCGACCCTGCTCGGGATCATGCCGGGCTTGAAAGCCTTCATCGCCGCGGTGCTCGGGGGCATCGGCAGCATCCCGGGGGCGTTCGTCGGCGCCCTCATCATGGGGCAGGCGGACTCGATGACCGCGGCCTACATCTCCACGCCGATGCGCGACGCCATCTCGTTCACCATCCTGATCGTCGTGCTGCTCGTGCGGCCTACGGGCATCTTCGGCGAGCCCGAGAAGGAAAAGGCGTAGGAGGCCGGCATGGAGTTCGTGAATCTCTTCGGCATGATCGTGAAAATGGGCTTCCTCGTCGCCTGGATCTACGGCCTCCTCCGCGTGCTGGACCTGAAATCCTGGTGGCGGAAGGCGCTCGGCCTCCTCGTCGCCTTCGGCATCATCCAGCTGCTCTTCTCGCTGCAATTCGGCGAGTTCCAGATCTTCAGCCCGTTCGACCAGGGACTGGTCTACCAGGCTTGCACCATGGCCATGATCGCTCTCGGCCTGAACCTGATCTACGGCTTCAACGGCCAGTTCAGCCTCGCCCAGTGGGGCTTCTACGGCGTGGGCGCCTACTGCTCCGCGGACATCACGTACCGCTGGCTGAACGGCGACGCGCGCGGCCTGATCGTGGTCAGCGTCGGCGTCGTCCTCGCCGGCCTGCTCTACATCGGAGTGGCGCGTCTGCTTAAGCTTCGCCGGGGCGTGCCGGTGCTGTCGGCATTCACATTCTACCTTCTCGCAACCGTCGCCGCCGGCGCGGTCGCGATCCTCGCGGGCCGGCTGATCGCTCCCGCGTTCACGGGCTTGCTCGGCACCGCAGCTGCGCCCGGGCCCTGGAACGGTGCCGTCGGCCGGTACGCGGTCTTCACGATCTCCGTGCTGCTCGCCGGGGCGTTCGCCGCGGAGATGAGCTTCCTCGTCGGGCTTCCCATCCTCACGCTCGGCAGCGATTACTTCGGCATCGCCACCCTGGGGTTCTCGATCGTGCTGCAGACCCTGATGATCAACTCGGACACCATCCTCCCCTTCCCCGAGATGAAGGGCGGACGGGGCATGATCGGCATCCCGAAGCTCATCAACCAAAACACGTGGGCATTCGCCTTCGTGTTCCTCGTAGTCATCATCGTGGTGATGCGCAACCTGATCAGATCGAGCACCGGGCGCACGGTGATGGCCGTGCGCGAGGACGAGGTGGCCTCGAAGGCCATGGGCGTCGACGTGGCCGGCACCAAGCTGCTCGCCTTCGTGGTCGGGAGCCTCTTCGCGGGCGTCGGCGGAGCCGTCTATGCGCACTACATCGGGTTCCTGAGCCGTGCTGCTGTCCAAGCTCGGCACCGAGGCCCCCACGTGGCGCTTCGTGCTCTACCCCATCACCCTCCTTCTGGTGATGCTGCTGCGGCCGCAGGGCCTGCTGGGATCGGTCGAGTGGGGCTTCCTCAAGACGCGGCTGCGAAAGCGGGGCACGCCGCGGGAACCCGGAGCCGCGCCCGAGAAGGGAGGGGCGTGACATGGCCAGCGAACCTGCCGCCGGCGCCATCCTCGCCATCGCGGGCCTCACCAAGTTTTTCGGCGGCCTGTGCGCGGTGAAGAACTTCGACCTCGAGCTCCCGCACGGCGCCCTGTGGGGCCTGATCGGGCCGAACGGCGCGGGCAAAACGACCGTCTTCAACCTCGTCACGGGCCTGTCCCCCGCGAGCGCCGGCGACGTGCGGTTCGAAGGCGAACGGATCTCGGGGCTCGCGGCGCACGAGATCACCCGACTCGGCATCGCGCGGACCTTCCAGAACATCCGCCTGTTCTCGAACCTCACGGTGCTCGACAACGTGCGCATCTCCTATCACCCGCACGCCGGCTACAGCCTCACGGAGAGCGTTCTGCGCACCGGCCGGTTCCCCGCGCGCGAGCGGGAACTGACCGATCAGGCGCTGGAGTTCCTCTCGATATTCAAGCTCGAGGGGATCGCCGACGAGACCGCGAAGAACCTGCCCTACGGCGAGCAGCGCCGGGTGGAAATCGCCCGGGCCCTCGCCTGCGACCCGCGCCTCCTTCTCCTCGACGAGCCCGCCGCGGGCATGAACCCCCGGGAGATCGTGGAGCTGATGGACCTGATTCACTTCATCCGCGACCGGTTCAAGCTCTCGATCCTGCTGATCGAGCACCAGATGCGCGTGGTGATGGGCATCTGCGAGCGCATCACCGTGATGGACTTCGGCGAGGTGATCGCCCGGGGCACCCCTCGCGAGATCCAGGATGACCCGATGGTGGTCGAGGCCTACCTCGGCAAAGGAGTGACCAGCCGTGCTGCAGGTTGAGGACCTCAACGTCTACTACGGCGCGATCCACGCGTTGCAGGGCATCAGCTTCCGGGTCGACGAGGGGGAGATCGTCACGCTCATCGGCGCAAACGGGGCCGGCAAGTCGACCACCCTGCGCACCATCTCGGGCCTGCTTCGGCCGCGCTCGGGCTCGGTCACCTTCAAGGGGCAGGACATCACCACCACGGCAGCCGAGAAGATCGTGCGGCTGGGCATCAGCCAGGTTCCCGAGGGCCGCAAGATCTTCGCGCCGCTCACGGTGCGTGAGAACCTCATGATGGGTGCCTACACCCGCG
>JAPLSM010000311.1 GCA_026398635.1 Spirochaetota bacterium | reverse complement strand
TGACGATGGATACCACCCGGATCCTCCTCCACCCGTCGCTCGGGGTCGGTCCCGTCGACCCGCGCGTGTTCGGCGGCTTCCTCGAGCACCTCGGCCGGGCCGTCTACGAGGGCGTGTACGAGCCGGGGAGCCGTCACGCTGACGCCGACGGCTGCCGGTCCGACGTGCTCGCCGCGCTGCGCCGCCTGCGCATGACGGCCATGCGCTACCCGGGCGGCAACTTCGCATCCGGCTACCACTGGCGGGACGGGGTGGGGCCGCGCGCAGACCGGCCGACGGTCCGGGAGCTCGCCTGGCAGAGCATCGAGCCGAACACGTTCGGTACGGACGAGTTCCTGTCGCTGTGCCGGAAGATGGACTGGACGCCGATGCTCACCGTCAACCTCGGCACCGGCACGCCCGAGGAAGCGCGCGACTGGGTGGAGTACTGCAACTGCCCGGCCGGTACCCGGGAGGCCGACCGGAGGGCCGCCAACGGTCACCCCGAGCCCCACGCGGTGAAGCTCTGGTGCCTGGGCAACGAGATGGACGGCCCGTGGCAGCTCGGCCACGTGCCCGCCCTGCAGTACGCGATCAGGGCCCAGCAGGCCGCGAAGCTGATGAAGGACTGCGACCGCACCATCGAGACGGTGATCTGCGGATCCTGCACTACCGGCATGGACACCTACATGGAGTGGGACCGCCAGGTGCTGGAGTACGCGGGCGAGTTCGCCGACTATGTCAGCCTGCACCGGTACGTGGGAAACCGGCAGGACGACACGCCGGACTACCTCGCGGTCACCGCCTCCATCGACCGGCAGATCGAGGAGATGGACGCTGTCTGCCGGTACGTGCAGGCCCGCGCGCGCAGCCCCCGGCGGCCGTACCTCTGCTTCGACGAGTGGAACGTGTGGTATCGTGAAACCGTCGGGGACGGGCAAGGAAAGCGCGCGCCGCACCTGAGCGAGGAGGTCTACAACCTCGAGGACGCGCTCGTCGTGGCCGGCTTCCTGAACAGCTTCATCCGGCACTCGACTGCGTGAAGATCGCGAACATCGTCCAGATCGTGAACATCATCGCCCCGCTTTTGACCCGGGGCGACGACCTCCTGGTGCAGTCCATCTTCCACCCGTTCGAGATGATGGCGAAGCGGCGCGTCGCTGCGGGTTGCGGTCGAGGGTCCTTCCTACACGGGAAAGACCAATGGCCGGGTGCCCTTCGTCGACGCGAGCGCCATCCTCGGCGACAGCGCGCTGCACGTGTTCCTCGCCAACCGCAGCGAGCGCGCTGCGGCTCCGGTGTCCATCGAGCCGACCGGCGTCTCCGTCGCGTCGCTCGAGTCGGGGGAGATCCTTACCGGCCCCGGACCGAAGGCAGAGAACTCCTGGGAGAGCTGCGACGTCGTCGTCGCCCGGCCCTTCGACGGCGTGTCGATCCGCGTAGGCCGGGCGCGCCTGAAGCTGCCCCCGATGTCGGTGGCCGCCCTCACCCTGAAGGTCGAGTAGGGAGAGGGGCGCTCGCGGGGGAAATTCCACGGCCGGTGACAAACCGCGCCACTTCCCGTGTTACATCCTTCAAGGATGCAACAATGAAGAGATTCGTACTTCTCCTTGGCGCCGCCGCCGCGCTCGTCCTTGCCGGCTGCCAGCTTTTCAACCCCGTCTGGGGTTCGGGCAGCCTGGTGACCACACCGTTCGACGTGGGCACGTTCACGCGGATCGAGGCTTCGCAAGCGTGCACGATCCACGTGGTGGCGGACGAGGCCACCTCGCTCGAAGTGACCTGCGACGACAACATCATCGAGTACCTCGTCGTCGAGCGCACCGGCACCGACTCGGTTTCCATCGGCCTGAAGCCGGGGTTCTGGTATCGCGGCGTCACCTTCACCGTCGAGGTACGCATGCCCTCCCTGGCGGGACTCGAGCTGTCGGGCGCCTCCGAGGCGGACGTGGAACCGGGGTTCTCCTCGACGCTTCCCCTGCAGCTGACCCTTTCCGGAGCCAGCAACGCCGACCTCTCGTCGATCGCCTGCGGCGCCCTGCGGGCGGACATCTCCGGCGCGAGCGTTCTCACACTATCCGGCACCGCCGACAGCGAGCGGTTGGACATCTCCGGGGCGAGCGAGGCGCATCTGCTGGACTGCGACGCGCCTTCCGCGGACGTGGACCTGAGCGGCGCGAGCCAAGGCTGGCTGGATGTCGGCGGCGGCGCCCTCGACCTCGAGGCGAGCGGCGCATCCACCCTGTACTACCGGGACTCCCCGTCGTGGGGCACGCTTGAACTTTCGGGCGGCTCGCGGATCGTTAAACTGGACTGAGTACTGAGGCCGGCAGGAGCGCCGGAAGCGCCGGGTGAGTCCTGCCGACCTCGGCGGCCCGCATCGCCACGAGAGCCTCGCGCTGATATATTCTCCGCATGCCTCGAGCCTCCCTTGGCGCGGCAGCGAGCCGCGAAGCGGGTCGCGAGAACGCCCGCGGCGCGCTTCATGCCCCTTCACGCACATCCGCTGCATCGCCAGCCCGCAAGGCTTCCGCGGCCCGGGCCTCGAAGCACGGCGCTGATGCGGGATTTTCTACTTCCTCCCCATCCACGACAGCGCTCGCCTCGCCCAGCTCCTGCGTCAGCGCACGATCGGCCTGTTCCTGAAGCTCGGCCTCATCACGGAATACTTCGCCGAGAATCTCCTGTGCTGGGGGCACTCCGGATTCTCGGTCAACAACTCTGTACGCCTGAACGGTGGCGACCACACGGCCCGCCAGGCCCCTGGCGCAGTATATCGCCCGGGCTCCCTTGTCGCTGCAGAAGCTCACCTACGACCGCTCGGGAGGCAAGGTC
>JAPLSM010000103.1 GCA_026398635.1 Spirochaetota bacterium | reverse complement strand
CTTGGCGTCCTTGCGGGCCAGGCCGCACTTCGCAGCGAGGTACCCGACCACCGACGAGCCGGTGAGCTTGTCGGGCATCTTGACCGCCGCCTTCTTCACCTGTGCCTTTGCCACGGTTTCCCCTCCCATCTGGATGACTCTGGTAGGCCGAGGCCACGGGGCTTCCGCCTTCGCGCGCCGGATGCGCGCTAGGGCTGCCGCCCCTGCGGATGGCCGCGAGGCCGACCCTTCCGGATGTTTCCGGGATCGTGCCCGGAAACAGCATGAAACACTGTACATTGGCGCGTTTCGCTTGTCCAGTGGTCAGCCACGCCCCGCTCTGCGGGACGTGGCGACCCCGACAGCTGCACTGCGACGCTGCGCGCAGCGTCGCAAGGCGAAGTCCGTAGCGAGAGGGGGATTCGCTCTACGCAGCATCGCGACGTCGACAGCCACGTGCACAGCAGGCGGCGCCAGGCCAGTCAGTGTGTTGACAGTCGCCGCGCCCGGATGGTAGGTTAGCCGCTCACGTTTCACGTCATGGGTATCAGTCATTGTTTCCAGTACGGCACGGTTGTGCCTGATCTCTCCTCCACAGACAAGGAATCCGCCATCCGGGAGCTCATACACCGGGCGCCCGTGTTCCGCGAGTTTCCCGACCTCGAGCGCTTGGCCGAGGCCGTGATCCGTCGCGAGCGGCAGCTGACCACCGGCCTCGGCCACGGCGTGGCGGTGGCGCACGGCCGGGTGAGCGAGGCCGGGCGCGTCCTGATCGGCCTCGGCCTGTCCCGGGAGGGCATTCCGTTCAACGCGCCCGACGACGCGCCCGTGCACCTGCTGTTCGTCATCGCCTCGCCGCCCGAGATGAACCTCGACTACCTCCAGGCCCTCTCCTGCCTCGTGCGCGCTCTGCGCGAGCGCGAGGTGCGCGAGGCGCTGCTCGCGCTCGTCGAGACCCCCGAAATCGAGCGCCGCATCCGCCAGGAGTTCACCCTGTGCGTGGGACGGCTCGCCTGCGCGCCCGCCGGCTGAGGCGCACCGCCGCCGAATCTGCTCCCGCCGGGTCCGCTCCCGCGGCCGGCCCCCCGGATTCCCGCCCGTTCCTCGTCGTGCCGGCCATCGACCTGCGTGCCGGAAGATGCGTGCGGCTCGTGCAGGGCTCCTTCTCCTCGGCCACGGTCTTTCCCGTCGACCCTGCCGAGCAGGCCCGGCGCTTCGTCGAAGCCGGGGTCCGGATGATCCATGTCGTGGACCTGGACGCGGCGGAAGGAAAGGGGCTCGACAACCGGGCGGCGATCTCCGCCATCAGGGCAGCCGTGCCCTGCGCCCTCGAGGTCGGGGGGGGCGTGCGGTCGGACGATGACGCCCGGCGGCTCGTGGACCTTGGGGTCGAGCGGATCGTGGTGGGCACCGTGCTTGCCGGCTCTCCCCGGACGGTCGGCGGCTGGGTCGATCGGTTCGGCAGGCGGTTCGTCGCGGGCATCGACGCTCGTGCCGGACGGGTCAGGGTGGCCGGCTGGACCGCGGATGGCGGCATCGTCGAAACGGACCTGGCCGGGCGCCTCGCGGAGCTCGGCATCATCGGTCTCGTCTACACGAGCATCGCGGTGGACGGCACCATGGCCGGACCCGACGTCGTGCGCACCGCGGAGGTCGCTCGCGCGGCGGGTCTGCCCACCCTGCTGTCCGGCGGCATCGGGTGCGAGGTGGATGTCGAGGCGGCCGCAGGTGCCGACCCGCTCGTGGTCGGCGCCATCGTGGGCAGGGCGATGTACGAGGGAAGGGTCGATCTGGCCAGACTGCTCGCCAGGTTCCCGCAGCCGCAGGTCGGCTAACGAAGGTTGGAGAGCCGCGCGACGATCTCCGTGGCCACTTCCTCAGGGGTCTTGCCGTCCGTGGCGATGTGAGCGCCCAGCTCCCGGTAACGCGGAAGACGCGTCTCGTACAGCCGATGCACCTCGTCGGATCCTTTCGCGAGGAGCGGTCGCGATGCATCGCCCCGGGTGCGGGCCAAGGCCCCGTCCAACGACACGTGGAGATGGAACACCGCGGTCCCGGCGTCTCGGAAGAACCACCGGTTGACGTCCCTCATCGGAGCGCCGCCGCCCGTGGCGATCACCACCCGCCCGCGTCCTGCCAGGTCGTTCAGGCACGCGGACTCGAGGGCCCGGAACCCCTCCTCGCCGCGCGCGTCGAAGACGGCGGCGACCGGGCAGCCCGCCCGGGCCTCCACGAGCGTGTCGAGATCCACGAAATTCCATCCCAGCAGTCCGGCGAGCAGGGGGCCCACGGTAGACTTGCCCGAGCCCATGAATCCGATCAGGCCGATCCGGGCGGGCTCTCCCGGACCAGAGGCAGGTCCCGTCACGATCCGGTGCGGGTCTGTCCGGTTCTGGCGAATCCGCGCCGGACCAGCGCCGCCTCCAGCGCGGGGGCGAGGTCGGGCCGGCTCTCAGCGTAACGGAAAACCGCCTCGAGGTAGCCGGCCGGTTCTCCGGTGTCGAGGCGCTCGCCTTCGAGGCGCCGGAACACCACCCGGCCGCGCTTCGCCAGTGCCTGCACGGCGGGCGTGTGGAAGAACTCGCCGGACCCGTGCCTCTTCCGCTGCTCCGCGAGCTCGTCGAGGAAGCCGGGCGCATAGAGGAACCGGCCGATCGAGGCTTCCCGGCTCGGCTCGCTGCCCTTCGGTGGCTTCTCGATGATGTCGGTGACATGCAGCCCGTCGGGGGCGATCGAGATGATGCCGTAGCGGTTGAGATCGGGGGGGTCGTGCAGGGTGGCGAGCACCGTGCAGCCGGTGCGCTCCCAGGTATCGATCAGCTGACGGGCCAGCGGCACCTCGCCGAGGTGCAGGTCGTCGGGATAGGCGAGCACGAACGGCTCGTCGCCCACGAACGGCCGGGCGAGGAGCATCGCGTCGCCGGTGCCGCGCATCTCGCTCTGCCGGGTGAAGAAGACGCGCGCGCGCGGTGGCTCGATCAGGGCACGCTTCCGCGCGTCAGCCGGGCGCGCGAACGCCGTCTCCAGCTCGATCTCCCGGTCGAACCAGTCCTCGAGAGCCTTCTTGCGCCGTGAGGTGACCACGAGGATCTCGTCGACGCCCGAGGCGACGAACTCGGAGACGATGAAGTCGATCGACGGACGGTCGACGAGCGGGATCATCTCCTTGGGCATCGTCCTGGTCCACGGGAGGAAGCGGGTGCCGTAGCCGGCCGCGAGAATCACACCCTTCATGGTGCGGCCATGCTACCACATTCGTTGACTCTGTGCATCGAAAAGAGTACGGTGGGTTTGGACACCCGCGGTCCCGACCGCCCGTGCCCGCACCACCACCGGGGAGCACAATGAAGATCTGGATGAAGCTGTTATTCGGGTCGCTGATCGGGCTCGCGCTGGGGCTCTTCCTGCCCGCGACCGTCCAGGGAGTGCTGGACTCTGTCGCTGACCTGCTTCTGGGCGTCGGTCGGTACGCTGTTTTCCCGCTCGTGTTCTTCTCCGTCGGCGTCGGCGTCTCGGAGCTGCGCAAGGAGAAGCGCCTGCTTCGCGTCTACGCCTCCCTGTTCAAGTACCTCGCCCTCGCCGCAGTGGTGCTCGTGCTGATCGGCGTCGTGAGCGTGCTGATCTTCCCGCCCGAGCGGGTGCCGATCGCCGTGGCGTCAGACAAGGCCCTACAGCCGGTGAGCGTGCTTGAAGGGCTGCAGTCCGTCTTCCCGCGCAACCTCTTCTCGGTGCTGGTGCGGGGCGGCGAATTCCTGCTGCCGGTGGTGGTGCTCGCGTTCCTGATCGGCGTCAACCTCGACTTCGACACGCAGCTGACACGGCCGATCGCGCAGTTCTTCGACTCGCTCTCGCGGATCTTCTACCACCTGAACTCTCTCGTGGTGGAGCTGTTCGGCATCGCGATGATCGTCCTGGCATCCGCCTGGGTCATGCGCGTGGCGCACGCGGACCCGGGCACCTACCGGCAGATCCTCATCATCCTGGCGGTTGACGTTGCGCTCGTGGCCTTCGGCGTGTTCCCCGGCGCGCTGTACCTGCTCGGCGTCAAGAGCCCTTACCGGTGGGTCTACGCGGGCCTCGGTCCCGGCCTCGCGGGCCTCTTCACGGGCGACCAGTACCTCAGCCTCGGTGTGCTCACGAAGCACGGCAAGGAGAGCTTCGGCGTGCCGCGCAGCATCGGCTCGTCGGTGTACGCGGTGTCGGCGTGCCTCGGACGGGCCGGCTCCGCGATGGTGGCCGCCGTCTCGTTCATGCTCGTGCTGCGCTCCTACTCGCAGATCGAGGTCTCGTTCCTCCAGGTGCTCTGGGTGGTCGGCTTCAGCTTCCTCATCTCGTTCGTGCTCGGCGCGGTGCCGGGCATGGGCGCGTACTTCGCGGTCTTCATGCTCTGCAGCCTCTACGGCAAGGGGCTGCAGGAAGGCTACCTCGTGCTGAAGGCCATCGCGCCGCTGCTCGTCGCCTTCGGCGCCTTCATCGACGTGCTCGGCTCGGCGTTCATCTCGCTGCTCATCGCCCGGGAGGAGAACGTCTGGACCGAGGTGGAGACCGAGAACTTCATCTGAGGCGACGGCCGGGGGGGTGAGGGTCGAACGGACCTGACTGGGCCGCGCGCGCTGCGTCGCGGGCGGGCCGGCAGCCGCTACGGCGAGGCGGGTTCTCCCGAGGCTTCGGGCGCCGCCGGCTCCTCCTGCTTTTTCCCATTCGCGACGGGTTTCCCAAGCCTGATCGTCGCGCCCAGCGTGCCCGCCAGGATGAACTGGTCGAAGAACGGTAGGCCTTCACCGCTCCAGATCCGGAAGACGGGCCAGAGCGCCCGGACGGTGAATGCCAGCTCCACGTCCTTCGTGGCCTGCCACGTCAGCCATGCGCCCGTCTCAGGGTAGAGGAAGCGTCCTGCGAGGAACCAGCCGAGCGCGGGGAGGCGATCATCCGCCAGGGTCGTGGTTTTCGAGAAGGGGTCCAGCGGGAACCTGATGAGCAGGTCGAGGCCAAAATGCGCACCCGCGGCGAGAGCCTCGGTGAGGTCGAACCGGGCGCCGATTCTCGGGCTGAGCAGCAGGCCGACGGTGAAGAAGCTCCCCCCCCATTCGTACGTGGAAGGCACGGCTCGGCCGTCGCTGTACTCGTACCAGGTGCCAAACAGATCGACCCCAGCGCCGAGCACCCACGGGTCGGGCAATACGTCGAGGGAGAGGAGCGACGAAGCTCCGATGACGCCGGCGAACGGGCTCGGTCCGCCATTGACCGGGTCGAGGTTGAGAATGTTGGCGAACCCCACGTGCACCTCGAGCTCGTCCGTGGACAGCGTGGCGCCAAAACCGGGGACGCAGAAAATCACCGCCGCGAGAAGCGCGAGAACCCATTTCCGCTTCACGAACCTAGTATAGCACGCGATCCGAAAAACGTGTACGGTTCCGTCGGGAGGACCATGCCATGACTCGCAATGTGCGGGCCGCGCTTGCCGCGGCGCTCTTCCTCGCCATAGCAGCGACGTCCCTCGTCGCCGGCGACCTTCCCCTCGCCTTCGACGTGAGTCCGTACTTCTGGGGAGCGGACCTCGGCGTCGGCTACACGGGTCTCGAGCTGCTCGAGGGCAGGCAGACCACCGTCTGGCTGTGGGCCGGCGGCGGCTGGGAGAAGAAGCCCTTCTACCGTTTAGCCAACGGCACGATGGTGGGAGACTACCTCGACCTCGCGACGGGTTCCCTCTCGACCGCGCCATCCCTCCCCGATCCCACCGCGGATCCCTTCTACCAGCGCGCGGAGGCGAAGTGGCAGCTCGGTATCGTCCAGGGATTCGTCGCCGCGCCCGAGGATCGCCCCGACCTGGTCGTGGGATTCCTCTACTACCGTGGCCGCTACGACGCGCACCTCCAGCAGGGTGCGCTGATCGCCGACACTCCCATCCCGCCCTACGAGTTCCCCGACCGGGACGGCATCTTCCAGAACTCGCTGCTCGTCGGCGGCGCCTACCAAAACGTCGTCAGGAACGTCCACACGGTGAAGTCCGGCATCGAGGCCGAGGCGTCAGCCGAGTGGGGGCCTTCGTTCTTTTTTAACACCGTGAAGGGCGAGGCCGATTTCCTGCGGCTGAACGCCACCGCCCGGTTCTTCCTGCCCATTTGGGACGCGGCGCCCGACCGCGACCGCAACCTCTTCAGCGTCTACGCCGGCGACTTCGTCTCGGTGGACTGGGTCACCGGCGACACGGTTCCGCTCAACATCCGGCAGACCTTCGGCGGCCAGTCGCCCCGCACAGGATTGGGCGGCGCGGTCCGCGGCGTGGATTCCGGAAGCCTCGATGGGTACTTCAAGACCGTGAACAACCTCGAGGTTCGGGTGCTGGGCCCGGCCCTGTTCCTGCCCGCCATCGTGCCCGGCCTCGTGGCTTACGTCGACGCCGGCATCTTCGGGTCGGCCGGATCTCCGGGTCCTGCGGCCTGGGGCTTCGTGGCGACCACGGGCGCGGGGCTGTTCGTCGATTTCTTCGGTTTCGCGCAGATAACGGTGTATCTCTACGAGCGGCTGGTCGGCGAAAACGCGGACGCCGATGCTTTCCCGTACATCCTGGACTTCACGCTGAAGTTCTGATCTGACGGGGGCGCCGCGCGGGATCCTCCGCGCGGCGCCTCGGCCGCGGTCCCGGCAACCCCGCCCGTGGCCTGCGGCGGGTCCGCACCCTTACAGGATGTTCGTCGCCAGCTCCGCGAGACGCGAGCGCTCGCCCTTCTCGAGGGTGACGTGGGCGTAGAGCGGCTCGCCCTTCATCTTGTCGATCAGCACGGTGAGGCCGTTGGAGCGCGAGTCGAGGTAGGGCGTGTCGATCTGGTAGGGGTCGCCCGTGAAGACGACCTTGGTGCCCTCGCCGGCCCGGGTGATGATGGTCTTCACTTCGTGCGGCGTGAGGTTCTGCGCCTCGTCGATGATGAAGAAGATCTTCGACAGGTGCCGGCCACGGATGTAGGCGAGCGGCGTGATGACCAGCTTGCCGTTGGTCAGCATGTCGTGGATGCGCTTGTACTCCGTCGAGGTCTCGTCGTACTGATCCTGGATCAGCGAGAGGTTGTCGAACAGCGGCTGCATGAAGGGGTCGAGCTTGCTCTTGATGTCCCCGGGCAGAAAGCCGATGTCCCGGTTGGACAGCGGCACGATGGGCCGGGCCAGGTAGATCTGCTTGTAGCCCGAGCGCTTGTCGAGCGCTGCGGCGAGGGCCATCAGGGTCTTGCCCGTGCCCGCCTTGCCGGCCAGCGTGACGAGGGGGATCGCGTCGTTCGCGAGCGCGTCGAGGGAGAAGGTCTGCTCGGCATTGCGGGGGTCGATGCCGTAGGCCCGGCGCTTCTGGATGTGCCGGTAGGCCTTCAGGCCGTCGTCGTAGACGGCCAGGGTGCTCTTCGAGTAGGTGCGGATGATGAAGTACTCGTTCGGCATGGGGTCGCGTCCCAGGGGCACCCGGTCGAGCGGCACCGAGCCCTGCTCGAACAGCTCGTCGATGATCGCGCCGTCCACCCCCTCGAGCACGTCCCGGCCCTTGTACAGCTCGTCGATGTTGGAGACCTTGCCGGTCTCGTAGTCCTCTGCGTTGATGCCTACGCCCTTGGCCTTCATGCGGATGTTGATGTCCTTGGACACCAGGGTCACCCGTTCCTTGCCGTACTCCCGCGCCAGGTTGAAGGCGAGCGAGATGATGCGGTGGTCCGGCTTGTCCTCCCAGAAGGTGCCGCTGAGCGACGGGTCGCGCGAAATGTTCGTGTCCACCAGGACCATGCCGCCGGACGGCAGCCGGATACCCTCGTTCAGCAGGCGGTTGCCGACGAGGGCGTCGAGCTTGCGGGAGAACTCGCGGGCATTGAAGTTGAGGACCTCGTTACCGCGCTTGAACTTGTCGATCTCCTCCAGCACCGTGATCGGGATGACCACGTTGTGCTCCTCGAAGGAGTGGATGCAGTCGTGGTCGTGCAGCGGCACGTTGGTGTCGAGCACGAAGATGCGGTTGGAGCCGGCGAGCAGTGCCATGCTCCGACTGTACGGCAGCCGGGCCACGCTCTGCAACACCAGCGACATCGTCCATACGGACGATGTCGCGAGGTCGGCAGCCCGAGCGCGCCTCTGGCGCGCGGGGGCGAGAGGCGGGACTGGGCGGGGTTGCTGCGGCCGGGCAGCCACCTCCGGCCTATCGCTGCAGCGGCGTCGTGCCGGTCGCGGGCGCGGCAGCCTCGTCGACCTTCCGGAGAATCGCCGGCACGGGCAGGTAGGCGGTGCTGAAGGTGTCGGCAGCCGAAAAGGTCACCGGTTGCCCGAGCATGCCCCGGACCGCTTCGAGGGTGGCGGTCATGCGGACTCGGTCGATCCACCCCAGCCCCTTCTTCCGGTAGGTCTCCGTGTCGAATCGGTACCGGGCGGCCTCGAGCCACGCTTCAGCGGCCTCCCGCGTCACCAGACCAGAGGCTGCGGTGGACTGAGCAGCGGCTGTGGGATCCCGGAGGCACGCCTCCCATGTCGTGAGGGTCGCCTTCAGGAACGCCCGTACCGCCGAGGGCCTGGCACGCAGCATCTCGTCCCGGACAGCGAGGCATGGGCCGTACAGCGTGAATCCGTGCTCCGCCCACGGGAGGATAACAATTCCGGGCCGGTCGTTCTCGACACGATCGAGCGCTGCGTCGACCGTGCCCGCGGCGAGCGCGGCCTCCCGGCCCGCTTCGTCGAGTGGCACGGGGGTGACATCCTCGGCGTGCAGCCCCGCGCCGGCGAGGAAGAGCGGGAACAGGAGCCGGTCGGCGTCGAGCAGGCCTACGGCGACGCGCCTGCCCGCGAGGCTGGCCGGTGTCGTTATCGCCGCCTCCGCTCGCGACACCACGCACGCGGGGTGGAGGTCCCCGATGCTGGCGACAATGGTGATCTTCGTGCGACCGGCACGGGCAGCGATGATGGCCGCAGCATCCGCAACGCAGGCGTCGGCGCCGCCTGAAATGAGGATCCCGAGGGCGGCACCACGGCCTTCTGGATACCGGATCGACACGGCCAGGCCCGCGGATGCAAAAGCGCCGGAGGCGATCGCGTGGAGATACGGGGCATGCGCTGCCGCGACCGGGCCGTCGAGCGCCAGCGTGAAGGCCGCGGGATTGGCGGCGGACGCGATCGCGGTGGAACCCGCGAGGAAGGCGAGCAGCGCGATGGCCCGGCGGAGCATTGCAGCGCGTCTCATGGGACGAAGCGTACTACCGGCCCTGCGGCTCGTCCACCATCCGGCGGATCGCCGCCGTGCGGCCTGCCCGGCACTGTCAGCCAGGAGATCCTTCTTTTGTGGTAGAGTGGCGATGGAGGTCCGCATGCCGGAAATCAGCCGGATGGTGACGCTGCGGAACGAGGTCGAGGCGAGCATCATGAAGGCCGAGCTCGAACGGCGGGGCATCCCGCACGTGATCCGATCTTTCCACGATTCTGCCTACGATGGACTTTACCAGATGCAGAAGGGGTGGGGTGTGATCGAGGCGGACGAGGAGCACCGCAGGGAGATCGAGGAGGTGTACGAGGACCTTCGGCAGCAGCGCTCCTCTTGACGCCGGCGCGATGCCGTGGTAGCATCGCAGCCGGTTCGACTGATAGATCCGCCAGCCCAGGGCAGTGAATGCGGGTATCCGCGTGGCGCGGTAACTCTGGTTGGGTGGCGGTGCATCAACGCAGCAGATGACGCCATCCTTGGGATGGCGTTTTGCATATAGGGAATCCGCCGCGGACGGAAAAATTTGGGCCCGCGCAAGCGGGGGAAGGAGGTGCATAGTGGATATTGTCCAGAACATGCCTGACCTGAAGGGGTCTGGCATCTAGTCAGTCGAACCTGACTCTGCGGCCGTTCCGCAAGGGACGGCCACACTTTTTCAGGGAGGGCGATAGAGATATCATCCGGTTGCAAAAGGAGGCCGGCATGGCAGGAAACCCGCTCGAAGCGCTCGGCAAGCTCGATCCCGCGATCATGGAGCATCTGAAGACCGAAGACCGGTTCGTCTTCGCGGACGGCGCGCTGCCGGGGAAGATCAAGTTGCTCATCGCGCTGGCATTCGACGCCGCCCACGGCGCTGCCGACGGCGTTGCAGCCCTGGCGCAGCGTGCCGTCAAGGCAGGAGCGACCACCGCGGAGATCGCGGAAGCGGTCAGGGTCGCCTGGCACCTGGCCGGCGTGGGGTCGCTCTACGCCGCGTCCCGCGGATTGAAGGACATCGCCGGTTGAGATCCCCCGCGTCACCGCAGTAGGAGTTCCCATGGGCATCGGCATCGTCAGGGCTCCCGGCAGGACGGTGCTCCTCGCCGAGATGGCCGGCGAACGCGTCGGCCTGCTTGCCTTCTCGCTGAATCCCAATCTCTATCACGCCGGGGACGGGTGCCTGATCGAGGACCTCTACGTCCGACCCGCCTGGAGGGGGAGGGGCGTCGGCAAGGCCCTCGTGGCCCACGTGATGGCCGAGGCGGCCAGGCAGGGCTGGGCCGAGGTCTCGGTCTCGACGGACCAGAATAACCGTGCAACCCTGTCGCTGTACCGCGGCATGGACCTCGTTGAGGAATACGTGCTGCTTGAGAAGCATTTCCCGGGCGCCTGAGGCCCGGGCCCCGATCCCGAATCCCGGTTTACAGCACGAGGTCCAGCAGCGCCGCAGCGGCGATGGCCCCGAGGACGGGAATGACGGGCGACTTCGCCTTCAGGGCAATCACGAGTGCCGCGAGTCCCGCGCCGAGCGCGACCAGCGGGGCGTCGGGGATTGCGCCCAGGATGCCGGGGAAGATCAGCGCTCCCAGGGCAGCGTAGGGGAAGCCGGAAAGCCAGCGCCGGATCCAGCGGGGCAGGGGCACGTCCCGGGAGAGCATGAGCGGGACGAACCGGGGCACCCAGGTGACGAGCATCATGCCGGCGATGGTGAGCCAGTTCATGCTTCCTCCTCCTCCCCGGGCAGCGCCACCGCGATGGCAGACGCGGCGAGCATCGCCACGACGATCCGCCAGCCGGGCCCGAGGGACGGGAGGAACCGGGATGCCGCCCAGGCGATGAGCGCCCCGAGGGCGGCGACGATGCCCCGCTGCCAACGTATCCTGACCGCGGGCACGAGCAGAGCGATGAACATGGCGAACAGCGTCACCGACATGCTGCGTGCCAGGAAGTCCGGGATCGCCTGGGCGGCCGCGGCGCCGATCACCGTGCCGGCCAGCCACCCCAGCCATGCGGCGAGGCCGAGACCGAAGAAGAACGCCGGCGTGAGTTCTGGCTCGAGCGAGCCGACCACGTAGGTCTCGTCGGTGACGACGAACCCGACTGCGAGCGACGCTGCCGGGCTGGGCCGCAGACGCCGGCCGAGGTGGGTGGACATCAGGAAATGCCGGAAATTGAGGACCAGGGTGGCGAGCACGATCGAGGCGGGGTGCACGCCGGAGGCTGCGAGTTCGGCGGCCATGAACTGGCTCGCGCCAGCGAACACGAACACCGACATGCCGGTGGTCTCGGCCACGCCGATGCCCGCCGAGCGGGCCACGATGCCGAACGCGACGGCCATGGGGAGGTAGCCGATCGTGACGGGGATGCCTGCCCGCAGCCCCCTGCCGAATTCCTGT
>JAPLSM010000277.1 GCA_026398635.1 Spirochaetota bacterium | reverse complement strand
GTTGAATCCCCATGATATCCATATTTCGCAGTGGTCGCCTCCACGGAAGGTGCAGGGGTTTTCTTCGACCTTGGCTGGGGCGTACCCCCACAGCGTAGGGACTGCGGAGTAGATTCCACGATTGTAATCGCATACATCGTGGGAGGCTTGGACGCCTGGCCGCCAATCCCATCGGAGCATCGCGCGACCGGGTGCATCTTCAATCAAGTGAATGGTTTTCGTGCTATTCAGCTTGGCGTTGAGGTGATTCATTCGCCTGAGGATGCGCCGGGGTGATAAAAAGAGGTTCAGGAACAGCTTCGAGACGTAAGAAAACTCGTTATGAACTATCGAGTCGAACCCAATGTCAAATGGAGTTTTCGGGTTTTGGGTTATGCCCTTCGCCTTCTCGAAGAGTGTGACCACGAGGCTGCTCGGGATCCAGTTGTTTTCGTCGGACAGGAAGTCGTCAGGACGGGACATGGTGCTGAAAGGCGGCGGCAAGTCGGACATGAGATCGGGAAGCCGCTCCGGGTAGTGCCTGCGGATGTATTCAATTATCGCGCGCGAGTTGAGACAATTGACGTTATTCGGCTCGTTCGGCACTGTGCTCCCTGCCCATGGCCAACCCCCGGAATGGGATTTGGACAGTTTAAAGATCGGCAAGGTACGGCATAACGTTCAATGAGTCTTTTATCGCTTCTTGTGCTTCTGGGCCGTTGTCTGAACCCGTTGGATCAGCCGCGCAAGGGCGGAGAAAAATTCACCGGGCAACAGCCCCATGACAAGCCGCACAGGGCGGCTGCCGAGCGTATGCATGAGAGTGTCGAGGGCGGTGATTCGCCTTCGCGAGGCAAGCCGAAGCAGTCTCAGGGCGAGAATCAGGACGGTTTCCCAGTTGCGCTGGTAACGCAATCGGCTCCGGGCGGAAGGTCTGCCGGACCACTGGCTCTCCGGATCGATAATCCCCTCGGCAATAGCTCGGTCGTAGAGCGGTGTTCCCGGAAAGCACGCCAGAAAGAAGAGGTTGACGAAGATGCCGGGCGGCAGCCCGAGGATGTAGCGGAAGGTCTGGTAGCAGTCCTCCCGCGTCTCCCACGGTGTATCGATGATAAAGTCCAGGGACAGATTCAGCCGGTCGGCAAAGCTCGAAAGGTGTTTCGCCACTTCCCGCGTTTTATCGACGCTGACGTTTCGTCGATAGACCTCGTCAAGCACACGCTGGCTGCCTGACTGCACGCCCATCTGGACAACGGTGAGTCCCGAATCCAGCAATAGCTCCAGTTTCTCCTTCCGCCACGTCTGCGCGCTGAACGCGACACCAAAAGGAAGGCCGATACGTCGCCGGTAGTGCTCGGCGAAATCCGCGATCTGGTCGCGGGATCGAACGAAGAAGTCATCGTCGGCGAGGGCCACGAACTCGATGAACCCTAGTCGGCGGATCTGGTGTTCCATCTCCGCGATGCTGCGCTCGACACCCTGCAGACGGATCTGCGTCGTCCCCCAGAGCGCTTGGTAGCGGCAGTTGTTGCAATAGGCGCAGTTGTGAGGACATCCTCGGGAGGTCAGATAGTAAAAGGTGGGCACGCGCAACGGCCAGCTCGCGAGGCGGTCCTTCAGGATTTCGCGACTCATCGGAACCAGCTCCCGGTCCAGCAACCAGTGGCCGTCGAAGTCGTAATCATAGTAGGGCAGGCTGTCCAGCGCCCGGAAGGGAGGAAGGACCCGGTTCCTCACCTCGCGTCCGTCCGCCTGGAAGGCGAAGTTCGGCGTCCTCCGCCAATCGGCGCCCCGGGCGATGCGGTCGATCAGATCGATGACCGCCTCGTCTGCCTCGGAGAAGCAGACGCCATCCGCGTGGGCGAGCCCCAGTCGCGGCGCGGATATGCAATGTGGCCCGCCCCAGAAGACGGGCACCCCGGGGAAGCACTGGTGCATCCAGTCAGTCACTTGGGCGGCACGGACAGCGTAGCTGGAATAGACCGAGAGAAGGAAAGCTCCCGCGCCGTCGAGCAACGGTTTAAGCATTTCCAGTTCATCGTGCTGATAGAGCAGGGGATCCACCCGGGTGAGAGCCACGTTGCGTACTTCATGACCGGCCCTCTTCAAGAGAGCAGAAACGAGGCGTGCTCCGTCGGTGGACAGCCTGCCCGAGATGTTGACGAGAGTAACCGTCACGCTGAAAGGGTAGCCTATGCCCGCTGAGTGGACAAGGCGGGCTGGCCGCGAGCGGTGGACCCGCGGCCTGCGGCCATGCTACTCCTTCTCATGGCAGGGGGTGACGGAGGTGTCCGGGATGCGTCTGGATGAGATAGAGGTTTTCGCTTTGCGCATCCCGTTTCGGATGTCTGTCAGCCACTCTGCCCACAAGGATCGCTCTGCCAGCGACTCCGTGGTGCTGCGGGTTTCGTCAGGCGGCGTGTTCGGCCACGGGGAAGCCGTGTTCCGCGAGTATGTCTCGGGCGCGCTCGGTGAGGGTCAGGACCTGGCTGCCCAGGCCGCTGACAGTGCCCGGCGGTTAATCAGTCCCCTGTTGGGCCGGGAGACAGGCTGGCGCGATGTTGCTGCTGACGGCGCCGATCCCAACCCAGCGGATCTGCCCATGCTCTGCGCGCTTGAAACCGCCCTGCTTGATCTCACCTGCCGGCTCTCCGGCAGGGATGCCTACGAGGTGATCGGGCTCGAACCGGTCAGGCAAACGGTGGCCTGCAGCGGTGTGATTCCCCTGTTCCCCCCCGACGTCGCCGCGCGCACCCTCGGACAGTTCGCCCGGCTCGGTGCGTCCTCGTTCAAGATCAAGCTCGGCCCCGATGCGGGCACGAACCGGGCCGTTCTTGCCGCGTGCCGCAAGGTCGTCGGCGCGGAAGGCGACCTTCGCGCGGACGCGAACGGTGTCTGGCAGGTCGCCGATGCGGATGCCCACTTCGACGCATGCGAGGCGGGCGGGGTGACCGTGGTCGAGCAGCCCTTTTCCGTCGCCGACCCGGGTGCCGACGAAGCGCTCCGCCGGGGCGTCGCCCGGGGATTCCTCTTCATCGCCGACGAGGGCTGCCTGTCGGAACGCGATCTGGACGAGATCTCCCGGGCCGGAACGTATCGGCTGCTCAACTTCCGGCTGTCGAAGAACGGGGGCCTCACCCGGGTACTGCGACTGGCGCGCATCGCTACCGAGCGCGGGATCGGATACCAGCTCGGGTGCATGGTCGGCGAAACGGCCATCCTTTCGGTCCTCGGCAGGCTCGCCGTTTCGTTGCTTCCTTCTCCGCGATGGTACGAGGGGGGGTACGACCGGATCCTGTACTCCGAACACCT
>JAPLSM010000045.1 GCA_026398635.1 Spirochaetota bacterium | reverse complement strand
CGCGGCCCTCGGCGGCGTTGGCGACGACCGCCCCGGCGATGCGCTCGAGCAGGGCCGCAGCGGGGGCCGGGTTCACAGCGACGGCGGCTCGTCGGACAGGAGCCGCTCCCCCTGGGTCATCTCGAACACCGCGCGCAGCAGCTCCACGTCCTCAGGGGTCTGCTCGATCCCGCGCCGGGCGAACATGCGCTTCTGGATCAGCAGCGCCTGCTCCAGGGGGCACTCGGTGATCTGGCCGAACGACCGGGCGTAGTTGCAGAAGCTCGGCACGCTCGAGCCGACGAACCCATAGAGCATGCTCGCCACGCCGATCACCTTGCCGGTGAAGATGCTGGTGTTGATCGCGCTCTTGGCGAAATCGCCGACGATGCACCCGAGGAACTGCATGCCCGTGTCCACCCGCCGGTGGGGGAACTCGATCCGCACCTCGCCGTAGGTGTTCTTGAGGTCGCTGTTGCTGGTGCCCGCGCCGAGGTTGACCCACGAACCGATCCACGAGTGGCCGAGGAACCCGTGGTGCTGCTTGTTCGTGTACGGCTCGATCACGCTCGCCTCGATCTCGCCGCCGATCTTGCACACCGCGCCCACGCACACGAAGCCCTTGAGCGACGCCCGCTCGATCAGCCGGGCCCGGGGACCGACGTAGACGGGCCCCTCGAAGTAGGAGAAGTCCCCGACCACCGCGTCCCGGTCGAGCACCACCGGGCCGGCCTTCACGTGGAACACGGCCGTGTCGGCGATCGTGACGCCCTCCGCGGCGAACACGCCGGGCCGCACCTCCCGGAACCCGTCCCGGCCTATCCGGAAGGCGAGATTGCCGGGAAAAAGCTCCTCGAGATGCTTCACCAGCTCGAACGTGTGGTCGAGCGTCCGGAACGTCTCCTCCGGCGACAGCGGGAGCTTCAGCTCGAGCAGCCACGGCGTGACCGCCTCGGCGGTCAGGGGATCGGGCGCCCTTGTGCCGGCGGGTACGAGGGCGGCCGACACCCGCCGGCCGGCCGTGCAGACGAACGGCCTGCCGGCGTCGGCGAGCTCGCCGATGCGCGGCGCGTAGCGCGCGTCGGGGACGACCGATGCGTTCAGGAACAGCGTCGGTTGTCCGATCTCGCCTCCGCGGAACGCCGCTGCAGCGCCGAAGCGGCGCGCGGCGATCTTCTCGAGGTGGCCCCGCACCAGCCAGGACGCCTCCCCCGCCGCCGACGCGACCTCCCACAGCGTGAGACAGGCGCACGTGACGGCGAACGCCGGGCGGGTCAGGGTGACGGGGCTCATGTCGGGAAGGAACTGGTCCTCGAACAGCACGATGCGGGTTTTCATGCGGTCATTCCACCGTGACGCTCTTCGCGAGGTTGCGGGGGTGGTCCACGTCACGGCCGAGCGCGACCGCGGCGTGATAGGCGAGCAGCTGCAGCGGGATGGCCTCGAGCACGGGCAGAAGCGGGTCGAGGGTCGAGGGTACGGCGAAGGACCGCTCGGCGAGCGCGGCTGCCTCGCCGTCGCCCTCCCGGATCAGCGCGATCACCCGCCCGCCCCGGGCCCGTATCTCGTGGATGTTCCCGAGGGTCTTCGCGCGCACCGCCGCCTGCGCGGCCAGTACCACGACGGGCACGTCGGGCTCCACCAGCGCGATGGGTCCGTGCTTGAGCTCGGCGGCCTGCACGCCCTCGGCGTGGATGTACGAGATCTCCTTCAGCTTCAACGCGCCCTCCAGCGCCGCGGGCCACTCGTAGAGCCGTCCGCAGTAGAGGACGTGGCTCGCGCGCGCGAGCAGGCCCGCCATTTCGGCCAGCTCCGATTCGCGCTCGAGGATGCGGGCGGCCTGCGCGGGCAGGCACTCGATGGCGTCGAGGTACTGGAGCCCCGCGCGGAGGCTCAGGCCGCGCATGCGGCCGAGGTGCACCGCGAGCAGGGCCAGCACCACCAGCTGGCTCGTGAACGCCTTGGTGGAGGCCACACCGATCTCGGGGCCCGCGTGGATGTAGACTCCCTGCCCGCACTCGCGCGCGATCGTCGAGCCGACCACGTTGCAGATGCCCACGGCGGAGGCGCCCTGCATTTTGGCCTCGCGCACGGCGCCGAGAGTGTCCGCGGTCTCGCCCGACTGGCTGATCGCGATGACGAGCGTGTCCGGCTCGACCACCGGCTGCGCGTAGCGGAACTCGGCTCCGTTGGACACCTGGGTCGGCAGGCGCGCGAGCTGCTCGAGGAGGTACTTGCCGATGAGCCCCGCGTTGAGCGACGTGCCGCAGGAGACGATGTGGCACCGCTTCGCCGACCGCAGCAGGTGCGGCTCGACGCCGCCGAGCTTCGCCGTGCCCTCCGCGCGCACGATCCGCCCCCGGAAGGCGTTGCGGAGGCTCTCCGGCTGCTCGTGGATCTCCTTGAGCATGAAGTGCGGGAAGCCGCCGCGCTCGATGGCGGGGAGGTCGAAGGCGATCCGCTGGACCGGCTTGGTCACGGTGCCGCCCTCGAGGGTGCGGGTCTCGAACCCGTCGCTCGTGAGGACGGCGATCTCGCCGTCGTCGAGGTAGATCACCTCCCGGGTATGCGCGACGAGGGGCGCAGGGTCGCTCGCGAGCAGGGTCCGGCCCTTCCCGAGGCCGAGCACCATCGGGCTGCCGAGCCGGGCGGCCCAGAGCCGGTCGGGAGCGTCCGCCTGCACGACCGCGATGCCGAAGGTGCCCACGAGCAGGCGCACCGCAGCGAGGAACGCCTCGCCGAAATCCGGCTCGGTCTTCCACATCTCCTCGATCAGGTGCGGGATCACCTCGGTGTCGGTCTCGCTCGCGAAGACGTGCCCGAGTCCCTGGAGGCGCGCGCGCAGCGCGGCGTGGTTCTCGATGATGCCGTTGTGGACGACCGCGATGCGCCCCGTGCAGTCGCGGTGGGGGTGCGCGTTCTCCTCCGTGGGGGCGCCGTGGGTGGCCCACCGGGTGTGCGCCACGCCGGCCCGGCACGAGCAGCCGTCGAGGGCCGTGTCCTCCGCGCTGCCGATCCTGCCCACCCGGCGCAGCAGGGCGATCCCGTCGTCGCAGGCCAGGGCGAGCCCCCAGGAATCGTAACCGCGGTACTCGAGCCGCCTGATGCCCTCGACGAGCACCGCGGACGTCACGCCCTCGCCCGCGTACCCGAAAATCCCACACATGGTGAGTCCTCCCCGGCGCCTGAGACCGCACCGCTCGCTTGACAAGGCCGGCACGCTGGGGAACGATCGCCGCGTCGCCCCTAGCCCACGGATGGGCGGAGGGCGACGCCGACATGGATGTCGCGAGCGTCGCCGGGCCGTTCCCCGCAGGGTAAGGGACAACAGGGCCGGCAGGCAAGGGAGGCGCCGGGTGAAAGGGCAGACGGCGGGGGGTACGGTCAGGTCCGAGACCGGGCGGCGTCGCGCCCTGCCCGCGGCTGTCCTGGCGCTTGCCGCGCTCCTCGCGGGATGCGCGACGGCCGGGCCGGGCGCCGGGCCGTCTCCGGCACCCGTCGGCTATCCAGCCATCCGGTTCGCGGTGATCGCGGACCCCCACCTGTTCGACGTCACCACGAGCTCGCCCGGTCCGGCGTTCGACCGGGCCGTCGACTCCGACATGAAGCTCTACGCCGAGAGCCGGGAGATCCTCGCGCAGGCTCTCGCCGACATCGCGGCCGAGCGCCCGGACTTCCTCCTCGTCTGCGGCGACCTCACCCACGATGGGGAGCGTTCCGCGCACGAGCTGGCCGCGGCGATGCTCGGCAGGCTCGACGCGGCGGGTGTACCGGTGCTCGTGGTGCCGGGGAATCACGACGTGCTCAATCCCCGGGCCGCGCGTTTCTCGGGCGAGACAGCCGAGCCGGTCGCCGGTGTCACGCCGGAAGATTTCGCGGCCATCCACGCAGACCTCGGCTACCGGGAGGCGCTCGAGCGGGATCCCGCCTCGCTCAGCTACGTCGCCGAACCGGTGCCCGGCCTGCGCGTGCTCGCGCTCGACGCGTGCCGGTACCTCGGGGAGCCGGGCAGTCCGCGGACCGACGGGAGGCTGCCGCGGGCGACCCGGGCATGGGCGGTTCGAGTGCTCGCGCGCGCGCGAGCCGACGGGGCCGCGACGATCGTGTTCCTCCACCACGCCGTGATACCGCACTTCGCAGGCATGGAGAGATGGCTCGACGCCTACCTGCTCGACGGTCACGATGCCGCGGCACGGTTCCTGGCCGGCGCGGGGGTCCACCTCGCCTTCACGGGGCACGTCCATGCGCAGGACATCGTCCGGGGCACGACCGCGGAGGGCCCGGTCTGGGACGTGGAGACGGGCTCGCTCGTGTCGTGGCCGAATCCTTGGCGGCTCGTCGAGGTCGGTCCCGGCGCGGCGGTCAGGATCTCGAGCCGGCGGGTGACGGTCACCCCGTCCCGGGGCGCAACGTTCGCTTCCCACGCGGAGTTGCGGCTCGCCGAAGGGTTGCGGGACGAGGCCCTGGCATTGCTGGCGCGCCGGGGCGTCCACGGGGAGCCGGCGCTTGCCATCGCCCGCAGGGTGGTCGTGGCCTTCTCCGCCTTTTTTGCGGGGGACGAACCAGGGCCGGTCGCACCGGTGGACCGGTCGGTGCTGGGTCCGTGGTCCCGCCTCGCCGAGGCGGCCGCGCGGCAGCTCCTTGATGCGATCGGCACCGACCTCGAGCCCGCCGACAACGACGTGTCCTTTACGGTGGATTGAGTCGGTCAGGCCACGGGCTCTCGCCCCCGCACGCCAGAGGCGTGCTAGGGCTGCCGCCCTAGGGATGGCGATCGCGGCGCGTCCTAGAATTCGACGTCGAAATCCCCGCGTGCCCCCCCCGTCGACACGGGGTGGACCTCCACGTCGCTCACGAACGCGCCCGCAGGTCCCCTGCGCAGCCACGCGAGGAAGTCCTCGAGCGCGGGGGGCGCGCCCTCGGCCTCGACCTCCACGCTGCCGTCGTCGGCATTCCGCACCCAGCCCCGCAGTCCGAGCCTCCTGGCCTCGCGGACGGCCGACCAGCGGAAGCCTACGCCCTGCACCCTCCCGGTCACCCGGGCCCGGAACGCGCGCGGCCCGGCGTCGGGCACCTCAGGGCCCCTGCAGCGTCTTGCGGATCAGCGCCTCGAGGTCGCCGTACTCGAACGGCTTGTACACGACGGGGAACGGGATGGGGAACTCAGGCTGCAGGAAACCGCTCGTGATGATCACCCGGCGGTTGCCGCAGAAATCCTTGAGGAACCGGATCCAGTAGTCGCCGCCGAACACCTCCATGCGGTAATCGGTGACGATGAGGTCGACGGCATGGTCGAGGATCTGCTTGATGGCGCCGACGCCGTCGGAAGCGACGACCACCTCGTAGCCTTTCCGCCGGAGGTAGTCGCGCAGGGTCAGGCGGATCGAGTCCTCGTCCTCCACCACCAGTATCACGGGTCGTTCGCTCACACGATTCACCCTCCCCCGCCGCGGCGGACCGAGACGAGCTCGCGCAGGCGCGCCTCGAGCTGCTCGAGATCCAGCGGCTTGGCGAAGAAGGCATCGGCACCCTCTTCAATGATGACAGCGCCGTCCACGCCCTGGTCCAGCCCGCTGATCGCCACGATCACCGGCCGCGCGAGCCCGATATCCTGCTTGATCCGCCGGCACAGCTTGTGCCCGTCGAGACCGGGCAGCCCGATGTCGAGGATGACAGCCTCGGGCCGTCGATCGGAGATGAGGCGCCCCGCCTCGAAGCCGTCGAAGGCCTGCAGGATCCGCCGGGTCGGGTTCTTTTTCAGGAGGAACCGCATCAGCAGCGTGTTGATCTGCGGGTCGTCGTCGACGATGAGGACCAGGTCCCGGTCGGGCTGCAACTCCTCGCCGGTTGTGAGGTCCGCAGGCACGCGCATGCCCCGCGAGGTGAGGAATGAGACCAGGTCCTCCTCGTACACCCGGTACTGCCCGCCGGGTGTCTGGAATGCCTTGAGATGGCCATTCTTGATCCAGTTGATCGCGGTCTGGTTGACCACGCCGCAGATGCGCGCAGCTTCGAGCGCCGAATAAATCCGCACCTGCTTCTCATTCCTTGCCATCTTGATTATCCTGTGGCTCCGGATACCCGCGTCATGATCAATAGCTTTCTCTTACCTGTATTATATCCAATATGTCCATAACTTCAAGACCAATAACGCTAGAAGCGTGCGATGAATACCGATACCTGCTTTCCAAGGGGTATCCTGATAAAGCAGCGCTCAAACTGGTGGGGGACAGGCATCGCCTCTCGCGGATCGAGCGGAACTGCCTGTTCAGGGGTATCGTCGACGACGAGACAGCGGAAACCCGGCGCCGGAAAATGGTCCTTCCTGACGGGGCGCGCGGCTCCAGCCTCGGCATCGACTGGTACAACGTGCTGATCACGGCCGAGACATACCTCAAGGGCGGGGTGCTCTTCCTGGCAGACGACGGGGTGACCCGCGACGCCGCAGCCGTGCACGGCAGCTGGCGTCGGTCCCCGGTGACCGGGCCGGCGACTGACGCCATTGTCTCGGCGCTCGAGCGCATCGGGCCTAGCCGGATCGACGTATTCCTCGATTCACCCGTCGCCTTCTCGGGCGAGCTGGCGGCCGAGCTGCGCAGCCGCATCGGGCAGGCGGTGCCGGGCGCAGCGTGCGCCGTGGCGCTCGCGGCCAGCGCAGACTGGCCCTTGAAGCGCTACCAGGGGATCGTCGCCTCTTCGGATTCGGTGGTGCTGGACAGTGCGGCGAAGGTACTCGACCTCCCCCGCCATGCACTGGAATGGCGCTACGGCTTCAAGGCGGCGCCGATCGGCGGCCATCGATCTCCCTGAGCACATGGGCGATGGTCCGGGCCCGAAATCCTCGGGCTGCGAGCCGGCTTGCAGCCGTGCGGGGCGGCAGGTTCCCGGCCAGCCGGCGGGCCATCTCCAGCTCAGCCTCGTCGGAGCAGACCTCGGTCGCGGTTTCCCCGGCGATCGACCGCGGGACCCCCCTCCCGAGGAGCCCACGGTAGACGGCTTTCCACCCCTCGGCTCGGCCGGCGATCCGCGCGCGGGCCCAGTCGAGGGCGAACGCACGGTCGTCGAGGTACCCGAGCTCCGCCATCCGGTCGATGGCCGCCTTCACCGCCCCGGGACTGAACCCTCGGGCCTCGAGCTTGCGCGCGAGCCCGCTCCGGGTGTGCGCCGAGCGCGAGAGAAGAGAGAGCGCCCGGGAGCGGGCGAGCACGAACTCGGACCGGGACTGAAGCGATTGGAGACGGTCGTCGTCGATCGCCGCACCGGTGGAGAGACCTTCGCCGGACACGATCTCTGCCGGGGCGATAAAAGAAGAGCCGTCGGAGAGACGCACGGTCGCAGTCTCGCCTCCGGCTCCACGAAGTTCGATGGAGAGAATAGTCCGAGGGGGATCGCCGGCTACGGCGCGGCGCTCGTCCCCGGGCTCGCGGTTCGGGCCGCTGGGCTCAGCGCGTGGAGAACTGGAACCGCCGCCGGGCACCTGCCTGTCCGTACTTCTTGCGCTCGACCATGCGCGAGTCGCGGGTCAGGTAGCCGTTGGCGCGCAGGGCGGGCCTGTTCGTCTCGTCGTGCGCGGTGAGGGCCCGTGCGATGCCGTGCCGGCACGCCTCGATCTGCCCCGAGGGGCCGCCCCCCCGGACGCTGATGAGCACGTCGAACTTGCCGGTGTTGTTGGTGACGTCCAGGGGGGCGCGCACCGACGACGCCGTCTCGAGCCCGGCGAAGTACTGCTCCATGGGCTTGCCGTTCACGGTGATGGCGCCCGAGCCGTCCCGCAGGAAGACCCTGGCCACCGACGTCTTGCGCTTGCCCGTCGCGACGGAAAGATTCTTGACCACGGGTTGACCTCTCACGACAGATCGATCTTGATGGGCTGCTGGGCGGCGTGGGGGTGGTTCGCGCCGGGGTAGACCTTGAGGTGCTGGAACATCTGGCGCCCCAGCGGTCCCTTGGGCAGCATGCCGCGGATGGCCCGCTCCAGGGGAGCCGTGGGCCGGCGTACGATCAGCTTCTCGAACGGCTCCACCCGGAAGCCGCCGGGGTAGCCCGAGTGCCGGTAGTACATCTTCTGCGCCGGCTTGCGGCCCGTCAGGCGTATCTTGCCCGCGTTCACGATGATGACCGAGTCGCCGAGGTCCCAGTGCGGCGCGAACACAGGCTTGTTCTTGCCGCGCAGGAGCGCGACCACCCGTGAAGCGAGCCTGCCGAGCACCTTGCCTTCTGCGTCGACGAGGTACCACTTCCGCTCAACGTCGACGGGTTTCACGAACAGTGTCTTCATTGCCCTCTCACTCTGTATAACGGAAGGAAGAAGATGGCACGCGGTCAGCCCGCGTGTCAAGTGCCCGGCTTCTCCCCTTTCGTGCTCTCCTTCTTCTCCTCTTCCTCTTCCTTTTTCGCCTCGGCCTTGTCCTTCATGTCGGCCACCCCGACAAAGAACGCGATCAGGCCGATGAAGAGCGCGAGGATGGGCGCCCCGCCCTTGAGGAACTGGACCACGTCGGGCCACCACTGCAGACCCCAGGACACTGGCAGCACGGCGTACACGGCGAAAAGGACGAGCAGGACGCCTATTGTCAACGCGATCATGGTTGGCCTCCGATCCGTCTGTGGTTTCCGTCGAAAGATAGGAGGAAAAAGGGAGGCTGTCAAGGACACACACCGCAGACACACACCGCGGATCTTGCGCTCGGCGGGCGATCCGGGGTATGGTGCGTGGCGGCGGCGTTTTGCCTTCAGCCGGCCGCCGAACACCACGGGGGGAGGAACTTTCATGAAGGTCAAGATAGATGCTGACCTCTGCACGGCATGCGGCTTGTGCACCGACAGCGTGCCGCAGGTTTTCAAGATGGGCAAGGACGTGGCGGAGGTCATCGCGGCGGACGTGCCCGCGAACATCGAGGGCGCGGTGAAGGACGCGGCGAGCGACTGCCCTGCGGAGGCGATCCTCTTCTCGTAGGAGCGTCCGGCGGCGCCCCGCGCACCGCACCCGCGACCCGGCCCCCGGCCGGGTTTTTTATTCCCCGTCGCCGGCCGGCGACGCGTCGGAACGGGACCCCTCACGACGGAACAGCTCCACCCAGGGCTCGAGGCGCGGCGGCCGGGCGCCGAAACCCGCGAGCTCGGACTCGGGCACGAGCGCGGACCGCAGGCGGGCGAGCGATTCGGCCGCCACGTCGAAGGGGGTGCGGCTCACCTGCGACGCGTGCGCGCGGATGGCCTCCGCCTTCTTCTCGAAGGCCGGGCGCGGTAGCGGCACGATCGTGTCGAAGTCGCCCCGGCCGAACAGCGCCCAGGGGCCCTCGTAGCTCCACACCTCGACGCCCCCGCCCGGCACTGCGCGGCGCACCGCCTGCAGCACGGTCCGGCGGCTCGCCTGGTGGGCGGGATGGCCGTCCTTCCGGTGGGGGATGAACAGCCAGTCCGGGCGGATCTCCACGAGCAGCGCAGCCACGATGTCCACGTCCCGGTCCGTCACCTCGGAATCGGCGTCGTAGAACGGCAGGTGCAGGAACCGTGGCTCGGAACCCAGCACCCGGGCCTCCTGCGCTGCCTCGCGCTCACGGATCGCAATCCGCTCCTCGCGCCGGGTATTCGGGATGAACGATCGGTGGCCCGTGGTCATGACGGCGGTCACGACCCGGTTGGAAGGCGCGAGCAGCGCCATTGTCCCGCCCGCGCTGATGGCCGCGTCGTCGGGGTGCGGCGACACCACGAGAACGATGCGGCCAGTCGGAGGAGCTGCGGCGTCGAGGATGTAGAAGCCCGCGTGGAATCCCGAGATCCGCTCGACCTGGTTCACCTGCGACAGCGCGCCCCGGTCGGCCACGAGCGTCACGTGGGGGTGGCGCTGGAGCACCGAGACCGGCTGGTCGGGGTCGAAGCTGCCCTCGGTGAGCCGCTGCACGACCTCGGCGAGGTTCTTGCCGCATGCGAACAGCAGCACGTGCGACGCCCGTCCGAGGTCCGCGAGGCCGAGGCTGAACGCGCGGTCCGCGCCCCATCGGGCGCGGTTCTCCACGTTCACCAGTCCGGCGGCCGAGTCGAGCGCGGCGCCCGCCGTGTGAAAGCCGACGTGACCGCGCGAGTCCACGGAGAGCAGCGCGATGTCCACGCCGGCGAGGTCGAGCCAGCTCCGGATGCGAGCGGTCTCGGCCGCGGGGTCGGCTGCGGGATTGAAGGCCACGACCCGGGAGGCCGGCACGCCGAGCGGCCCGAACAGTCGCTCCTGCAGCACCGTCCGAAACGGCGCCTCGGCGGCGCGGTGGCGTGCCGATGGCGGAGGCGCGTCCGTCGCCGTTCCCGTCAGCTCGTCGAACACCACGAATCGCACCCGGCCGAAGTCCACCTCCTCGGCCGCCGCACGCTCGGTCAGCAGCCGGTAGAGCCCGAACGCCGGAGTGCCGGCGAACACGGACACCACCAGGTCGGGCTTCTCCACCACCGCGGCGAGCAGCAGCGTGACGAGTTTGCGGTGGACGTGCTCCTCGTCGCTCGCCGGCACGATCCGGATAGGGACCATGTCAGGGGGCCCTCCGCCGGGACACGGCGATGACGAAGCCGATCCCGAGGAACAGCGGCGGGAGATCCGCGAGCGCGATCCGCACCACGGGCACGCCCCGCAGGGCGAAGGCCGCCTCGTCGATGATGCCGAAGGTCGCGAGCGTGCCATACATGATGCCCGCGTACGAGATGATGGTGCCCACGATCACGAACGTCCATGCCATGTCCCGGGTCCTCGACCACAACAGTATGGCGCAGAACGTCGCGAACGCGCCGAAGAGCAGGTGCAACGACTCGGCCACGAAGTCCTGGATGCCCATGCGATCAACCTCCCGGAATGGAATGGAACAGCGAGGCGACGAGGCGCCGCTCACCCTCCGACGCTTCCCCTGGAAGTATCGACGGTCCGGGGTAAAACGGCGAGAGGAGCACGCCGCGTGCGAGGAAGGTGCGGAACACCTGCGGGTACGCCCCGGCGGCGAACACGGGCCGGACGTAGGGTCCCCGGCGTTCCCAGCCCGGGGCTCCCTCGAGGTCACGCGGGCCGAACGGGTCGACCGGCCTTGCCCGGGCGAGGCCGGCGAGGCCGCGCAGCGCCGCGACCGCCGCGACGCCCGGCACGCTGTCTGACGGTTCCGCATCGTCCGGGAGAGCAACCCGGAAGCAGGCGGCCGCGGGCGAACCGCCGAGGGTGAACGGCAGCACGGGCAGGAGCACCGGCCAATCCGGCTCCTCCCCGAGGAACGGCCGCCACAAGCCTGCCTGGCCGGCGCCGCGCGTCCCGAGCCCCGGGTCCGCCACGTCGTCGACCGTCACGGGCGCGCCGAGCACGCGCGATGCGGCCTCGAGGGCGCGCTCACGGGTGGTAAAGAGCCGGAACGACCGGTAGGAAGGGAACCGGGCCGCGAGCGAGGAGATGAGGCGCGACTCCCACGCCGTAGGCAGCGGCGCGGCGAGACCGCGGTCCAGCGCGGCCTTCAGGGCCGACCCCGCGTGGGCGGTTCGGTGGCCCAGGATGGCCTCGCCGCAGGCCTGCCAGAGGTCGAGGAGCCGCCGGCCCGTGACGTCGTACAGGCGGAAGCCCCGGGCTCGGCGTATCCGGGGCACCTCGTCCCGCAGCTCTCGCTCAGCCATCCTTCCTCCGGGTGATCACCGCGTACGCACTGTGGTTATGGATGCTCTCGAAGTTCTCGGCCTCGACCGTGTACCAGCGCAGGCCCGAAAGGCGGTCGAGGCGCAGCGCCGCCTCGCGCACCACGTCCTCCACGAACCGGGGATTCGCGTACGCCCGCTCGGTGACGAACTTCTCGTCCTCGCGCTTCATCAGCGCGAACAGGGGACTGGAGCCGGACTCCTCGGCGATGCCGATGAGATCCTCGATCCAGACGAACCGGGTCATGCCCACCGTCATGGTCACCAGGCCCCGCTGGTTGTGGGCCGACACCGAGGAGATCTCACGAGAGCACGGGCAGAGGGTGTGCACGGGCACCTCGACCCGGGCCGCGATCTCGAGCGAGCCGGCCAGCGTGGCCGAGATCGTGCAGTCGTAGGACATCGTCGCCTCGAGGCCCGAGACCGGTGCGCGCCGGCGCATGAAGTACGGAAAGGCCACCTCGATGTGGGACTCCTCGGCATTGAGGGAGCGCCGGATCTCCCCGAGGATCTCCCCGAGGGTGTGGTAGCTCACCTCGCTCGCGTGCCGGTCCAGCACCTCGACGAACCGGCTCATGTGGGTGCCCCGGTAGGTGTGGGGCAGGTTGACGCTCAGGCTCACGCTGGCCACGGTGTGCTGCCGCTCCGCGCTGCGGTCGCGCACCGTGATGGGGTAGCGGATGTTGCGGATGCCCACCTTCTCGATGGGCACCCCGCGCCGGTCGGGTTCCGCCTGCACGTCCTTCATCGTCCCCTCACTCCTCGCTCACCCGTTCCAGCCGCGCGTACTTCGGGAGGAACCGGGCCGTGCGGCCCGAGCGGAAGCGCACCTGGAGCACGAGGTTCCCGCCCGAGGCCGACCGGCCGGTGATGGTACCCGTGCCGTACTCCTCGTGGAAGACCCCTGCCCCGAGCGGCCACCCGCCGTCGGCCGCCTCCTCCGTCTCCTCGAGGGCGAGGAGGCGCGCGGGGATCTCGGCGAGGAACCGCGACGGCTCGCGCTCCTGCCACCGGCCGAAGAGCTGCCGGCGCGCGCACCAGGTTAAATGGAGGCGTTCGCGGGCGCGGGTGACGCCCACGTAGAACAGGCGCCGTTCCTCCTCGACCTCGTCCGGGTCGTGGAGGCCCGATTCGTAGGGAAAGATGCCCTCCTCCAGCCCCGTCACGACGACCCGGTCGAACTCGAGGCCCTTGGTGTTGTGCAGCGTGATCAGCGTCACCCGCCCCGCCCCCGCCCCGCCGTCATCCGCTTCTTCGGGCGCGGCGTTCAGGGCGCAATGCTCGAGGAAACGTGTAAGCCCCTCGACGCCCGGCGCGTACCCCGCGGTGGCGTTGACCAGCTCCTCGAGGTTGCCGGCCTTGGAGGTGCCGTCGGCCCGGTCCCGTTCCGCGTAGAGGGCTTTGAGGCCCGTGCGCTCGAGACCCGCCTGGAGCAGCGCACCCAGGGGCAAGGAGTCCAGGAGGCCGGCCATGTCGTCCCGCGCAGCGACGAAGTCCGCGAGGCCCGCCCGCGCCTTCGAGGTGAGCCGGGGACCGACCCTCCGGCAGGCGTCCCAGAGAGTACCGCCGCCCTCCCGCCAGGAGTCGACGATCCGCTCGACGCTCGAGCGGCCCACCCCCCGGGGGGGCCGGTTCACCACCCGGCGAAACGCGACCTCGTCCCGGCCGTTGGCGAGCAACGCGAGCCAGGCGATCGCGTCCTTCACCTCCTCGCGCGCGTAGAACCGGACGGTCCCCACCACCCGGTACGGGATTCCGAGCCGGAAGAACAGCTCCTCGAACGGCCGGGACTGCGCGTTGGTCCGGTAGAGGATGGCGGTATCCATCGCGCCGCCCCGGGTCACGAGCCGGGCGCACCACGCGGCCTCGTCGTCCTGGTCGACGAGCCGGCTCAGGCTGACCGGCTCCCCACCGGCCGCCTCCGTCCACAGGGTCTTGCCCAGTCGTCCCGTGTTGCGGCTGACGACCGCCGCGGCCACGTCGAGGATGGCCTGCGTGGAACGGTAGTTGCGCTCCAGGCGGACGATCTCGGTGCCCGGGAACGCGTCCGGGAACGACAGGATGTTGCCGACCTCGGCGCCTCGGAACCGGTAGATGGACTGGTCGTCGTCGCCTACCACGCAGAGGTAGCCGTCGCTGCGATGCAGTTCGTGCAGGAGCCGGAACTGCGCGACGTTGGAGTCCTGGTACTCGTCGACGAACACCACGCGGAACCGGTCCTGCGTGCGCGCCTTCACTTCCAAGCGCTCCCGAAGCAGGCGCAGGGGCATCAGGATGAGGTCGCCGAAATCGACGTTGCCGGTGGCGCGCAGGCGGCGCTCGTAGGCCGCGTACGCGGCGGGATCGCAGCCGGCCGCGGCGAGGTCCTCCGGTGCGTCGCTCGGGGACAGGCCGAGGTCCTTGGCACGCGAGATGCCCTCGAGGAGCCTTCGCAGGGTACCCCGGTCCGGCTCGCCGCCGAGTTCGACACGCAGGAGGCCGAGCGAGTCGTCCTCGTCGTAGATGAGGAAGCCCGGCTCGAGCCCGGCGGCCGCGGCGTTCACGCGCAGCAGCCACGCACCAAAAGAGTGGAAGGTCCGGACCATGACGGCCCCCGCATGCGGCGCGAGCGCGAGCACGCGGCCCTTCATTTCGTTGGCGGCCTTGTTGGTGAAGGTGACCGCGAGGATCGACCGCGCGTCCGCCAGCCCGCGTTCCACGAGGAGCGCGATCTTGGTGGTGATCACCCGGGTCTTGCCCGATCCCGCGCCCGCGAGGATCAGGAGCGGCGCCCCGAAGTGCTCCACGGCCCGGCGCTGCTCGGGGTTGAGCGCCGACAGGTAGGCGGGATCGCTCATGCCGTGTCCGGACGCGCGGACTCCGCCGCGTCCCCCGTCCGGGCCGTTTCCGGCCGGCCGTGGTCCGCGACCGGCGCCCCCTCGAGGTCGAAGCCGTTGCGGCGCTCGATGCGGATCCTCACCAGGCTTCCCGGGGCGCAGGCTGCGCGCACCACCGTGAGGCCGTCCACGTCGGGCGCCTGCAGGTACGCCCTGCCGAGCGAGAGCTCCTCCCCTTCCACCCGCTCCTCGACCAGCACGTCGAGCTCCGCTCCGAGGTGCCGGTCCAGCCGATGCCACGTGATCGGCACCTGCCGTTCCTCGACCGCCGCGCGGCGCGCGTCCGCGGTGCGGCGCAGAACCCGGCCGGGCAGGCCGTGAGCGCGGGTGCCCTCCTCGCGCGAATACGTGAACACGCCAACCCAGTCGAGCGCGGCCTCCTCCTGGAAGTCGGCCAGGCGTTCGGCGTCCCGGTCGGTCTCGCCCGGGAAGCCGACGAGGAACGTCGAGCGCAGCACGACGCCGGGCAGCGTCGCGCGAATCCACTCGACGAGCCGGAGGTTGGCGTCGGGGTCGGCCTTCCGTCCCATGGCAGCCAGGATCGCCGGGGACGCGTGCTGAAACGGCACGTCGAGGTAGCGCAGGAACCGGGGGTCGTCGCGCATGACCGACAGCACGTCGGGGGGGAAGTGGTCGGGGTGCACGTACAGCAGGCGGACCCAGAAGCTGCCGGGCAGCGCCGAGAGGTCCACGAGCAGGGCCGGGAGCTCCGCGGCGCCCCGGTCGAGCCCGTACGACCCGAGATCCTGGGCGATGAGGACCAGCTCGTGCGCACCGGCCGCGAGCAGGCCGCGCGCCTCGTCCACGACGTCCGCCCGGGGCCGGCTCGCGAGATCACCCCGGATGAGCGGGATGGCGCAGTACGAGCAGCGATTGGCGCATCCTTCGGCCACCTTGAGGTACGCGCTGCCCGGGTAGGAGAGCAGTCGCACGCGACGCGGACTGGAGGGCGCGGCCGTCGCCGGGACGGCGGTGTTCCGCGCTACGCCCGGCCCGGGCGACTCACCAGGTCCTGCCCTTCCCTGTGCAAGGACGCACAAGGGCGGCGGAGACAGGGGCTTCCGCCTTCGCACGCCGGAGGCGTGCTTGGGCTGCCGCCCTAGGGACGTCGGAAGCCGCCCCTCCACGAGGTCCACGATCCGCGAGGGGTCGCGGTTGCCGAGGAACCCGTCGACCTCCGGCATTTCCACGGCGAGCTCCGCTGCGTAGCGCTCCGACAGGCAGCCGACGAGGTACAGGCGGCTCGCAGGGAACCGGGCCCGCAGCGCGAGGCTGGTGTCAATGGACTCCCGGCGGGCCGCGTCGATGAAGCCGCAGGTGTTCACGATGAGGACTTCCGCGTTGTCGGGGGCTCCCGCGAACGTCCACCCCGCGCGCTCGAGGGCGGCGATCATCACCTCGGCATCGACCTGGTTCTTCGCGCAACCGAGGCTCTCGACGTGGAAGGTGCGGGCCATCCGGCTTGATCGGGCGTCGCGCGTCGGACGGCGGTCAGTACTCATCGACGCCCTTCGGGCCGAGTTCGTTCTGAGCTGCGCTCAGTAGAGGGGCGCGATCTCCAGCACATAGGCGCCCGAGCCGGAGTCCTTGCGCCAGGCGATCGTGCGCGTGCCGACCTCCCCGGAACGCCCCAGGTCGTACTCCGTGCCGCCGACCGTCGCCTTGACCGCGCCGGCGTTCGACAGCCAGAGAGTGATCCGGCTCTTCGCGTCGAGCGCGAATGTCTCGTCCTGCTGGAAGAAGCGCTCCTCGCGTTCCTTCGTGTCCACGAGGAAGCGGAAGAGGCAGTAGCTGCGGAACCGGAACTTCACGGTGAATTCCTCTGCGGCCTCGGCCCGGGCAGCTGCGAGCGTCTTGAAGGAGGCCTGGCGCATCGGCGGTGCCGCGGAACCCGCCGTGGCGGACCCTGTCGCGCCATCGGTCACGGGTGCGGCCGTCTCCGTCGATGTCCCGGCCGCTGCGGGGGAGGTCTCGACCGCAGCGAGGGAGACCCGGTAGAGGCCCAGGTTGACCCGGCGCTCGGCCGCGGTGCGGTCGACGTCGTTCCAGACCACGCGGAGATCGGCTCTCGCGTCGCCGTCGAGGTCGATGAGGCGTTCCTTGCCGATGCCCATCTCGACCGTGCCGCCCGGCACCGTGAGGATGAGCGTGTCGCCGATCGCGGTCACCACGAGCCGGTAGCTGCGGTCCGCGGCCGGCACCACGATGGCGTCGCCGCGCGTGAACCAGCGCGTGCGTACCTGGTCCTGGAACACGAACTCCTCGGCCGCGCCGCGGGCGGCGAGCGGCGCGCGGGCGCCGCCCGTGCGCGGGGACAGGACCTGCCACAGCACGAGGGCGACGATCGCGAGCACCACCACCGCGGCCCCGCCGCCGAGGTACAGCAGCCGGGGCGGGATATGCCGCCGCGTGTCCAGGAGCTCGTTCATCGGGAGGGGCTGCTCCTGGATCTGCAGGTTGCGGAACAGCCCGATGAGCTCGTCGGCGTCGAGGCCGAGGTACTCCGCGTAGGTGCGGAGGAAGCCCATGGCGTACGTCTCGCCGGGGAAGGCGGAGAAGTCCTCCGCCTCGAGGGCCTCGAGGAAGCGGCGGGCCACGCGCGTATCCCGGGCGACCTGGTCCAGGGTGTAGGTGTGCTGCTCCCGCGCGAGCCTCAGCTTCTCGCCGATCGATTCCATGCCGCGCTCACTCTTCGGGATCGAACAGGAAGTCGGGGATGATATTGGCGTCCGCCGGCGTGTCGATGCGGAAGCGCTGGTCGGGCAGGTTCTGATTCGTCCGCACGCTGAGGTAGTCCAGGACCTGCCGCTCGCCGTCGGCGCGCACGCCTTCGAGGCGGCGGAACGCGCGGTCGCGGGTGACCGACAGCGTCATGCTGCGGAAGCCGGTCGAGGCGACCCGGGGCGTAAGCTTCAGCTTGTAGACCATCTCGGGCGACCCGTCGTCGAGCGGCACCGGGTCGGGACCCGTCGACCAGGCGACCGAGAAGTTGCGGGTCAGCATCCCGAGGCCCTTGGCGGTGACCATCTCGGCAAGCTGCCCCGACGAGCGCTTCTTCAGTGCCTGCACCATCACCACGTTCAGGCTGGGCACGTAGATTACCAGCTGCTCGGCGTCGATGGCAATGAACTGGCCCTTGGGGGTGGTGAAGTCGATCCGCAGGTAAAGGGGCGTGCGGTAGGACAGGGTGCCCCGCCAGGTGCTGTTCGTGCCCTGCGTGAAGGCGATGTCCGCCTCCAGGTCGGTCACCGCCCCGAACTGCTTGCTGACCGCGTCGAGGAATTTCTCGGCGGACAGTATCTCCTGCGAGCCGGCTGCGCCGGCCGCGAGCACGAGGAGGATGCCGATGATCGGAAGGGTTTTAGCGCTCAAGGCTGGCCCCAGTGTAGCCGGGCACGGAGCTTTGTCAACCCAGCGACGTCCCGCTTTGCAGAACGTCGCGAGGGCGAGAGCCTACCCGCGACCCACGCTGCGGTTGAACAGCCAGCGCAGCGCGTCGTCGGACAGCTTCAACCGGCCGCCGCAGTCGGCGCAGGTGAGCCGGCCGTCGACCACGTGCGCCGAGGCGCACGCCACGCAGTAGAGCCTCCCGCAGCGCTCGCACCGGCCGGCGGGCGCATCCCCCGGCGGCTCGCCGCGCGCCTGGAACCCCGGCTGCGGCGGGAGCTCCCGCGGCGCCCACCACGTCCGCCCGCAGCCGTCGCAGTCGCAGCGGCTCTCGTGCGCGGCCTTGATGCGCGCGTCGAGGCGGGCGGCGTGCGCGTGAGCGGGAGCGAGCGTGAGGGCCTCGTCGACGAGCTCCCGGGCCCGCTGCCAGTTGCCCCGGTCCAGGTGCATCGCCGCGAGGTTGGCCCGGATGTCCGGGCTGCCGGGGTCCAGGGCCAGGCCGGCCGCCCATGCGATCATGGCGCGCTGGCGCTCGCCCCGCAGGCCCGCCACGTTGCCGAGCAGGTTGTACACCGACGCGGTCGGCTGCTCGCGGGCGAGAGCCGCCAGCAGCTCCTCCGCCCGGCTCACGAGGTCGATCTCGAGGCATGCCGCGGCGCAGTTCTCGCGGTAAGCGCGGTTCTGCGGGTCGGCGCGGATGGCCGCCTCGTAGTCCCGAACGGCCGCGTCGAACCGGCCCGCCCGGGTGTGCAGGGTTCCGCGCTGGTTGAGGATCCGGGAGTCGTCCTCCCCTTCCACCGCGGCCATCGCCTCCTCGAGCCGGCCCGCGCGCGAAAGGGCCTCCGAGAGGTTCAGCCGTATGTCGACCTCGCGCGGCGCGGCCGCGAGCGCCGCGGCGAACCGGTCGGCGGCTGACGCGGCATCGCCCGCGGCGAGCAGGCGCAATCCCTCGAGGTTCGCGAGCCACGGGTCGGCGGGCGCGATCTCGCGCGCGCGTTCCATGGCCGGGCCGGGGTCGCGGCCCAGCAGGTGGAGCGTCTCGGCGAGGCGCAGCTGGTACGCAGCGGCATCCGGTTCGAGGGCCGCCGCGCGCTCGAACAGCGGCAGCGCGCCGGCCCGGTCGCCCGCCTCGACCGCGAGTAGGCCGAGGAGGTGGTGCACCTCCGCGTCGGTCGAGCCCTCAGCGGCCAGTGCCTCGAGCTCGCGCCGGGCATCGTCGTGCCGGCCTTCCCGCCAGAGCGCGCGGGCCGCGAGCTCCCGAACCTCGCGGTTCGCCGGCTCGAGGGCCTGCACCCGGGACGTGATGAACGAGAGCTCGTCGCGCGCATCCTCCCGGTCGAAGAGGCGCGCGGCCTCGAGGTACCGGCGCAGCGCCTCGGACCGGTCGCCCGCAAGCTCCAGGGCCCGGGCGGCGTTGCGAAGCAGCAGCGGCATGCCGGGCTCCAGAGCGACCGCCCGCAGGTACGCGTCCGCAGCCCGGCGCCAGTTGCCGAGCGCGTACTCCGCGTTGCCGAGCAGGTTCCACGCCGCGGAACCGGAAGCGTAGCCGGGGTCGGCGAGCAGGGCCGCGGTCCGGTCGCGCGCTTCGAGGAACCGGTTCGAGAGGTACAGCACCCCCGCCTGCTCGAGCCGGGCCTCGTTGTGGGCCGGCTCGGCGGCGAGCACCCGGTCCAGCTCTTCGAGGGCGAGGGGATTGGCGCCCATCCGGGCATAGCACTCGGCGAGCAGGAACCGCTCGCGCGGGGTGCCCTCCCGGCCGCGCAGCGCCTTGCGCAGCTGCACCGCGGCCGCCCCGTGGCCTCCCTGGGCGAAGAGGGTCTCGGCCAGCGCGAGCCGCGCGGCGGGCTGGACGGGGAAGTAGTATGACAGGCGCAGGTGCTCGCGCTCGACCTCGACCGGCCGGGCGTCCACCGCGATGCGGTGCAGCCGGAAGAGCGCGTCCGGCCGCTCCTCGTAGTTCTGCGCCGCGAAGCAGACCGCCCCCTCTGCCAGCGTCTCGTCCTCGATCTCCCCGACCCACTCCCCGTCGACGGTCACGGTGAACCGCGTCCCGTGGGCCACGACGCGCAGGAGCCGGGTCGGACCGGAGGGTTCGGGCATCGGGGTCCAGCCGACCAGGGGCATCTGGTGGTTGTTGAACACGAGATCGAACCGCCACGTGCCCCGGCTGCCGGCGAGCAGGCAGTAGTAGTTCTCGTCGCTCGCCCGGCGGAAGAGCAGTCCCGCGGCCGAGTGCCCGTTCGCGGGGTCTCCCTCCACCTCCGCCTCGATGACAGCATCGCCGAAGGCCCTTCCCCCGGCGAGGGGCTCCCAGGCGAAGTATCCGGTCCGGCGCACCTCGAGCCGGTAGGCGCCGCGCTCGTACCGTGCCGTGTAGGCCGGGCTGTCAGCCTCGGCGAAGGGCCTGCCCGAGAGAGGTCCGAAACCGGTCGCGATGCGGCGGGACGCGCGGCGCGCCCCGAAGAAGGGGAGTCGAAGCATGCGCGGCGGCCCGGTCAGCGGCGGAGGATGACGGCCATGAACTCGAGCGGCTCGCCGCCCCGGTTCTCGAGGGCATGCCCCGCGCCGCCGCCCGTGAGCACCGCGTCGCCGGGGCCTACGCCGGTCGCGACGCCGTCCTCGGTGACGACGCCTCTGCCCGAGAGGATATAGAAGACCTCCTCCTCCGCATCGTGCACGTGGTGGCCGATCGACGAGCCCGGCGGGAGGCGCATGCGGGCGAACAGGCGCGCGGCGCCGCCAAGCTCCTCCTGGCGGAACACGTGAAGGATCTCCACGGATCCCGCTCCGCCGCGCATCCGCTCGCGGATCTCGCGCTCCATCTTCGTACCGGGTTTCACCATTACCTTGGACTCCCGAGCGAGGATAGCAGGAAGGGGGGAAGGCGCCAAGCCTTGGGCATGGACGCCCGAGGGCGGCGTAGACAAGGACGTCGATAGCCGCCCTTGGGCATGGATGTCGACAGCCGTCGGCTGGGCGGTCAGGAGTCCCCGAACCCGCCGGTCTCGACATCGACGTCGGCCGAGAGATCGTGGATGCGGTCGCGCAGGGACGCGGCGCGCTCGTAGTCCTCCTCGTCCACGGCCGTGGCGAGCTCGGCCTTCAGGCCATCGACGGGCGACGACTGCTTGTCGTGGATCTGCTTCAGCGTGGCCTTCAGGTAGTTCAGCGACCGCATGCGCTCGAACTGGAACGCCGGGGTGTCGATCTCCTCCATGCCCTCGATGGCGCTGATCGCCCCCGCGAGAATCTCCTCGGCGGCGGCTTTCATCTCTTTGTGCAGCGAGATCATGGCCCGGGAGATCGCATTCATCCGCAATATGTACGGCCGATGTTGCAGCAGCTCCTTGCGGTCCTCGTCGCTCTCAGCGAAGCGTTCCACGAGCTCGCAGAGGGCCAGGTTGTGCTCCGTGTCCCGGCTCGTGCGCACGAAGTCGCCGATCTGGAACAGGACGAGGTAGCGGAAATAGAAGAGCAGGCCCTCGTTCTGCAGGGCCGTGAAGTCGTCGTGGGCGATGGCGAAGCCCTCGTCGGAGCCCCGCGCGCTGCGGTGGCTCTCGAGGCGCGCGCGGATCTCGTCGAGCATGGTCGCGCGGCCGAAGGGTTCCCGGCCGTCCGGCCGCCCGTCGAGCTCGTACTGCTCGATGCCGAGGGGCTGGCGCACCTGGAGCACCTGCCGGCCGTCGTCAGCCTGGATGATGCGTATCTGGTTGTCCGAGTCGAACTCCCAGCCCTTGAGAATGTCGGTGATGTCACCGTTCACGGGCGTCCCCTCCACGCACAATGTAGCGCCACGCGAGCGCGGCGACAAGGTGCCCAGCCACGTACGAGGTGGCGACGCCGACAGCCCTAGGGCGGCAGCCCTAGCGCGCTTTTGGCGCGCGAAGGCGAGAGCCCGCGTTCCCTCGGGACGGCGGGCGCTTGGCGGTCAGGTCACCGTGTTGACCGCGTTGATCACCTCGCCCTTGGTGAGGTACGCGCCGATCTGCCGGGCGATCATCACCGAGACGTTCACCTGGGCTTCCCCGGTGGTCGCCCCGAGGTGGGGCGTGGCGATCACCTTCGGGTGCTTCGCGAGGGTCCAGTCCGCAGGCGGCTCCTTGTCGTAGACGTCCACGGCCGCGCCCCGCACCTTCCCCGCGTCGAGGGCGGCGACGAGGTCCTTCTCCACCACGATCCCGCCGCGCGCGCAGTTCACCACGAACACGCCGGTCTTCATCTTCGCGAACGCCTTCGCGTCGAGGAGGTTCTTCGTCTCGCCGGTCTTCGGGGCGTGCACCGAGATGAAATCCGCGGAGGCGAGCACCTCGTCCAGCCCCGCGAGCAGCACGCCGAGCGAGGCGACCTTGTCGGGCCGCGCGTACGGGTCGTACGCCACCACGGCCATGCCGAGGCCCCGGGCCATGCGCGCGACCGCGCCTCCGACGTTGCCGATGCCCACCAGGCCGAGGGTCTTGCCCAGCAGCTCCGAGCCCGAGAAGCTCTTCTTGTCCCACGTGCCCGCCTTCATCGAGGCGTCCGCGCGGGGGATCTCCCGGGCGAGGGCGAACATCAGGCCGACCGCGAGCTCGGCAGCCGCCTCGGCGTTGCCGCCGGGGGTGTTCGTCACGAGGATCCGCCGCTCGGTGGCGGCTGCCACGTCGATGTTGTCGACGCCGGCTCCGGCCCGGCCGATCACCCTCAGCGCCTTCCCCGCCTCGATCACCGCGCGGCTCGCCTGCGTGGCCGAGCGCACCACGAGGCCCGCCGCGTCGCCCAGGGCGGCCGCCAGCTCCGCAGGAGGCAGACCCGTCTTCACCACCAGCTCCAGCTCGGGGAACCGGCCGAACTCGGCGATGCCCTCCTTCGCGATCGAATCCGCCACGAACACCTTCATCTTCGCCATGGGGCAGGTTTAGCTCCCGGTGCATAATTATGCAAGTTACATGGGAAGGGGTCCGGGGCGCTGCGCCACCCGCACCCACGGTTGCGGGAAGCCCCATGAGGGCGCGGGGGCTTCTGGCTTGGCGCCGGCGAACCGGGTATAGTGACCGCATGGCGGACGCGACGGTCATCTCCCTGGGCGGATCGCTCATCGCCCCGGACGCGGTGGACACCGCGTTCCTGGCGTCGTTTCACCGGCTCGCGCTCGGCCACCTCGAGGCCGACCGACGGAGGAAGCTGATCGTGATCTGCGGCGGCGGCGGCCTCGCCCGGCGCTACCAGGCAGCCTTCCGGGAACTCGCACCGTCGGCATCGAACGACGACCTCGACTGGATCGGGATCGCGGCCACGCGCGTCAACGCCGAGCTGGTGCGCCGCATGTTCGGCAGCCTGTGCGGCAGCGGGGTGCTGACCGATCCGACCGCGGCCCGGAAGTTCGCGGGACGCGTCCTGGTTGCCGCGGGGTGGAAGCCCGGCTTCTCCACGGACAACGACGCGGTCATCCTCGCCCGGCGATTCGCGGCGGACACCCTGGTCAACCTGTCGAACATCGCGAAGGTGTACACCGCGGATCCGAAGAAGGACCCGTCGGCCCGGCCCCTCGACACGGTGTCGTGGCCGGAATTCCGGAAGATCGTCGGCGAGGAATGGTCGCCGGGCAGGAACACCCCGTTCGATCCCGCGGCGACGAAAGCTGCCGCCGCGGCGCGCCTGCGGGTCATCTTCGCGGACGGGCGTGACCTCGCGAACCTCGCATCCATCCTCGAGGGCCGGCCCTTCATCGGTACCACGATAGGCCCCGCCTGAGCTGGGCGCGGTCCGGCATCAGCCCGCCGGAGCGCCGTCACGTGCGTGCCAGACCATGCGCGACAACTCCGCGGAAAACGGCCGCTCGCGCGAGAAGTCGGGCAGCCACTCGGTGCCGGGCTCGAGGTCCTGCACGTACCCGTCCTCGATGCCCAGCTCCTCGAGCGTCGCGAGCGCTGCGTCCCACTCCCCGGGGGTCAGGCCCCGGTCGAACGGCGGTTCAAGGGGCTGGCCGGGAATCGGGGTGTACTGGGACATCAGCGACAGCAGCGCCCGACCGGCCAGGTGCTCGGAGAACCACGCGAGCACCTCGCGAGTGGCATCGATCCTGCCCGGGAGCACGAGGTGCCGGACGATCACGCCCCTGGTCGGCAGGCCGTCCGGCCCGCGCTCGAGGGGCCGGGCTTCGGCCATGGCGGGCAGGGCCTCTGCCGCTCTCCGGGGGTAATCCGGCGCCTTGAACCAATAGGCAGCAAGCGCGGGGTCGAGGGTCTTCAGGTCGGGCAGGAAGAAGGCGACGTGGGGCGCGAGCATCCGCACGGTATCGACGGTCTCGTAGCCCGAGGAGTTCCACACGAGCGGGATGGCGAGGCCCCGCGCGCAGGCCGCCTGCCAGGCCTCGAGGATGCCCGGCAGGAAGTGCGTGCCCGTCACCGCGTTCACGTTTCCCGCGCCTTCCCGCTGGAGGCGCAGGAAGATCCCCGCCAGGTCGTCCACGGAGAGCTCGGCTCCGAGCCCATTGCGGCTCAGTTGAGCGTTCTGACAAGCCCGGCAGCGCAGCGTGCAGCCGGTGAAGAACACGGTGCCCGAACCGCGCGGGCCGGTCACGGGCGGTTCCTCGCCGAAGTGCAGGCACGCGCACGCGGCACGCACGGCCCGGGTCTCGCCGCAGAAGCCCGTCTCGCCGCGTGTGCGGTCGACCGCGCAGACGCGGGGGCACAGGAGGCAGGGGGCGTAAGGATCGGGGTTCATGCGGACGGGATCAGGAGGACTCGAGCTCGCGGATGCGGTCGCGCAGGCGTGCCGCCTCCTCGTAGTTCTCCTCCTCGAGGGCACTCTCGAGCTTCTTCTTCAGCGTGGCCAGTTCCGCGTCGTGCAGGAGATGGGGCATCCCGGACGCCGGAGCCGGGGCCTGGGCCTGCTCCATGCCCTGGGCCGCGGACTCCTCCTGCCGGATGTCGCCGCGCCGCTCCTCTACCATCTTGACGGAGATCCCCGCTTCGTCCACGACCGACTCGTCGATGTAGATCGGGCACTTCACCCGGACCGCGAGCGCGAGGCAGTCGGACGGTCGGGCGTCGATGGCGATCTCCGATCCCGAGGCGTCGAGCACGAGCTTGGCGAAGAAGGTGCCCTCTTTCAGCGAGATGATCTCCACCCGGTTGATGGAGGCTTCGAGGCTCTCGAGCACGGAGAGGAACAGGTCGTGGGTCAGAGGCCGGGGCATCTTCACGTTGCCGAGGCCGATCAGGATCGACTGGGCCTCCAGCGGAGCGATGAAGATGGGCACGGCGACCTCCAGCCCCAGGGGACGCACGAGCACGGCGTTCCCCTGCTGTTCGGCTTTCGCCACCGTCCAGACCTCGGCGGGAACCAGCATCACGCCAAAGATAGAACAAAGCCCGGGGCATGACAAGGACCGGCGGCCCGTGGTACACCACGCACATGAAGGGGACCCTGACGGAGCGGCTCATCCGCGCCCACCTCGTGGGGGGCGAGATCGGGCGCGGAGGCGAGATCGCCCTGCGCATCGACCAGACCCTCACGCAGGACGCCACCGGCACCATGACGTACCTCGAGTTCGAGTCGATGGGCATCCCCCGGGTGCGCACCGGCCTGAGCGTGAGCTACGTGGACCACAACATCATCCAGACCGATTTCCGCAACGCGGACGACCACCGGTTCCTCCAGTCCGCGGCCGCGCGATTCGGCGCGGTCTTCTCGCCGCCGGGGAACGGCATCTCCCACCACGTCCACCGCGAGCGCTTCGGCCGGCCCGGCCTCACGCTGCTGGGGTCGGACAGCCACACCACTACGGGCGGCTGCATCGGCATGCTCGCCATGGGCGCGGGCGGCCTGGAGGTCGCGATGGCGATGTCCGGCGAGCCCTACCGGCTCCTGACACCGGAGGTGTGGGGCATCCGGGTGACCGGCACGCTTCCGGCGTGGGTGTCCGGCAAGGACCTCATCCTGGAGCTGCTACGCCGGTTCTCGGCGAAGGGTGCCACGGGCAGGGTGCTCGAGTTCTTCGGGCCCGGGGTGGCGGCGCTCGACCTGCCGGCGCGGGCCACCATCGCCAACATGAGCGTCGATATGGGCGCCACGGCCTGCGTGTTCCCCTCCGACCGGGTCACCCGGGACTGGCTCGGCCTGAACGGCCGGCGCGACGCCTGGGTGGAGCTCGCCGCGGAAGATGGCGCGCGGTACGACACGGTGACGGAGATCGATCTCGGCTCCCTGGTGCCCATGGTGGCCTTCCCGTCGAACCCCGACAACGTGAAGACGGCAGAGGAGCTCGCCGATGTTCCCGTGCATCAAGTCGTGATCGGCTCGTCGACGAACGGCGACTACCGGGACCTGATGATCGCGTCGCTCGCGGTGGCGGGCCGGATGCGGCACCCGGAGGTGAGCTTCGAGATCAACCCCGGCAGCCGGCAGACGCTGCGGGCCGTCACCGAGATGGGCGGCCTCGCCCCCCTGGTCGAGGCCGGGGCACGGATCCACGAGGCGGGCTGCCTCGGCTGCATCGGCATGGGCCAGGCGCCGGCAACGGGCACCAACTCGCTCAGGACCTTCCCGCGCAACTACAAGGGCCGCAGCGGCACCGCGGATGACGCCGTGTACCTGTGCTCGCCCGAGACGGCCGCCGCCTCGGCACTGCGCGGACGGATCACGGATCCTCGGACCCTCGGGAAGTGCCCGCAGGTGCCATGGCCGAAACGCTTCGCGTGGAGGACCGAGTGGTTCGTGCAGCCCCCGTCGGACGGTTCGCGGGTGGAGATCCGGCGTGGGCCGAACATCCAGCCGTTCCCGACGTTCGCCGCGCTCGAGGACGACCTGGAACTCGAGGTGCTGCTCGTAGTCGGCGACAACATCAGCACGGACCGCATCATGCCCGCGGGCAACCGGGTCCTGCCCTACCGCAGCAACATCCCCGCCATCAGCGGATTCGTCTTCGACCAGGTGGACCCGGAGTTCCCGAAGCGGGCGAAGGAGCGCGGCAGCGGCATGGTGGTTGGTGGTGAGAACTACGGCCAGGGCTCGAGCCGCGAGCACGCGGCCATCGCGCCGCGCTTCCTCGGCGTGCGGGTGAAGCTGGTGAAGGGATTCGCCAGGATCCACAAGGCCAACCTGGTCAACTTCGGCATCGTACCGCTCGTGTTCGCCGACCCGGCGGACTGGGCGACGCTGCACCAGGGCGACATAGTGCGGTTCCCGGGCATCCGGCGCGCCATCATCGACGGCGCCGCCGAGATCGTCGCGGTAACGGGCGGGCGACGGATCAGGACCCGGCTCGACGCTTCCGCGCGCGACCGGGCTATCCTCGCGGCTGGCGGCCTGCTGAACCTGGCATCTCACATCCAGCCCGTGGCCCGGGCGAGCAGCCCCACGTAGCGCACGAAGTCCGGCCAGGACACGTCCGCCGGCACGCCGTGGTCGCAGCCGGGAATGTAGCCGCCCGAGGCGATGACGGGCCGGACCCGCGCGATCTCCTCCTCGATCGCCGTCCCGCCCTTCGAGATGGCACGCTTGTCGACGCCGCCCCGGTAGGCCATGCGCCTGCCGAATCGGGCGCGAAAGGCCGCGATGTCGTTTCCCGCAGCGACCTCCACGGGATCGCACACGGTGATGCCCGCCTCGATCCACAGCGGGATGAGCTCGCCGACGAAGCCATCGCTGTCCATGGCGTACACGGGGCAGCCGGCTTCGCGGATGAGCTTCCCCCACCGGGCCCACACCGGCAGGAGGTGCTCGCGCACCATTGCGGGCGAGACCATCGAGAAGCCCTTGAAGGCCATGTCCTCGCTGAGGTGGATCTCGTCGGGCACGAACACCGCGAAGGTCCGTTCGAGCACGAGGGCCACGAACGTCGACCAGAACCCGATCATGTGCCTGAGGAACGGCAGATCGTCGTAGAAGAGCATGCACAGGCGCTCGAATCCCAGCCACTCGCGCAGCTGCCAGAAGGGACCGGGGATGTCGAGACTGACCGTCCACTCCCGGCCGGCGAGCCGCCGGGCGCGCTCGGCCGCGTCGCCGGGCAGGCGCGACGGGTCGGCGGGATCGTAGCGCCGCGCGATGTCCAGCCAGTCCGACCGGGACTCCACCGGGCAGCGGATCCAGCGGCGCGTAACGAAGTCGACGGCGTTCGACAGGTAGCTCACGTCGAACTCCGAGCCGATCTCGCAGACATTGCCCTTCCAGTCCTGGACCACCTGCGTGTCGCCCCGGCGCTCCAACACCTTCTCCTCGAACTGCGGGATCATGCGAATATTCACGGGGAATCCGTCGCCCACCACCGGCAGCTTTTCGCGTCCGCCCGCGGCCCGGTAGGCGAACGCCGCGATTTCGTCGCCACCGGTGAGGTCCACGGGCAGGCCTTCGGCGTGCCAGCGCTTCAGCGTCGACTCCCTGCCGTAGCCGGGCTCGAGCGGCACCCGGTCGGGGCTGCCGAAGGCGAGCGTACTGATCCGACGTTCGCGGTCGGTCATGAACGGGGAGTCTACGATCGGCCCCGAGGGGCGTCAAGGAAAGCGGGCCGTGGAGCGTTCATGTGCCCTGGGCTGACCGTCAGGCGGCGGGACCCGGCCCGGTCAGCCAGTCCAGGAACCGACGCACCGCCGCGTCCCAAAATCCCCACTCGTGCGTGCCCGGGCCTTCCTCGTAGGTCAGGTCGAGGCCCAGGGAACGGCTGTGGTCGCGGAAGCGCACGTTGGCGTCGTACAGAAAATCCTCGGTGCCGCAGCACTGGAAGAGGCGCAGACGTCGGCGGTCGGCCGGGTCCAGCCGGCGCGCCAGCTCGAAGAGGTCGTCCGTCGAGCCCGGCAGGGCGCCGAGGTCGCCGAAAACACGGGTGAGCTCCGTGGTCCAGGCCGGCTCCGCGTCCGCCGGCCTACGGGCCACGTCCAGCGCGCCCGAAAAGCTCCCCGCAGCGGCGAACCGGTCGGGGTGTGCCAGTGCGATCCGGAAAGCCCCGTACCCACCCATGGAGAGGCCGGCGACGAACGTATCCTCGCGCCGGTGGGACAGGGGGAAGAAGGCGCGTGCGGCGGCGGGCAACTCGTCGGCAACGAAGGCACCCCACCGGGGCCCCTCGGCATTGTCCACATACCAGCCTCTGCCGCCGGCAGGCATAACCACCGCGATGCCATGGGCCTCCGCATATCGCTCGATGGACGTGCGGCGGCTCCAGATGGTGTGGTCGTCGGAAAGACCGTGCAGCAGGAACAGGCACGGGAACGGCCGGCGGTCCGTGAGGTCGTCGCGCTGGGGCAGGACGACGTTCATGCCCGCGGCGATGTCGAGCATCGAGCTGCGGAAGCTGCATTGAATGAAGGCCATGGTGCCCTCCTCGCGCGGGGGATCAGCTCGGCGGCGGCGCGTCCTGGACCGGTTCGACCGGCACGGAAGGCTCGATGAAGGCTGCAGGATCTACGGGCACGGCAGGTTCACCCGGCACCCGGGTTTCCCCGATCCCCGCTGTGGGTCGCGCGTCGGAGGACAGTCCGTCCGCCGCAGCCGGCTCCCCGGCGCGGTCGGCCGGTGGGAACAGGATCGCCAGGGCGTCGGTGACCGAGTCGGCGAACACGAAGCTCAGTGCCTCGCGCACCTCTTCGGGGATGTCCTCGAGGTCCTTCTCGTTCTGTCGGGGCAGGAGCACCCGGGTCATCTTGTACCGGTGTGCGGCGAGCACCTTCTCCTTGACCCCGCCGATCGGCAGCAGGCGCCCGGTCAGGGTGATCTCGCCGGTCATGGCGAAGCCGCTGGCCGAGGCCACGCCCCGCACCGCCGACAGCATCGCGGCCACGAGCGTGATGCCCGCCGAGGGGCCATCCTTGGGAATGGCGCCCTCGGGCACGTGCACGTGGATGTCCCGGTCCTTCGCGAAATCCGCGGGGATGCCGAGCTCGGCGTGCCGGGCGCGCAGGAAGGAGAGGGCGGCCTGCGCGCTCTCCTTCATCACGTCGCCGAGGCTGCCCGTCAGCAGCAGCTCGCCCTTGCCGACGAGGATCGCGACCTCCACGGGCAGGAGCTGTCCGCCGAGCTCGGTCCACGCGAGGCCGTAGGCCAGGCCGGGCTTCACCTCCCGGGCGAACGAGCTCTCGATGAACTTCACCTTGCCGAGGTACGAGGCCACGGAACGGCCGGTGACCGTCACGCGCAGCTCGAGCGCGGGGGCCGGTGCCGCGGCCGCCTCAGCCGGCGCCGGGGCGGCGGCCGCCGGTGCGGGGGCATCGACGGCGGGTGCAGCCGGCGCTTCGGGCGCTGCAGGGGCCGGCGCCCCGTCCGCGGTAGCGACCGCGGCCTCGTCGGGGGCCGCAGCCGGCTCCGCCGGCGCTTCGGGCGCCGTCTCGACCGCAGCTGCCGGCTCGGGCTCGGGTAGCGGCGGCATCAGTCCCCGCTTCACCGCGTCCCGGGCGATCTTGCGCAGCACATTGGCGATCTCGCGCTCGAGGTTGCGCACCCCCGCTTCGAGGGTGTACGACCGGATGAGCTTGAGGATCGCCGAGCGCTGGAACCGGATGTCCGCCCACGCGAGGCCGTTCTCGCCCAGCTGCTTCGGCACGAGGAACCGATCGGCGATTTCGAGCTTCTCGAGATCCGTGTAGCCCGAGATCTCGATCACCTCCATGCGGTCTCGCAGCGGGAACGGGATGTTGTGCGCGGAGTTCGCCGTGGTGATGAACATCACGTCCGACAGGTCGTAGGGCACCTCGAGGTAATGGTCCAGGAACGTGGCGTTCTGCTCGGGGTCGAGCACTTCCAGGAGCGCCGAGGCCGGGTCGCCCCGCCAGTCGGAGCTCATCTTGTCGATCTCGTCCAGCAGGAAGACGGGGTTGCGGGTGCCGGCCTTGCGCATCGCCTGGAGCACCTTGCCCGGGAGGGCTCCGACGTAGGTCTTGCGGTGTCCCCGGATCTCCGCCTCGTCGCGCACCCCACCGAGGGACATGCGCACGAACGTGCGGCCGAGCGCCCGGGCCACCGAGCGGCCGAGCGAGGTCTTGCCCGTGCCCGGAGGGCCGATGAAGCAGAGAATGGGCCCCTTGACCCGACCCTTGAGCTGCCGGACCGCGATGAAGTCGAGGATGCGCTCCTTCACCTTTTTCAGGTCGTAATGGTCCTCGTCGAGGATCACGCGCGCGCGCTCGATGTCCCGGTTGTCCGCGGTGGTCTCGCGCCACGGCAGGTCCGTGACCCACTCGAGGTAGGTGCGCAGCACCGCACTCTCGGGTGACATCGGCTGCATCCGCGCGAGGCGCTTCAGCTCGCGCTGGCACTTCTCGAGCGCTTCGGCGCTCAGGCCGCAGGCCTTCATTTTCTCCTCGAGCTCCTTCGCGCCAGTCGGGTCGTCGCTCTCGGCTCCGAGTTCGCGCTGGATCTCCTTCATCTGCTCGGTGAGGAACCAGTCCTTCTGCGACTTCTCGACCCGGCGCTTCACCCGGGAGGCGATCTCCTGCTCCAGGCCTGCGAGCTCGGTCTCCGCGGACAGGAACGCCACGAGGCGCTCGAGGCGCCCCGCGGTGTCCTCGAGCGAGAGGAGCTCGAGCTTGTGCTCCGCCGACAGCGGCAGACCGCCGGCCACGAGGTCGGCGAGCCGGTCCGGATCGTCCGCGGCCTCGACGGCCGCGAGCACCTCGGGCGGAACCTTGCGGGAGACCTCCTGGTACTGGGTGAACGCCCGCCGGACTGAACGGCTGAGCGCAGCGAGCTGCGGGGTCACCTCGCGCGCTGCCTTCAGCGGCCGGACCTGCACCCGGAAGGCATCGGTGGTGTCGGTGAAGCGCACGACCGCGGCGCGCTCCTCGCCCTCGACGAGCAGGCGCAGCTTGCCGTCGGGCAGCTTCGAGAGCTGCAGGATGCGCGCCACGGTGCCCACGGGGTGGAAATCCGCCTCGCCCGGCTCCTCCACGCCGCCCTTCTTCTGGGGGACGAGGAAGAGGAGCCGTCCCTGGGTCATGGCCGCCTCGACGCTGCGCACCGAGCGGCGCCGGCCGACGAAGAACGGTACGACCATGTGCGGGAACACCACGAGGTCCTTCAGCGGGACCATGAAAAGCTCGTGGCGCCGCAGCTGGATCTTCATGCGGTCTTTTTCTGGCTCCCGAAGACGATCTCAGGCTTGGCGGTCTGGAGCACCACCTCCTCGGTCACGAGGACGCGCCGGGCGTCCGAGAGCGAGGGGATGTCGAACATCACGTCCATCATGAGCGCCTCGACAATGGCGCGCAGGCCGCGCGCCCCGGTCTTCATGTCCATGGCGCGCCGGGCGATGGCCTCCACGGCCGCCGGGGTGAACTCCAGCTCCACATGGTCGAGCTTGAACGAGGCCTGGTACTGCTTGAGAATGGCGTTGCGCGGCTCGCTGACGATGCGGCGCAGCGCGTCCGCGTCCAGCTCCTCGAGGGCAACCACGATCGGGAGGCGCCCGACGAACTCGGGGATGAGGCCGTACTTGATCAGGTCGTCGGGCTGCAGTTGGGCATAGAGCTCGACGAGGTTCTTCTCCTTCGCGCCCTTCACGTCCGCGCCGAAGCCGAGGGGGTGCACCACCGTGCGCGCCTCCACCACCTTCTCGAGGCCGACGAAGGCGCCGCCGCAGATGAAGAGGATGTTCGAGGTGTCGATGCGCAGCATCTCCTGGTTGGGGTGCTTGCGCCCGCCCTGCGGCGGCACCGAGGCCACGGTGCCCTCGATGATCTTCAGCAGCGCCTGCTGCACGCCCTCGCCCGAGACGTCGCGGGTGATCGAGGGGTTGTCGCCGGTCTTGCGGGCGATCTTGTCGATCTCGTCGATGTAGACGATGCCGCGCTCGGCCGCGGGGATGCTGTTGCCCGCGTTCTGGATGAGCTTCAGGAGGATGTTCTCGACGTCCTCGCCCACGTAGCCGGCCTCGGTCAGCGTGGTGGCGTCGGCGATGGCGAACGGCACCCGGAGTTTCCGCGCCAGCGTGCGCGCGAGCAGGGTCTTCCCCGTGCCGGTCGGCCCGATCAGCAGGACGTTCGACTTCTCCAGCTCCACCTCGTCGGCCACCTTGTGCCCGAGGGCGATCCGCTTGTAGTGGTTGTAGACCGCCACCGAGAGCGTCCGCTTGGCCTGCTCCTGGGCGATCACGTAGCCGTCGAGGTACGCCTTGATCTCGCGCGGCTTGGGGATGTCCTCGGTGAACTCGACGCTGAGGTGCTCCTCCTCGTCGTCGAGGATCTTCTTGCAGACGTGCACGCACTCGTCGCAGATGAACACGCCGGGCCCGGCGATGAGCCGGCGCGCCACGTCCGCGCTCTTGCCGCAGAACGAGCAGACCTTGAAGCCCGGGTCACTTTTTGGCGACTTCGCCATTCTTCACCCGCTTGAGGATCTTGTCGATGATCCCGTACTGCAGCGCCTCTTCGGCGGACATGTAGAAGTCCCGCTCCAGGTCCCGCTCGACGTTCTCGGGCGACTTTCCGGCGTGCTCGGCGAAGTACTGCACGATCAGGCGCTTGATCCTCACGAGCTCCCGGGCCTGGATGCCGATGTCGACGGCCTGACCCGAGACGCCACCCCACGGCTGGTGGATGAGGATGCGCGCGGAGGGCAGCGCGGCTCTCTTGCCATGGGTGCCGCAGGCGAGCAGCAACGCGCCCATCGAGGCGGCCTGGCCGAGGCAGATGGTCTGCACGGCCGGCTTCAGGTACTGGATCGTGTCGTAGATGGCGAGGCCGGCCGTGACGCTGCCGCCCGGCGAATTGATGTAGAGGTGGATGTCTTTCTCGGGGTCCTGGCTCTCGAGGAAGAGCAGCTGCGCCACCACGAGGTCCGCCGTGACGTCGTAGATCTCGCCATCGACGAACACAATGCGGTCCTTCAGCAGGCGCGAGAAGATGTCGTAGCTGCGCTCGCCCCGGCCGGTCTGCTCGATGACGATCGGCACGAGGCCGCTTGATTTCTCGTCCATATCCCGGGGATCCCCTGCTCCAAGCATACTCAAGCGCCCCGCAGGATGTCCAATACTTTCTTCGTCCCCGTTTTTTTCGTGACTGACTTCGACAGGATGTGGTCGTAGAGTTTCTCCAGGCGAAGGTTGCCCGCCAGGGTGTCGATGAGGTCGTTTTTCGCGAGGTTCTCCTTCAGCTCCTTCACCTCGAGTCGCCGGGCTTCGGCCAGCCGGCCGATCTCGGCCTCGACCTCCGCCTCCTCCACGCCGACCTGCTCGCGCTTCGAGACCTCGCTGATCACGAGCTGGAGGCGCGCGCGCTGCTCCGCTGCCGGGGTCATCTCGGTGCGCATCGCCGCGGGGTCCCGGCCCTGCGCGGCGAGCAGCTCCACGAGGCGCCGCTCGTCGAGCCGGGTCTCGCGCACGTAGTCGCGCCACATCGAGTCGAGCTGGTACTCAACCAGGCTCCGGGGCAGGGGGATCTTCGAGGACTCCACCACCCGGGAGAGCACCGTGTTGATCGAGGCGGCGCGGAGCGTTGCCTTCACCGCTGCCTCGAGCTTCGCGCGGATGTCGGCCTTCAGGTCGTCGAGGGTCTTGAACTTCTCGCTGATGTCCTGGGCGAGCTCGTCGTTCAGCTCGGGCAGGCGCTTCTCCTTCACCGAGTTGACCGTGACGCGGAGCGTCACGCTGCGGTTCGTGAGGTCCGTGTTCTCCGCGTCCGCGGGGTAGACCTTCGTGATGTCCCGGGTCTCGCCCTTCGCCATGCCGACGATCTCGTCGTCGATGCGGTAGTAGTTGTAGCCCGTGCCGACCTCGAACACGAACGCCTGCCGCCGGGTGACCGTCTTTTCGGCCCCGGCCTCGAACTCCACGTGGTCGATGTTCGCGATGTCGCCCTTCGCGATAACGGCCGGCTCCTTGTCCGTGAACAGCGCGTTCTGCTCCTGCACCGACTTCAGCTCGCGGCCGATGTCCTCGTCGTCCACCTGCCAGGACGGCTCTTCGATCTCGAGGCCCGTGTAGGGGCCGAGCTCGACCACGGGGAACGTGTCGTAGATGACTTCGAAGATCCAGTCCTTCCCCGGCTCGATCGCCTCGTCCGCCTTTACGTCGGGGTTCGCGTAGGGGAACGGCTTCTGCTCGGCGTGCTCGAAGGCCTCCTGGACGGCCTTCTCGAGCACCTGGGCTCTAGTCTGGTCGGCCAGAGAAGGGCCCAACTTGCGGATCATGACGTCGGCGGGCACCCGCCCCTTCCGGAACCCCTTGAGGTGCGCGTGCTCGCAGTACTCGCGCACGATCGCATCGTACTCCCGGCGCACCTCGTCGCCCGGCACGGTGATGCGCATCCTCACCTGCGCGTTGTCGAGCAGCGTCACTTCCCTGGTCGTGTTCACTCCGGCCACCTCGTCGATTGTCGCTGAACGCTAAAAAAGGCGACCCGGAGCCGATCCTGGTCGCCTTTCCACGAGCGGGAAACGGGACTTGAACCCGCGACGTCCACCTTGGCAAGGTGGAGCTCTACCAACTGAGCTATTCCCGCACAACCTCTCCCAATGCGAGAGAAGGGATTCGAACCCTCAAGCCTTTCGGCACCAGATCCTAAGTCTGGCGTGTCTGCCAGGTTCCACCACTCTCGCCAGGAAAGTAGCATGGGCCCTTCGGCACCGTCAAGCTGACCGGAGCCCATCGCCTTGAGCCGCGCAGGACTCGAACCTGCGACCCGAAGATTAAGAGTCTTCTGCTCTACCAACTGAGCTAGCGGCCCGTGTTGTCAAACGCGCGTCCGGCAGGACTCGAACCTGCGGCCTACGGGTTCGAAGCCCGGCGCTCTATCCAGCTGAGCTACGGACGCATCGGAGCGGTCCCCCCGCCCCGCCCGGCTTCCGCCTCCGCGGGTGCTCAGGAGCGCCGGCCATGGGTGGGTGATGGGACTTGAACCCACAACTTCCAGATCCACAGTCTGGCGCTCTAACCAATTGAACTACACCCACCGCGCGGAAAATAAATATGTACAAAGGCGGTCCTTTTGTCAATACTTGGCGCTGCTGGAGCGCCGCGCCCGGCTCCTGTCACGGATCGAACCGGGCAGGCCGTCGGGTTCTCCTTCGACGTCCGGGGCTTCGGCATCAGGAACTTCAAGATCGCACGGCTGCGGCGCGGTGTCCTGCCGAACCGGTCAGTTCCCGTCCGTCCGCGGTCCCGGCTGCGGGCCGAACGGCTGCCCCGGCATCCCCGGATGCTGCGGCGCCTCGACCTTCGCGGCCTCGAGCAGGCGCGACCCGATCTGCGCGCCGTCGACGTTGAAGAGCAGGTTGTAGGTGCCGGGGGCCGGGAACACGACGTTCAGCATCGGGACCACCAGCTCCACCACCTTGCGCGGCTGGTCCACCTTGAACTGCCCCGCTGCGGAGAACACGACCTGCTGCGTCTCGTCGTTCACCATGTTCAGCGAGAACGAGTGGTCGTCCACGAGATTGGTGACCGCCGCGTAGACGAACCAGGGCGGGAACCTCGCGGGGAACTGCAATGCATTGAACTGCGTGAAGGTGCCGATGATTCCCTTCTTGCCGTTGTCCTCGCTGATGACCCGGTCGGCTATAAGCAGCGCTACGAACACGGGCTCGGTCATTCCGTCACCTCCCTGCCCATGGTCCAGGCTAGCCGTCGCCAGCCCTCGTACGTTTCAGGCCAGCCTCCGGTGCACAAGCCGAAGCCGGCCCGGTCGCCACGGGCATCGTCTCCAACGAAGGGAATCTCCATGGGCACGATAACCTCTGCACGCAGCATCGACACCTCCGGGTCCGGGGGATCCGGCTTGCGCCGAGTGTAGCAGACGACGCCCGGCCCGACCAGCAGGGCTGGGCTGGCCTTGACCGGACCCTGTGCCGTCCGTACGCTCCGTGCCCATGGAGCTGAAAGAAGCCATCGACGCGAGGCGCGCCTATCGCTCGTTCGATCCGGACCCCGTTCCCGAGACGCTGGTACATGACGTCATGGAGCGGGTGCGCCTGGCGCCCTCGTGTTTCAACAACCAGCCCTGGCGGTTCGTGTTCGTCCGCTCGGCCGGGCCGCTCGCGGCCGTGAAAGCCGCGCTGAGCAGGGGCAACGCGTGGGCGCAGGCGGCGCCCATGATCGTGGCGGTCTTAAGCCGGCGCGACCTCGACTGCGTCACCGAATCCCCGGACCGTCCGGCCCGCGAGTACTTCCTCTTCGACACGGGCATGGCCACGGCGTACCTGCAGCTGCTGCTGACCGAAGCGGGCCTCGTGGCCCATCCCATCGCCGGCTACTCCGAGAGCACGGCCGCGGAGGCGGTGGGAGCGCCCGAGGGCATGTCCGTCGTCAGCCTGGTCATCGTGGGCCGCCGGTCCGCCGAACCGTCGCCGCTGCTCTCCGAAAAGCAGCGGGCCGGCGAGCTCGTGCGGCCGCAGCGGAGGCCCGCGGACGAGCTGGCGTGCATCGACCGATACCCGGCGTGACTGCTTAGCATCAACGCGAACGATGCTAAGCAGCGGCGGGCAGCCCCGCGCGGTGCTTGACGGTCACGCGGTCCCATGCTACCATGCTAAGCATGGGAAGCATACTCATTCGCAAGGTTCCCGGTGGGGTGCATCGGAAATTCAAGCAGGCATGCCGCGACCGCAAGGTCAGCATGGAGGAAGCCATCGTCCGACTGCTCGCGCGCGAGGTCGGCGAGGGTCGCCGCGGCAGGCCGCGTACGACCGGCGCGAAGCGTCGCGCAGCGTCCGCGAAGCGGGGGGGGAAGAAGGGCGCGAAAAAGAGCCTGAAGAAATCCCCGCGGAAGACGACGGGGAAGGCCGCCCGTCGGCCGGCGCGCACGGCACGGGGCAGCGCTTCTCCCCGCACGTCGAAGACCAAGGCGTAGCGCGACGGCGGGTCCGCCGTGACCCTCTCCGCCTGGTTCGACTCCCTCTCCATTGCGGCAAAGATCGGCATCGCGTTCCTCGTCGTGCTCGCAGCCGTGGGCGCTGCAGCCGGCTTCGTCTCGTCGATTGCGAGGGTCGCGTGGCTCGTGGCGCGCCTCTTCGGCCGGGGCCGCACGCACGGCGGCGACGGGCCCGACAAAACGGGACGGGACTAAAGCCGCGGGGCGCTGTCGGACGGGGTCGGCGCTAGGTCGCGGGTGCGGATTCCGGTGCGGGTGCGGGAACGGGCGCGGGAACGGGGGCGGGCGCGGATTCCGGTGCGGGCGCGGGAACGGGGGCGTCGGCTTTTTTCTTGAACGTGCCGTTCGCGAGGGCGGCCTTGCAGGTCTTGCAGACCTTGACCGTCTTCTCCTTGATCGTGACCTCGTAGAGCACCTTCACCGCGGTCCTCTTGCACACGGGGCAGGCGGCGCGCCCGTGCTTCACGAGGCTCTTGATGCCCTTCCCGCGATGGCCTTTCGACATGGTTCCTCCTGGGGCCCGGGGGGCAGGCGACCTCTCCGCGACCCGGCGCGGGCGGCCACGCCCCGCGTGACGGACGGACTATAACGGTGCGGGCGCCGCAGCGTCAAGGCGGGGAGCCGGAAGTTCCATGACGACCATGGCTCCGCCCAAAGCCGCAGAGGCGCCGGCGTGCATCGTGCCTCCGTGCGCCTTTACGATGCCCGCCGCGATCGCCAGGCCCAGCCCACGCCCGCCCTCGGCCGCCGCCCGGGCCCTGTCCACACGGTAGTAGCGCTCGAACACCCTCGCCCACTCGGCTTCGGGGATGCCGGGACCGGAGTCCTCGACGGCCAGCCTGAGCCGGCCGCCCCCCGGCGCCTCGAGGCGCACCGCGATCGCTCCGCTGCGCGGCGTGTGGCGGAGCGCGTTGCCGAGCAGGTTGGCGATCACCTGGCCGATGCGCAGGCGGTCCACGGCCACGCGCGGCAGGCTGGCCGCGGATTCCACCGCGACGGACACGCCCTGCTCCGCCGCCCTGGCCGCGAAGCGCCCGGCCTCGCTTCGCGCAATCTCGGCGAGATCGGTGTCCTCGATCGCCAGCGCGAAGGTACCGGACTCGAGCAGCGACAGCTCGTTCAGATCCTCCACGAGCCGCGAGAGGCGGAGGGTCTCCTCGTGCAGCCCCTCGAGGGTCGACCGGTCGGGCGGGTAGACGCCGTCGAGCATGGCTTCCACCGTGCCCTGGATGAGGCTGACCGGCGTGCGCAGCTCGTGCGCCGAGTCCGCGATCATGCGCCGTCGGCCCTCCTCCTGGTCCCGGAGGGCCTCGGTCATCCGGTTGAAGGTGCCGGCGAGCCGGGCGATCTCATCGCGGCCGCGCACGGCCACCCGCACGTCGAGGTCGCCGGCCCCGGCGCGCTCGGCCGCCCGGGTCAGCTCGGCGACGGGCTGCGTAAGTCGGCGAACCGCGAAGAGGCCGGCCACGAGGGCGGCGGCCGCCGCGAGCACGGTGGCCGCGACGATCGCCCGCGTGACCGAGGCGAGGAACGCAGCGTCCGAGGCGGCCAGACCGGGCTCCAGCATGGTGCCCACGAACAGGGTGCCCACCGTGCCCTCGCGGCCCACGACCGCGACACCCGCAGACGCGCTGGTGGCCGGGCGCCGGCTTCCGAGCAGCTCCCGGAGGCTGTCGGCGACCACGGTGCCGTCACGGTCCAGGAGGACGAGGCGCGACCGGGCGCCGGCCATCGGGGAGCCGAGCCGGCCGGGGCCGCCCATCCGCGGTTCGCGCATCATCCCGCCCATGCCCGCGCGTCCGCCCGGGCCCATTTCGCCCAAAATGTCCTGCACGCCGTCCCATGAGCCATGCATGTCGTAGAACGCCGCGAGCAGGAGCGCGTACTCCTCGGCCCGCTGCGCGTCCCCCGCGCTCACGAAGGTTCGGAACCGGGCTCCGGCCGCGAAGCGTACCGCCCCCATGCTGGCGAGCGCCGCGCCGACCACGACGCCGGTGAGCAGGAGAAGCAGCCTCGTGCGGAGGCTCACGGGCCGGCCTCGGGCTCCAGGAGCTTGTAGCCCACGCCGCGCACGGTGGCGATGAAGCGGGGCCGCACGCTGCGATCGCCGAGCGCCCGGCGCAGGTTCTTCACGTGGGCGTCGATGGTCCGCTCGTAGCCCTCGCTCGCGTCCTCGTGAATCGCTTCGAGCAGCTGCTCCCGGGTGAAGACCCTGCCCGGCTCACGCGCGAGGGCGGCCAGCAGATCGAACTGCACGGCCGTGAGCGCACGCGGCGCCCCGTCCACGCGTACCGCGCGCTTCACGGGCTCGACGGCGAGGCCGCCGATCTCGATGCGCACCGGCCCGTCGACCGGGGGCCGCGCTCCCGAGATCCCGCGGCGAGTGCGGCGCAGCACGGAGCGCACCCGGGCCGCGAGCTCGCGGGGACTGAACGGCTTCACCACGTAGTCGTCGGCGCCGAGCTCCAGGCCGGCGACCCGGTCGGCCTCGCCGGCCCGGGCGGTGAGGAAGATGATCGGGAGGTCCGCCTCGCGGAGCATGGCGCGCGCGGCCTCGATGCCGTCGAGGTCGGGCATCATGACGTCGAGAACCGCGAGGTCGGGGTGGTGCGCGCGGAACAGCTCGACGGCCTGCCGACCCGTCGCGGCGTGCAGCGTCCGGTGGCCTTCCCGCTCGAGGTACCCGGCCACGAGGCGCACGATCTTCGGTTCGTCGTCGGCGATCAGCACCGTTGCCATATTCCCCCGCACGCGGTGCCCCTGCCCCGACCGCGGTCGAGGCGGGAGCGCATACCGGGCAGGCGCCCGGGGCCTGCGCCCCGGGCGGCCCGTCACCGGTGGATCAGGAAAGGTCCTCCTTCAGCTCTTCGAACTCGTTCTTCGAGATCTCGCCCTTCGCGTAGCGGACTTTGACGATCTCGATGCTCTCGCTCGTCCGGCGCCGGTCACGGCGGGCCAGGCGTACGGAGAGGATGATCACCGCGGCCACGAGGCCCGCGAAGATCAGCGCTGCGATGACGAACCCGATCGGGAATCCCCAACCGTGGACCGGGAAGCCGGGCCCGCCGCCGCGCAGCCCGTACCCGAAGTCCCGAGTGAACTGAACCAGACCGTCGAATTGTCCCTGCATGTGCTGCCTCCTTCAGAGCACCGTCAGCCGGCGTCGGATCCGTCGGAGACGGCGAGCCTGCCGCCGCGCCCCCCACGATACCACACCTGGCTCGTGTAGGCATTGACCGCCGCAACGCCCGCGAGCTTGCCGCCGTTCTGCAGCTGCACCGAGAAGTACCCCGGCAGCTCCACGACCTTCAGCTCGTACGCCGTTTTGTCGCGGCTGCGGTCGAGCCACTGCTGGACGAGCTTCTTCGCCTCGTCGGCCGTGATGGTCTTCCCCGACGGCAGCGGCCAGTTCAGAGCCCGGCCGTACTTCGTGTTCCAGCTCGTTTCGGGACCCTGCCCGGCGGAAACGGTGCCGTACGTCGGGTCGACAAAGGTCTCCAGCGCGGGCTTGCCCGACACCTTCTCCTTCACGAGGGCGTAGAACCCGTTGTCGTACTCTGTAACCGTGTCGACCACGAGGTCGGCGTACCCCCAGTCCTTCAGCGCGGACACGACGCGCTCCTTCGCGGTCTCGACCGTGAGCGCCTTGTCGAGCTTCTTCAGATCCTCCCACCCGGGGACGGTGTTCCAGCCTCCGCGCATCATGCCGGGGCCGAAGCCGTCGTCGAACTCCCTGCCGCCCATCATGCCCTGGCCCGCCCCGCGGGGCGCTGCTCCGATGGAAGCCGCTGCCAGGAGACTCATGGCCGCAATCACCGCGGCCGCCTTCAAGGAACGATGCATGTGTACCTCCTCGTACCCGATGCTGCTAAGGAACCTACTCCAGCTGTGTGAACGGACCGTGAACGCGCGCTGCTTTGCCCGTGCATGTCCTGCCCCCCCGCCTGCGCCTTGACCCCGCCCGCGTCGGCCGTTATCTTTCATTTGAATGATTGCTCAACTGTTCATGAATGAAGAGATTCCGCGCGTGAATCCTCGGGGCCGTGGTACGCCCTCATGAGCTCCCGTCCTGCGGACGCCGTGAGGAAGGCCCGGGAGTCGGTGCCAGCGCCGGAACCGCTCGCGGCGCTCGGCGACTTCTTCAAGCTCATCGGCGACCCGACCCGGCTCGGCATCCTCCACGCGCTTGCGCCCGGCGAGCTGTGCGTCCGGGACCTGAGCGAAGCGCTGGGCATGAGCGAGTCGGCGACGAGTCACCAGCTCGCGCTGCTGCGCCGCGCACGTATGGTGAAGGCGCGCCGGGCCGGTCGGTCGGTGTACTACGGGCTCTGCGACCGGCACGTCCGGCAGCTCGTCGATGCGGCGCGGGTGCACCTCGCCGAAGGCGGTGCGGTGGCCCGCCCTAGGGGCGATGCGGCGGCCCACTGGCGCGGCAGCGAGCCGCGCAGCGGGTCGCGGGAGCGCCGCCCTAAGGAGGGGGCCCGGCGTGCTCCGTGACGCCCTGCTCGCCGGCCTGTCGCTGGCCCTCGGCGCGTCCGGGGTGCTCCTGGAGCCGCGCCTGCACTCCTCGCCCTTCCCGTGGCTGGAATATGTGATCTTCGGCGCTGCCTGGCTTGCGGCCGGCTGGAACGTGGTCGCCGCCGCAGGCCGCAACATCCTCCGCGGCCGGCCGTTCGACGAGAGCCTCCTCATGACCATCGCCACCCTCGGCGCCTTCGCCGTGCACGCGCTCGAGGAGGCGGTGGGTGTCATGCTCTTCTTCAAACTCGGCGAGCTGGCCCAGTCGGCAGCCATCGGCCGGTCACGGAGATCCATCTGGGCGCTGCTCGAGCTGCGGCCCGACAGTGCCCGGATACGGTCACCCGATGGCTGGCGGACCGTGCGACCCGAGGAGGTGCCCGTCGGCGCCGAGATCCTCGTGAAGCCCGGGGAGCGCATCCCGCTCGACGGCACCGTCGTGGATGGGGCCGCGCTCGTGAACACGGCTGCCCTCACTGGCGAGCCGGTGCCCCGGCGGGTGTCGCCGGGCAGCCCGGCGCTCGCCGGCACGGTGCCGCTCGACGGCGTGCTCACCGTCCGGGCGGAACGGCCGGCCGACCAGTCGTCGGCTGCCCGCATCATCGCGATGGTGGAGGGCGCTTCACGGGCGAAGGCGCCCACCGAACGCCTGATCACGCGCCTGGCCCGGTTCTACACGCCCGCGGTGGTTGCCGTCGCGGCCCTCATCGCGTTCGTGCCCCCGCTCATCACGCCCGGCGCCCGGCTCGGGGACTGGGTCTACCGGGCCCTGATCATGCTCGTCATCTCCTGCCCGTGCGCGCTGATGGTGAGCGTGCCTCTCGGCTACTTCGGCGGGATCGGCGGCGCCGCACGCCGGGGCATCCTCGTGAAGGACGCCGCGTCCCTGGACACGCTGGCCGGCCTCGGAACCGTGGTCTTCGACAAGACCGGCACGCTCACGAAGGGGGTCTTCCGGGTGACGCGGTGCGTGGCCGCCGACGACTTCACGTGCGGCGAGCTGCTCGGACTGGCGGCGGCCGCGGAGGCGCACTCGAACCATCCGATCGCGCAGTCCATCCGCGAGGCGCAGCAGGCCGCAGCAACCGGGGAGCCGCCCGGCAGCTCCGAGTCGGCGGACCACCGGGAAATCGGCGGCCGGGGCGTGGCCGCCGTGGTGGCCGGGCGTCAGGTGCTGGCCGGCAACGACCTGTTGATGCACGACGAAGGCATCGCGCACGACACCTGCTCCGTGGAGGGGACGGTGGTGCACGTAGCCGTGGACGGTCGCTACGCCGGCTACCTCGTCATCGCCGACGAGCCGAAGGACGACGCGGCACGGGGGGTGGCGGAGCTTCGCTCCCTCGGTGTGCGCAGGATCGCGATCCTGACCGGCGACGGGGCGGACGTGGCCGCGGCGCTCGGCCGCTCCCTCGCCGTGGACGAGGTCCACGGCGACCTCCTGCCGGAGGACAAGCTCGCGCATCTCGAACGGATCATGGCCGGAAACGGCCGCGGCCCGACTGCGTTCGTCGGCGACGGCATCAACGACGCGCCGGTCCTCGCGCGGGCCGACGTGGGCATTGCCATGGGGCGTTACGGCGCGGACGCGGCGGTCGAGACCGCGGACGTGGTGCTTATGATGGATCACCCCTCGCTGGTGGCCGAGGCCGTTCGGCGCGGCCGGCGCACCCGGTCCATCGTGGTCCAGAACATCGCCCTGGCCCTGGGCGTGAAAGCCGCGTTCCTTCTCCTCGCAGCCCTCGGGGTGGCCACGATGTGGGAGGCCGTGATCGCAGACATGGGGGTGGCGCTGGCCGCGATCCTCAACGCGACTCGGGCGCTCCGCTGACCCCCGCCAGCCGCCGGCTGGACGCGGCCTTCGATCCGGGAACCATCGGAATGACGAGCCGGGCCGACGCTTTCTTTCACAAGATCGTGGTGCTACCATGGGGGGGAGGAGGCCGCGGGTGCTGGTCGAATACAGGAACGTGCGGCAGATTCGCGGAGAAGGTCACCGCCGCTGGTTTTCGGACGAGTACTTCGACCTGATCGTCTGGTACGACGGTCCCAAGCCCCGTCGCACGGCCATCAGCGGTTTCCAGCTCTGCTACGGCAAGGGGGGCGGTGAGCGCGCGCTCACCTGGAGGCGCGCCCGCGGGTTCTCGCACGAGAAGGTCGACACGGGCGAAGACGGATGGGGCGGCATGAAGTCGACACCGATCCTCGTGGCCGACGGTGCCTTCGACAGCGCGAGCGTGAGCGAGCGCTTCCGGGAGGCATCGAAGCGCCTCGACCCGGACATCGCCGACCTCGTGATGGACAAGCTCGCCGAATATCCGGGAACGCTCTAGCTCCTCCCACCATGACCGACCGTGAGAACTGGATCCGGGCCGTAACCTTCAGGAGCCCCGAGCGCATTCCGTGCGAGATCGGCTTCGCGCCGATCACCCTGCACCGGCACAAGGCGGAGCTGGACCGGCTGATGCGCGACCACCCCCGGATCTTCCCCGAGTACGATCCGGCAACGTTCGACTTTTGCGACGAGATGCCGCCCGCCTACCGCCAGGGGGAACGCTACCGGGACAACTGGGGCTGCGTCTGGTACAACCTCCAGGAAGGGCTCGAGGGACAGGTGGTCGAGCATCCCCTTGCGGATTGGCAGGCGCTGAAGACCTGGCATCCGCCCGATCCCCTGACGCAGACCGAGCGGGGCACCCGGGACTGGCTCGTCATCCGCCGCGACATGGAGGCCCGCACGGCGAAGGGCCTCCTCACGCACGGCGACGCCGGGCGCCTGTTCGACCGGCTCTACTTCCTCCGGGGCTTCGACAATCTCATGATGGACTTCGCCGAGGAGCCGCCCGAGCTGGACCGGCTCATCGCGGCGCTCACGGAACACGAGCTCTCGGTTGTCGCGGAATGGCGGAAGATCGGCGTGGACATGATCAGCTTCCACACCGACATCGGCACCCAGCAGTCGACGATGATCAGCCCCGCCGCGTTCCGCAGGCACGTGAAGCCGATGTTCCGCGCCCTGTTCCAGGCCGTGCGCGACGCGGGCAGCCTCGTGTACCTCTCGTCGGACGGCAACATCGCGGGCATCGTCGACGACCTCGTCGAATGCGGGATGCAGGCGCACGACCCGCAGCTGCGCGCCACGACCCTCGAGGGGATCGCGAAGGCCTACAAGGGGAAACTCTTCGCCAATGTCGATCTCGACCGGCAGGGCTTCTCCTTCATGAGCCCAGGGGAGATCCGCGACCAGATCCGGCGGGTGATCGACGTGATGCACGACCCGCGCGGCGGGTTCGGCCTGGCCGCGAGCATCTGGGGCGAGGTGCCGATGCAGAACATCGAGGAGATCTGCGCATGCTTCGAGGAGTGGTGTTTCTGAAAGAGCTGCGGACGGAGCCGGGCTAGAGCATTACGCGGGAGACGAACTCCGGTGCGCCCCGGTGCCCGGTGCCGCGCACCCGGTAGAGGCCGCCGGCGCCCGGCCCGTTCGTTTGCCTGTCGTCTCCGCCAGCGCACGTGACGTAGAGGTCCGAGAGGTCCGGGCCGGCAAAGGTGAGGCTCGCGCAGAGCCTGGCGGGCAGCTCGATGCGCTCCATCTCCCACCCCTCCGGGCTGAAGCGGATGACGCAGCTGCCCCCCCAGATCGCGCACCATACGAAACCCTCAGCATCCACGGTCATGCCGTCGGGGGTGCTGCCCTCCGGCAGGCGGAGAAACAACCGCCGATCGGCGAGCGAGCCCGTCCGCTCGTCGTATGCGAAGGTGTACACCTCCCGGGGCTTCGAGTCGGTGTGGTACATGCGCTTCCGGTCGGGCGTGAAGCCCATGCCGTTGGAGCACCCGATGCCGCCGAACAGGCGCGTGAGCGTCCCGTCACGGTCGAGCCGGTACAGGCTACCCGGGCTGCCATCGGGCTTCGGCATGGTGCCGCAGAAAACGCGACCCGACGGGTCGGCGATCACATCGTTGAACCGCGACTCAAGCTCCTCGGGGATCTCTTCCACGATCGTGCGCACGATGCCCTCGCGCCAGACGCGAATCGAGCCGTGAGTGCCGAACATGAGCAGGCCGCCGTCAGCCTGGACGGTGAACCCGCCGACCTGCTCGCCCTGGTGGCACTGCTCGTGCTTCCCGGTCGCGGGGTCGTAGCGGAACATCCGGCCCCGAGGGATATCGAGCCAGTACAGGCGCTTCTCCATCGGGTGCCAGAGCGGATTCTCCCCCGTCAGGCAGGCGTAGTCCGCGATCAGCTCGATCTGCCTCAGGCTGTTGCTCCCGGGAACTCCACGACCAGGGTGACCAAGGAATGCGGCGCCACCGCCACGCTCACCGCCAGGCCGTCGATGCGCACGGACGCCCCGGCTTCGAGCCGGTGCTCGTTCAGGTCGGCGAGCCACGCGGCAGTGGGCGCCTTGAAGAAGCGCAGGACCGCGGTCGCTTCCTTCCCGTCAGCCTCGTGCAGCCTCAGCACCAGGTGCCGGCCGCCGTCCTCCGCCATCTTCATCGCGGCCAGGACGACGGACCCCGTCTCGAGCTCCGCGAAGCCGTGCGCCTTCGGCAGCGTTCCCGGGTGCGGGGCAGCGGAGACGACGCTGAACCCGTGGTTGTACTCGGCTGCCGTCCTGATGAGCCCGGCCGACGAGCCTCCCTCGCCGAGCGAGATGCCGAAGTCGAACCGGTGCACGCCCAGCTCGGGGAAGGGATCGGGATCGTAGGAGCTCCTGATGAGGGTGAGCGAGAGCGAGTCGTCCACGCACCGGAAGCCGTGCTTCTGCCCGGCCACCAGCATCACGGTCCGGCGGCCGGCCTTCTTCGACACGGCCGCCGCCCAGCTCGAGGCAGGCATGTCCTGCGCCACCGGAACGCGGTCGACGGTGCCGAACGGCACATCATACCGGTATGACTTGCACTCGAAGGCCAGGGGAAGGTGGAAGTTGAGCTGGGGCACGGAGACTCCCTTCCTGCCCACCTCCAGCCACTCGCATTCCACGCTCCATCGCAGCACCGGGCTCGCCTTGTCCAGCGAAACGACGGCTTTGAGCCTGGATGAGTCGAAGGCAATCTCGTAGGAGAGGGACTGGCGCACCGGTCCCTTCACCAGGCCGCAGGGAGCGACGCGCACGCCTTCGCGCAGGCTCCGCACGCTCATCCACCGGCCGACCGTCCACGCGGTCATGCCCTTCGCGTCGTCCTCGTCGACGCGGCGGAAAGCGGCGCCCGAGCGGCCAAGCAGCTCCTCGCCCGAGGACTTGTCGACGATCGAACGCACGGCGCAGGTCACGGTGTCGAACTCCGCGCGCAGGCGCTCGTTCTCGAGCACGAACGTGTCGGGCCGCTCGACCCGGGGATCGTTCGGCGCGGGCAGGTCCATCTCGGACGGCACGGCTTCAGAGAGCGTGCAAGTGGTGTATCCGAGGCCGGGTACCTGCACCGGAACGATCACGCGGAGGTACTTGTGCCCCCAGTATTCCCCCGCCTTGAAGAAAAGATAGGGCTCCGCCGGCAGGATCTGGTGCGCGATCACCGTCCCTGACGCGTCCTTCACCACCAGCTGTTTCGGATCGCCCTCCCAGTCCCACACGACGAGCTCGGCGGTGCCGGACCGGGCGTGCGCCAGCGCATTGAAGACGTGGAAGATACGAGTGCGGCCCCTGCCCCGGTCGACCGCAGCCACCTGGAAACCGTCTATGCCCCAGCCGACCCCCGCGCCCTCGGAGGTGCTGGCCCGGGATTCGTCCCAGGGTGCAGCGGCCACGGCCGCGCGCGGATCGGCGAGATCCGCGGTGTCGACCTGCGCGGCGATCCGGCGCAGCGCGAGGGTCTGCTCGGTTGTGGCTGATGCCATCGCCTGCTGGAACTGGCCAAGCGCGTACTCCCGGGTGTCCACGATGCCCGAGCCGGGCAGGATGTCGTGGAAGTGGTTGAAGAGCACCTTCTCACAGGCGCGGCCGAAGACATCAGCGCGATACTGCCCCCCGGCCGCGAGGGCCGCGACGCCCGAGAAAGCCTCGGCCTCCGCGAGGCGCGCCTCGACGGTTCGGTTGGCAGCCTTGATCCGGGTCTGGGTCGTGTAGCAGCCGGTGAAGACGACGTTCAGCTCCCTGTTCACCACGGGCAGGCGCTCGCGGACCTTCTCGGCAAGGGCGAAGTACCCGGCGAAGGTCCCGAATCGCACACGGGGGAACACGGGCCAGGTGTCCATGTCGATGATGCGCTCGATGTCCCGGCGCGTGGGCCCGCCGCCGTGGTCGCCCACGCCGTAGGAACGCAGCATGGTGTCCATCCCGTGACGATGGCAGAACTCGGGCACGGGAGCGGCCATGTCGGGGGAGATTTCCGCGTTGTACCAGAACGGGTCCCGGTAGGCGAGCACCTCGGAGCCCGAGGGCGCCTGCCACCGGTACAGATTGTGCTCGTCGTATCCCCGACAGTGGTAGTAGTGCCGCACGCCGCCTTGGGTCAGGATCTCGGGCACATTGCGGCTGTGGCCGAAGGTGTCGGGCTCGAAGTCGATCGCGAGCCGCTCGGGCGCGAGGTCGAAAAGGCGCGCGAGATACCGCTTGGTGTACAGCACGTGCCGGGCCAGGCTCTCGCCGCAGGGCATGTTCTTGTCCGACTCGACCCACGTGGAAGCCGTCACCTCCCAGCGGCCCTCCTTCACGCGCCGGCGGATCTCCTTCAACAGCTCCGGGTCGTGCTCCTCGACGATGCGGTAGACCGAGGCCTGCGACTGCGAGAAGGTGAACGACGGGTACTCGTTCATCAGGTCGAGCATGGTCCGGAAGGTGTCCAGCGTCAGGGAGACCGTCTCGTCGTAGCGCCAGAGCCAGTTCATGTCGATGTGCGCGTGGGCCGCGCACACCAGGGTGTACCCCTTCGCCTCGGCCCCCAGGGAGCCGAGCTTCCCTTCGGTTTCCTCGACGATCTCGCGCGTGACGGCCCCGGCCTCGTCGGCCTCGGACTCGAGGGAGGCAATGACCGACCGGAGCAGCGTGTCGTGCCGGCGACCTTCCATCCTGGAGAGCCTCGTGGCGTATTCCAGTTCCGCGTTGATGCGTTCCGCCCAGTAGCCCTTCGCACGGGTTTTCAACCTGCTGAGCTGTGCGATCATCTCATTCATGGTCCGGAGTGTGGGGAGGGCGTGCGGCGTTGGTCAAGACAGGCACCTCGCGCATCATCAAAACTTGACAGCGCCCTCGCGTCGACCGCACCATGCGGCATGCCTGAACACGATCGGCTCGCCCTCGAGGGAGGCTCTCCCGCCGTGCGATTCCGGATACCCCAATGGGATGACCGCACCGGCCGCAGCATGGGGAGGGAGGAACGCAAGCTCGTGCTCGAGGTCCTGGACTCCGGGCACCTCGGCATGGTGAACGGCGAGAAGGTCAAGCAGCTCTAGAAGGAATGGGCGGCAGCGTTCGGCGTGCCGGTCGCCGTCGCCACGAACAGCGGCACTTCAGCACTGCACGCCGCGATGATCTTTCTCTGCATGGGCCCCGGTGACGAGGTCCTTGATTCCTGCCGCAACGGACATGGGAACCGTCATCGCCGTGCTTCTCCAGAACGCGATTCCGGTGTTCGTCGACGTTCAGCCGGACACCATGAACCTCGATCCGGACGATCTGGAAGGCAAAATCACGCCGCGCAGCAATGCGGTCATCCCCGTGCACATGTTCGGGTTTCCCGCCGACATGGACCGAATCATGGCGATCGCGGGGAAGCACAACCTGATAGTGGTGGAGGATTGCGCGCAGGCGCACGCGACGCTTTACAAGGGAAGAAAGTGCGGATCGATAGGCGACGTGGGATGCTTCAGCTTCCAGCAGACGAAGCACGTGACCGCTGGGGAGGGCGGCATGGTGATCGCGCGCGCGGATTCGCTGCGCGGGCGGAAACTGCAGCTGTGTGCCGACAAGGGCTGGCCGCGGGAACAGTACCGGGAGCACCTCTTCCTGGCACCCAACTACCATCTTTCAGACCTCCAGGCTGCCGTGGCCCTGGCGCAGCTGCGAAAGCTCGACCCGATGGTCGAGGCGAGGCGCCGGTCCGCAATGGCACTCTCATCCGCCATCGGTGAATCGGCCGGCGTCACGCTGCCGCCCGAGGTTCCGTGGGCGCGGTACACCTATTTCGCCTACCAGTTCACCGTGGATCCCGGGAAGTTCACGGTCGGCAGGGATCGCCTGGTCGAGGCGATACGAGCCGAAGGAGTGGGTGTCCTGCCGAGCTACCTTCCCAAGCCGCTCTACGAGTACGATTTCCTGGCCAACGTCAAGATGTACAATGAGACGCGCTGCCCCCTCGAGTGCCCGTACTACCACGGCAAGATGGATTATCGGACGGTGTCGTGTCCCGGAATGCAACGTTGCTGCAGCACGGGAATATTCATGCAGTGGAATGAGAAGATCACCCCGCCCATGGCACGCACCATGGGAGCAGCCATCGCCAAGGTACTCGGTCATTACCGCAGGCAAGGAACATGAAGCGCCTCTACGTGGGCTGTCTGCTCTTCGAGGCGAACACATCGAGCCCGTTGCGCACCGATCTCGAGGCATTCCAGAACACCTACCTGGCCGAGGGAGAAGAGACACGGGGTCTCATCGGCGCCAATGTCGAGGTCGGCGGCTTTTATTCGGCCATGGATCGGCACGAAGGCATCTCGGTCGTCCCGGGGTTCGTCACGTGGGGTGTCCCCGGTGGAAAAGTGACCGACGAAACTTTCCGCGCGCTGGCGCACCGCCTGTATGCCGGCATACGGGTGGCGGGAAAGCTCGACGGAGTCTACCTCTCGCTCCACGGCGCCATGGTCGCCGATGGCGATGATGATTGCGAAGGCCTCCTTCTACAAAATGTGCGCGCCCTCGTCGGCGACGCGGTAAGGATCGTCGTCTCGCTGGACTGGCACGCCTGCATGACCCGACGGATGTTGATGCACGCGGACGCCTTCGTCGGGTATCGAACCTATCCTCACACCGATCTCGCCGACACGGGCAGGCGGGCAGCGGAATGCATGCTCCGCCTCCTGTCGCACGGGAGAAGGGTGCGGAAACTCTTCGCGCGCGTGCCCCTGATCGTCCCCGTCGAGCATTGTTCCACCGACACCGATCCTTCCGCCGCTGTCGTGGGCATGCTTTCCCGTCTGGACGGCGCCGCCGGAGTTCTCACCGTCGTCCACTCGATGACCCAGCCATGGCTGGATGTGGAAGGCCATGGCACCTCCCTCCTCGTCTGCTGCGACGAGGACGCCGACCTGCAGGACCTCGCCGCGAAGCGGGACGACGTGCTCCGGTTCATCTGGGAGAGCCGGCACGCGTACACCGTGCCCGTTGCGGACTTCACTGGATTCATGGTAGGGCTGGCGTCGCTCGCCGCGCCGGTCTGTGCCGTCGACCTCGGCGACGTCATCACCGCCGGGGGGCCCGGTGACAGCACCTTCCTCCTCAGGAAACTGCTCGAGAACCGGGTGACCACCAATGCCCTGATCACCATCGTCGATCCCGGCGCCGTTGAGGTCGCACGCGCGGCCGCAGCGGGAAGCGTGGTGGACGTGGAACTCGGAAGCGCGTCCCGAGGCTACAACGCCCAAACTCGCGTGAAAGCCCGGGTCCTGCGCGTGACGGACAAGCCGTTCACCCCGAAGGGCCCGGCGCTCAGCGGATTCACCGTGAACGCAGGTTGGCGCGCGCTCCTCGAGATCGGCACCATCCGGTTGCTCGTCGCCCAGCACACCGCCTTCCTGCACGATCCGGAGGCATATCGATCAATGGGGTGCGAGCCGTCACGGGCGGCGTTGATCATCCAGAAGTCGCACCATCTCTTCAAACCCGCCTACCGGGACATCATGAACGCGTGCGAGTACGTCGACACGCCGGGCCCGACGGCGCGAGACCTAGCGCTCCACGGTTTCCAGAAAGTACGGAGGCCCATCTATCCCCTCGACGATCTTACGGATTTCGTGAAGTCCGAAGAGTACGAGCTGTAACCGATGGCGACGGAGGATCCGATGGCGGAGAAATACCGAAGCTGTGTCGTCGACATTCGCAGCCTGCCGTTCGTATACCGCGACCCAGAACCGCGCAGGCAGGTGCGGCTGCCCCTGTCGCCCTACACGACCGGTGACGAGCGCTACCTGGTCACCCATGTGATCCTCGACCCCAAGGGCATCTCGAACGGGCACGTGCACGAGGAGAGCGACGAGATCATTTACTTTTCAGGGCCGGCGAAGGTGCGCCTGGACAGCGAGGACTACGATCTGGCCGGCGAAGGCATCGTGACAGCCCCGCGAGGCGTGTGGCATGAATGCATCAATCCCAGCCCGACGAGTTGCCTCACCCTCGTGTGCTTCTTCCTACCGCCCTTCAAACCCTTTGATGTGTTCGGTGAGTCGATCGACGCAACGCAACGGCATCTGGCGAAGGAGGGAGCGGCCAGGGTGTCCCCAATGCCTCCCCAAGGCACGGACGCCGTAGGGCGGCGTAGATAGGGATGTCGACAGCCGCCGCAACCGTGATGAGGCTGGAGGGGGTAGCCGGGGGGCTGGAAATCGTACTGGAAATCATTGTAGAAGGGTAGCAATCATGGTTCGCCACGCCGTGCGGCCTGGAGTCCACGTGGGTATCCTCTCAACCTGCCGAGCGGCGCTCGCCACGCTCTCGACTTACCTGTTCGTCTATCTCATCACCTTCCTGATGGTCAGCGCGGCCTGCGTGGCCGCGATTCTCGGCCTGCGCGGCGTGCTGACCGGCCTGGTGGCCGCGTGGGCGCGCGTACCATTCTTGTTCGTGGGGAGGAGACTGCACATCCGGAACCGCGAGCGCATCGCCCGGTCAGGACACTACCTCGTTCTGGCCAACCACTCGAGCATGTACGACATCCCGGCCATGCTCGCGGTGCTGCCCAGCCTGGCGATCATGGGCCGGGAAAAACTCCTCCGCATCCCCCTGTTCGGCTTCTTCCTGCGGTGCATCCACTACATCCCCGTGGAAACGGACAACCTCCGCAAGGCCGCGGAAGCGCTGCGCGAGGCGATCGAGCGCGCGCGGGTGGGCCTGTCGGTCGGTATGTTCCCCGAAGGAACCCGCACCCTGGATGGCGAGGTGCAGCGGCTGAGGCGGGGGTTCGTGCGCGTGCTGCGCGAGGGCCGGCTCGACCTGCTGCCCCTGCGCATCGACGGAACCTGGGCTCTGAAGCCGAAGGACCGCTGGTACATGGACCCGCGCGAGCGCATCGAGGTGACGGTGCACCCGCCCATCGCCTACGACCAACTCGCCAACCTGCCCGACGACGAGATCGTCGAGCTGGTCCGGCGTCAGATCAAGGCACATCGTGAAGAACAAGGAGCAACCCGCATGAAACGCACCGATGGATGGGTGTTCATTGTGAACCCGATCGCAGGAAACGGCTTCGCGGCCTCCCTCGTCCCGACCGTGAAGGAGATGATGGCCCGGCACGGCGCCGACGGCGAGGTGGTGCTGACGCGCGGCAAGGGCCACGCTACGGAACTGGCCGCCGAGCACGCTGCCAGGGGCGCGAAGAGGATTGTCGGAGTGGGCGGCGACGGCACGCTGAGCGAGATGGCCCAGGCCCTGGTCGGCCGGGACGGCGTCACTTTCGGCGCCGTCGCCGCGGGCACGGGCAACGACTTCATTGCCATCCTCGGCTTCCCCGAGCGGTTCGCGCCGGAGCACTGGGACGCGCTGTTCCAGGCTGCCGAGACCGGCATGGACGTGGGCCGGTGCAATGGCAAGTATTTCATCAACGGCATGGGTCTTGGCTTCGACGCGCAGGTGGCGATGGACAACTTCCACATGGAGAACGGCGGCGAGGTCAAGAAGGGCAGCAAGGCGAAGTACACCTGGATGATCGTGAAGAACATCCTGTTCTATCATGAGAAATCGATGCGGGTGACGATCGAGGGCCGGACCGTGGAGCAGCGCAGCTTCCTCAACACCATCGCGAACGGCCGCCGGATGGCCGCGGGTATCCACATCACGCCGAAGGCCTTTGCCGACGACGGCCTGCTCGACGTGTGCATGACCGATCCCCTCTCGGTGCCGATGCGCTTCAAGGAACTCATCTCATTCCAGCACCAGACCCACCTCTCCGACCCCGTGGTGCACTACTACCAGGTGAACAAGGCGACGTTCGAGTTCGAAGCGGAGGCGCCCGCCCACCTCGACGGTGAGGTCACCTTCGCGAAGCGCTACGACATCGACATCCTGCCCAAAGCCCTGCGCGTAATCTACAACCCGAAGGGCCCGCACTACTTCGGGAAGCCGGGGGGATGAGACTCAGAGCGCTCTGCCTGGAAAAATGGACAGCCCGGTTCGCCGGCTGAAGCTGAAGGTCGAAGCCTCGTAAGCCGATCGCACGGACTGCTCCCGCTGGTGCTGCGGGATCCCGCGCCGGATTCCGCTGCGTCCGAGCATCACGCTGCGACCGTGTACACCCGGACTCCTTTCGCCCTCCCCCGAAGCTGGATATCCCCGATCATGATCGCGGGGATGTCGTCTCCCATCCGCCCGCGCACGTCTTCCGAAAACGCGATGGGCTGATGCAGCTCCTTCGTCGCGCTTTCGAGCCTGCTCGCGGTGTTGACCGTGTCCCCGATCACCGTGTATTCGAGCCGGTTCTCGCTGCCCACGTTTCCGACGACGACCTGCCCGTAATGGATTCCGATGCCGATGCGGATGGGCTCTTTCCCGTCCGCGATCCGGAGCGCGTTCAGGTCCGCGAGGGATCGCTGCATGTCGATGGCAGCCAGGACGGAGTTGCGGGCGTCATCCTTCGTCGGACTCGGCGTTCCGAAGGTCGCCATGATGCCGTCGCCGATGAACTTGTCCCGCGTGCCGTCGTGCCGGAAGATGATGTCCACCATGCGGGCGTGGTACTCCTTCAGGAAGGAAACCACGTCTTCCGGCGGCAGCGATTCGCACATGGACGTGAAATTGCGGATGTCGCTGAAGAGAACCGCCACGTCCTGCAGCCTGCCGCGGTCCGATGCGAACTGGTTGTGTTCCGCGATCAGCTCGTCCCGTATCCTGGGCGAGAAGAACCTGCTGAGCTGGTTCACGGCGATCTCGCTCTTCGCGGCGGAATGCACGGTGGCCTTGATCCTGCGCACGAAAATCACGAGGCCGACACCGACGATCACGAACATCAGGAGCGAGGTGATCACGAAATACGGGGTGACCACGCTGGAGAGGTTATGCGCAATGAAATCCGCGGTGAACGTGGTCCTTCCGTCGATGACCAGATACAGCAGGTGCGCGCTTACGCTGAGGAATCCCCCGCCGATGACGATGAACAGGTACAGCGGCTGGATGGCGAAGCTGTTGACGACGAGAATCGCCCAGAGGAAGGCCTGGTAGAATGGCCCCTTGATCAGGTAGGCGGGGGGCACGGCGGGGCCACCGACGGAAAAATACCAGATGACCGGCAGGGCGGTGATGATGATGATGTCGAGGATCGCGCCGATGGTGCCCACCATGCGCACCCGTTTCTCTCTGCGCAGCTGGAATATAGACCAGATGCTGAACAGCAGCGTGGGCCCGCACAGTCCGGCGACCAGGGTCGTCTCCAGGACGCTCTTGCCCCCGAATGGGGTGCCGAACATCATTGAGAAGAGGAACAGCAGCCTGAAGACGATCACGATCTGAAGTGCCTTGATTTCTCGATGGAAGAGCAGCTGATCGATTCTCGTCATGCTTCTTCCTCCTGAACTCGCAGAGAACTGCCACTATTTCGTGATATATTGCAGCGTCAGCGTATGCCTTTCGAGTTCTCCATACAATCCCCTTTTTTATGTCCTACACATTAAATTGGTATTGACACGCGCCATTCCATGTGTTACAAGATTAGTGTATTAGTTGAATAGTACACTAATCAGGAGGGGAAGGATGATCGAGATCAAGGGAATGGCATTCGGGTACAAGAGGCAGAAGCTCTTCGAAGGGCTCGACCTCTACCTGGAACCGGGCAACATCTACGGGTTGCTCGGCAAGAACGGGGCAGGCAAGACCACCCTGCTTAAGCTCATCTGCGGACTGCGCTTCCCGCAGGCGGGCGAGTGCCGGGTGCTGGGTTACCTGCCGCAGAATCGGCCTGCAGGCCTGCTCGAGGACACCTGCCTCATCAGCGAGGACCTGCATGTGCCCCCAGTCACGCCGGTGTTCTTCGAGCGGCTGTACGCGCCGTTCTACCCCCGGTTCGACCACGCGGTGTTTGTCGAGCACCTGCGAGATTTCGAGCTGGACGGGTCGAAGAAGCTCACCGAGCTCTCCTACGGGCAGAAGAAGAAGTTCCTGCTCGCCTTCGGGCTCGCCTCCCGGACCCGCCTGCTGCTGCTGGACGAGCCGACCAACGGGCTGGACATCCCCTCGAAGAGCCAGTTCCGCAGCGCGCTCGCCCGCTCGACCGCGGGGGACCAGCTCGTCCTGATCTCCACGCACCAGGTGCGGGACATGGAGAACCTAATCGACCCCATCATCATCCTCGACGAGGGAAAAGTGATCTTCCAGGAGTCCCTCGAGGAGACCGCGCGGCGGCTCTGCGTGAGCATGGAGCGCGAGCAGCCGACCGACGGCGGGGTGATCTACTCGGACAAGACGCTGGGAGGGTACGTGGTCGTGCGCGAGAACGCGGCCGGCGCGGAGAACCGCGTGGACCTGGAGACCCTCTTCAACACCGTGATCGCCAACCGGGACAGGGTGCGCGAAGTGTTCGGCGGCGCTGCCGCCGGAAAGGGGGCGTGACATGGCTCCCAGTCTGAACAAGGTGTTCAAGCCAAGCCGGTTCGCCCAGCTCCTGCTGAGGGACCTGACGGGCGGTTACCGGAGCATGCTCGTGGCCATGGCCGCGGTTGCAGGCACCGTCATCCTCATCTCGGGTCTCACCGTGCTCGGCATGCAGCTTTCCGGCCGGCACGCGGGCGCGTCGAACTTCCACTTCAACCTGTACAACAACCTGCTGTTCCTCGGCGGATTCATCGTCTCGAGCCTCGCGTTCCGGGAGATTCGGCAGAACGGCGGGGGAATCTTCTACCTCACCCTTCCCGCTTCCGCGCTGGAGAAGTACGCGAGCAAGCTCATCTCGACGTCGGTCGGGTACGCGCTGGGCAGCGCCGTCTTCTACACGGCCGTCGCGGCGGCGAGTGAGGGCATCAACCGGCTGATCTTCGGGTTCGGCAACGCGTTCTTCAACCCGTTCGACACCGGCGTGCTCCAGGCGCTCGGCTACTACCTCGTGGCCCAGTCCGTCTTCCTGCTTGGGTCGGTGTGGTGGCGGAAGCTCGCGTTCCTGAAGACCGTTCTGACGATCCAGGCCGTCGCGGTCGGAGTGGCCGTGGTGGCCGGCATCACGGCGCGCATCGTCTTCCGGGAGTACTTCCACGGCTGCCTCCTGGACATCGGTGACGTCCCCGGCTGGGCCGGGCTGATGAGCCAGACCGTGGCGGGCTACGGACCGCTCGTCGAGATCGATCGTGTACTGAAGATCGTGTTCCTGGCCGGGACGGCGCCCGTGTGCTGGCTGATCGGCTGGCTGCGGCTCCGGGACATCGAGGTGTAGCCATGGAGTTCCGGCAGAACGAGGCGATCTACCTGCAGATAGCGGACCTCGCCTGCGAAAACGTGCTCTCGGGCGCCTGGCGGCCCGGCGACCGGGTCCCCAGCGTGCGCGAGCTGGCCGGCGAGACCGAGGTCAATCCGAACACCGTGGTGCGCACCTACGCGTACCTGCAGGACCAGGGAATCATTCAGAACCAGCGCGGCCTCGGCTACTTCGTGGCCGAGCGCGCGCCCGAGGTGACCCGGGAGCTGATGCGGCGGACGTTCGTCAGCCGCGACCTGCCGCGGGTCTTCCGGACCATGGACCTGCTCGGCATGGGCATGGACGAGCTGCGCGGCCTGCACGAGGCCCGCGGCCGGGGCAACGGAAAGGAGCAGTCGTCATGAAGAAGAGCACCATCGCCCTCTGGAGCGCGCTCGGCGTCCTCGCGCTGATCGCGGTGGCGGTCGTGGTGATCATCGGCGTGGTCATCTGAGGCGCGGCCGGAGGTAAACATCGTACGGCATGCGGGCCGGGGCCTTCCCCGGCCCGCATCATTTTGCCGTTGCAGCGCGCGAGCTGGTCCGGCCGATCACCCCTCCCTGCTGCCGCTTTCCCGCGGCAGGGAACCGGGGTATGATACGCTCATGAGCAGGGCATTCGTCGACGAGGACGCCGCCTCCGGACGGGGCGAGGAAGTGGCGCCGCTGAAGCTACCCCTGCCCCCGGGCACCCGCAACTTCATGACCCCTGAAGGCGTTGCCCGGCAGGCGGCCGAGCTGCGGAAACTGCAGCTCGAGCGGCGCCCGGCCCTCGCCGCGAAAGCCGCTGCCGAGCCGTCACCGGGCCCGGCTCTCCGTGCCCTCGGCGAGTGCGACCGGAGGATCGCCTACCTCTCCCGGATGCAGAGCCTGCTCGAAGTCGTCGATCCCGCCGTCCAGCGTTCGGACCGGGTCCGGTTCGGGGCCGCCGTCACCGTGCGGCAAACGCCTGAGGGCGAGCGGCGGGTGCGCATCGTCGGCGTCGACGAGGCGGAGCCGGGGTCGGGAAACGTGAGCTGGATCTCACCCATCGCGAAATCGCTTATGGGTGCGCGGGTCGGCGACACGGTGCGCTGCGAGCTTCCGGCGGGGCCCACCCGGCTGAAGGTACTCTCGATCGAGTACCGCTAGGGGTGCCGGCGCCGGCGCCGGGGGCGCGGTTCGACGGTGGTGCGCGCGGCGCTCAACAGTCGCCAGACCACCGCGAAGGCCGCCGACGAGATGGCGGCCAGACCGACGATGATCCAGAACCCCAGCGACCGCTCCGCGAAGGGGATGCGGACGTTCATCGAGAAGATACTCACGACGAGGGTCGGTACCATGATGGCGATCGTGATGAGGTTCAGGGTCTTCATCAGCACGTTGAGGTTGTTGCTGACGATCGAGGCCCGGGCATCCATGAGGCTGGCGAAGATGTT
>JAPLSM010000420.1 GCA_026398635.1 Spirochaetota bacterium | reverse complement strand
CCCCGATTGGGGCGCGGACTGGCTCTCCACCACCATCCCCCCTGGGGAACCACACGCCTTCCGGAGGATCGACCCCGGCACGTACGATGTCCTGATCTGCGACACGAGTGACGGCTGGTGGGGAGTGCCGGGCCTTGTGCTCGACCCGGGAGCGGAGTTCGAACTACCCCTCACGGATTGAAGTTCGACGCGAGGCTGCGCACCCCCGCGGGCCGACTCTCATTGCCCCGACGTGGGGCACCCACTGGTAGTACATTGTGTGTCGGAACCCGGTGTTCAATGGGAGGGAGGAGTCTTCCACCCCGGACCCGCCGTGGACCTGATCGCTTCCAGTACCTGGATCGAGACCGGCGAGACTTCGACTCTCACCGCGAATGCCTACGACCCGGAAGGCGACACCCTCAGCTACGAGTGGTACGAGAATGGCTCCCGGATCGTCGGCGAGACGGACAGCACGCTCAACTACTGGAGGGCGGTCGAAGAAACGGAGTACGTTACAGTGAAGGTCGTCGTTCGCGACGGCCGTGGGGGGTACGGGACCGACTCGGTCGACATCACCGTGGATCCCATCTACGACGCGGTGGTCCTCGTCATCAACCACTCCAGCGACGACGTGTGGTTCTTCAGGGATAACAAGTATCCCTATATTAAATGGTCCAACGACCGCCTCGGAGCGCACATCATCCCTGCCGGTTCGTCCTACCTCGTCATGAACAATGACCTGTACGGTTACGCGGGTTACTGGTGGAACCTCAGGGCAATCCCCGAGGGTGGGGACCCCGTAAATCCGACGATCACCTGGCAACAGGACGACGTTTTCCTGTCGCCTTACGAGGTGTACGAGTTCGTCCTCACCGACTGACGAGACGGTTCGGGTCCCTTCCCTTTAAAACCCCAGCGCGTCGAGGCTGCATTCAAGCACCTCGGACCGTTGCCTGAACCCCAGCGACTGGAAGAACTGCGAAAAGCGCAGCGACTTGCCCTCGAGCTCCGTGGTGAGCGTGCGCGCGCCGCGCGCGCGCAAGTCCGAGAGGAACCGGCGCAGCAGCACCTCGCCAAGCCCGATACCGCGCAGCTCCCGGACCACCATGAGCTGCGCAAGGTGCACATCCTCGCCTTCCACGATGCCCCAGGCGAAGCCTACCAGCTCCCCGGTCGGAGTCTCGGCCACGAGCAGCGCCGAGGCCGGGTCCGCGGGCGACGGCAGGCCGGCCCTGCGCTCGAGGTAGCGCTCCTCCAGCAGCCCGGGCGTCTCGTGCGGAAACAGCTCGAGGAACGCGTCGCGGTCCAATACGAGCACCTCCGCCGTATGGCCCCGGTCGCCCCAGGACAGGGAGAAGTCGCTGGCCACCAGCTCCTCGGTCTCCTCCGGTTCGGGCGCGAGCTTCTCGAGCCCCCGGGCCTCCCGGTTCGCGTTGTACCACGCCACGATGACCGAGCGCAGGCGCCGGTCCTTGTAGTGGAACCAGAGCCGCTCGACCTCATGGTTTCGCTTGAGCGTGTCCTTGAACGTGCGGAACACCCCCTTCCCGGCGGCCAGTGACTGCGAAAGCAGGTCCCGGTAGACGGGGTTGTGCAGGGTGGACACGAAGCTCTGCATGAGGTGGAACCCCTCGGCCGGCCCCCAGCGCGGCAGGGGCACGAACCGGTCGTCGAGGGCGTCGTCGGTCTCGCTGAGGGGGGCGAGCTCGCCCGTGGAGACGTCGATCGCGAACCGCTCGTCCTGGTCCTCAATGGCGAAGGAGATTTTATCGATCATCTCCGGCGTCAACTCGAAGTCCACACGCCGATCATAGGAGGCCCGCAGCGCCGGCGCAAGGGTCCAGCGAGGTCATCCGGAGGATGACCTCGCGAGGGCGGCAGCCTCCGCACGGGGTACCGTGCTAGGGCGAGAGCCCAGTGCCCACATTCCTTGACACCCGGGGCCGGGCGTGCACATATTCAAAGGAACCACCCAGGAGGCAATCGCATGAGCATCATCGAATACGTCGAGGCGCGCGAGATCCTCGATTCACGCGGCAACCCGACCGTGGAGGTCGACGTGGTCCTCGAGGACGGCTCGATGGGCCGGGCCGCCGTGCCCTCGGGAGCTTCCACCGGCGAGCACGAGGCCCTGGAGCTGCGCGACGGCGACAAAGCCCGGTTCCTCGGCAAGGGCGTGCTAAAGGCCGTCCAGAACGTCAACACGGTCATCGCCCCCGAGATCGTCGGCCTCGACGCCCTCGACCAGGTCGACATCGACCGGACCATGATCCGGCTCGACGGCACGGAAACCAAGTCGAAGCTCGGCGCCAACGCGATCCTCGGCGTGTCCATGGCCACCGCCCGGGCTGCGGCCGACGCCCTCGGCCTGCCCCTCTTCAAGTACCTCGGCTCCTTCCACGCCAGCCTGATGCCGGTGCCCATGGCCAACATCATCAACGGCGGCGCGCACGCGGACAGCTCGGTGGACTTCCAGGAGTTCATGATCATGCCCGTCGGCGCCGAGTCGATCCGCGAGGCGGTGCGCATGATGGCGGAGATCTTCCACAACCTGAAAGGCGTGCTGAAGGCCAAGGGCTACAACACCGGCGTCGGCGACGAGGGCGGCTACGCCCCGAGCCTCAAGAGCAACGAGGAGGCCATCGAGGTCATCCTTCAGGCCATCGAGAAGGCCGGCTACAAGCCCGGGGACAACGTCATGCTCGCACTCGACCCCGCGGCCTCCGGGTTCTACGACACGGCGAAGAAGAAATACGTGTTCAAGAAGTCGGACAAGCGCGAGCTCTCCTCGAAGGAGATGGTCGACTTCTGGGCTGACTGGGCGGCGCGCTACCCCATCATCTCGAGGGAGGATGCAATGGCCGAGGACGACTGGGACGGCTGGAAGATGCTCACCGACCGGCTGGGGAAGAAGGTCCAGATCGTCGGCGACGACCTGTTCGTCACCAACACGAAGCGCCTGAAGATGGGCATCGAGAAGGGCGTGGCGAATTCGATCCTGATAAAATTAAACCAGATCGGCACACTCACCGAGACCTACGAGGCCGTGGAGATGGCCAAGAAGGCCGGCTACACCGCTGTGGTGTCGCACAGGAGCGGCGAGACCGAAGACAGCTTCATCGCCGACCTCGTGGTGGCACTCGAGACCGGGCAGATCAAGACCGGCTCGCTCTCGCGGTCCGACCGGCTCGCCAAGTACAACCAGCTGATGCGCATCGAGGAGATGCTCGAAGGGGTCTCCACCTACGCGGGACGCGAGGCGTTCACCTCGATCCGGAAATAGAGGCGATCGCGCAGCCTCAGCTGCCGGCGCGCACGGGATTCCTGAGCACGCCGATGCCGCCGATCTCCACCTCGACGACGTCCCCGTCGGCAAGCTCCGCCGGCGATCCTGAGGTGCCCGTGTAGACCAGGTCGCCCGCATCGAGGGCGATCGACCGGGAGATCCAGCTGACCAGCGTCGGCACGTCGAAGAACATGTCCCGAGGCGAGCAGCGCTGCACCTCCCGGCCATTCACCCGGCCGATCACCGTCAGGTCGGCAGGCGCGAGCCCCGTCACGAGGAATGGACCGAGCGGCGCGAAGGTGTCCGATGCCTTTGCCCGCCACCACGTCAGGTCGTTCTTCTGCCAGACGCGCGCGCTCACGTCGTTTCCGCACGTGTACCCGAAGATGCATTCCGCCGCCTCGCGCGGCGAGACGTTTTGGCAGGGCCGGCCGATGACGGCTACCAGCTCCGCCTCCTCGTCAACCCGCCCAGCGCCCGGCGGCAGCACGATGGGCTCCCCCGGCGCGATGAGGCACGACGGCAGCTTCAGGAACACCTGCGGATCCTTCGGCTCCTCCCTCCCCTTCAGGTGGTCCGCGTAGTTCCACGCCAGGGCGAGGACCCGTGAGGGTACTGCGGGCGCGAGGAGCCGGGCCCCCGTGAGCGGCAGCGACCGGCCGGTTTGCCGCCCGCCCGCAAACGGCGTACCCGCGATCTCGCGAACCGAGTCGCCTTCGACCTGACCCCACGACGGGACCCCGCCCAGCAGGAAGCGTGTATACACCATGGTCCCGGTTATAAGCCATGAGGAGGCCGACCGGCAAGCGCAGCCGTTCAGCGCCGTGACGATCCGCCTTGACGCCGCGAGGTCCCGCACCGATGATCGCGGACATGAAGCACGAAGCGGCGCACGGGATCGGGGTGTACGAGGGCCGGCAGCTCGATGCGGTGGCCATGCCCATCGGCGGCATCGGTACCGGCTGCGTGTCGCTCGGCGGCTGGGGCCAGCTGAGGGACTGGGAGATCTTCGGCAGGCCGGGCAAGGGCATCACGAACGACATGGCCTTCTTCACGCTTCACGCGCGTTCGGGCGGAGAGTCGTTCACCAAGGTCCTGCAGGGACCGGCGGGCGGCCTGCGCGTCGGCCCGGCAGCCGACGATCCGTTCAAGGATGGGGCATCGGGCCACTGGGGCCGCGCCCACGGCGCCGGGATGCCCCACGTCTCGGAGTGCACCTTCGCAGCCCACTACCCGTTCGCGGACCTCACGCTGTCCGACGGGACTCTTCCGGTGCGGGCCTCGCTCACCGCGTGGAACCCCTTCATCCCGCTAAACGACCGCGACTCCTCGATCCCCTGCGCAGTCTTCCAATGGACCATCGAGAACCCGACCCGCCGGTCGTTCGACTGCACGCTCTTCGCGAACCTCACGAACCTGGCCGGCCATCCCGAAACCGGAGGCGGGCTGAACGAGTACCGCGAGGCGGGCGGCATCCGGGGCATCAGTTTCACGAACCCGCGTCACCCTGCCGACTCGCCGCTCGCCGGCACCATGGCGCTCGCCACCACCCACCGCGGCGTGACCTGGCTCGCGCATTGGATGCGCGGGGGCTGGTTCGACGCGCTCACGGATTTCTGGCGACAGGCTTCGACGGGGCGGCTCGACGAGTCGGTCCGTCCGGAACCCTCGGTGCCGGGCCGTCCGGACGTTTCGTCGCTTGGCCTCAGCTTCCGCCTCGCGCCGGGCGCATCGCGCACGCTTCCCATCCTGATCGCATGGCATCGCCCGCTGCAGGAGATGTACTGGGCTGCCCCAGGACCCGAAGGCAGGCTGCCCCGGTGGAAGACGCACATGGCCACGATCTGGACCGACGCCTGGGAGGTCGCCGCCTACGCGCTCGCGAACCTTCCGCGCCTCGAGCGGGAGACCCGGCTCTACGACGAGACGCTGCGGTCCACCACCGTGCCCGGCTTCGTGCTCGAGTCCGTGTCGGCCACGAGCTCGACGCTGAAGAGCCCGACCTGCCTGCGCCTCCCCGGCGGAGAGATGTGGGCATGGGAAGGCTGCCACGATGAGTCCGGTTGCTGTGCGGGATCCTGCACGCACGTGTGGAACTACCAGCAGACGCTCCCCTACCTGTTCCCGGGCCTCGAGCGTGGACTGCGCGAGACCGAGTACGCGAACAGTCTCGGGCCCGACGGCCACATGCTCTTCCGCATGCCCCTCCCCCTGGGCGAGAAGGGCCGTCACGACTCCCATGCCGCCGCGGACGGGCAGCTCGGCGGCGTGCTCAAGCTCTACCGGGAGTGGCGCGTGTCGGGCGACGACGGGTGGCTCGCGCGCCTCTGGCCCGCGGCGAAGGCGAGTCTCGAGTACGCCTGGCGGCACTGGGACCGCGACCGGGACGGCGTGATGGAGGGCCTGCAGCACAACACCTACGACATCGAGTTCTGGGGACCGAACACCCTCTGCGGATCCTTCTACCTCGCGGCCCTCCGGGCCGGCGAGGAGATCGCCCGGCACCTCGGCGACGCTGCGTCGGCGGAACGCTACCGTGCGGTGTTCGAGCAGGGACGGGCGTGGACGGATGCCCACCTCTGGAACGGCGAGTACTTCGAGCAGCGCGTGGACGCCGGGGCAGGGGCGAACGACCCCTACCAGCGTCCTGCGGCCGAGATGGGGACGGGCGTGGACGCCGCGGGGCAGCCGAAGTACCAGTACGGCGGTGGCTGCCTCGCCGACCAGCTGCTCGGGCAGCTGTTCGCCGAGATGCTCGAGCTCGGCGACCTGTACGACGCCGCGCACATCGATGCGGCCGTGCTCGCAGTTTTCCAGCACAACTGGCAGACCGGCTTCTTCGACCACGCGAACCCGCAGCGCATCTACGCGCAGGATGAGGAGAGCGGCCTGCTCCTGTGCACGTGGCCGCGCGGCGGCCGGCCCGCCTTCCCCTTCCCCTACTCGGAGGAGGTCTGGACGGGCATCGAGTACACCACCGCCGCGCTCCTCGTCTACCGGGGTCTGGTGAACGAGGCGCTGGCCGTGGTGAAGGCGGTGCGCGACCGGCACGACGGCAGCCGGCGCAACCCCTTCGACGAGTTCGAGTGCGGCCACCACTACGCGCGCGCCATGGCGAGCTGGGCCGTGCTGCTCGCGCTCACCGGTTTCGCCTCCGACCTCCCGTCCCGTCGGCTGGCCTTCGCCCCGCGGATGGGTCACGGGCCGGGCCGGGACTTCGCCTCCTTCTTCAGCGTCGGAACGGGGTGGGGCCTCTACCGGCAGCGGTTCACTGGAAGAGGTGCGGCCCGGTACGAGATCGAGGTGCGCTACGGATCGGTGCTCCTGGAGACGCTCAGCGTGCCGGAGCCGCCGGGCGGTTTCCCGACCGGTGCTTCGGCGCGGGCATTCGTCGGCGGCCGCGAAGCCCCGGTCTCGCGTGCTGAAACTGCCCGGGGCACCGACGTGCGCCTGCGCCCGGCGCGGGAGCTGCGTCCCGGCAGGACGCTCGTCGTGGAGGTCGGCTCCGGGCGGAAGCGGCCGATGGCGGGGAAGGCTAGAGCGGGAGGCCCGAAAGCAGTTCGGGGATCGCGGACCCGGTGACGCTCACGGCAACGATGGTCGCGATGCCGATGATCCAGAGCATCACCGCGAGGATCTTCAGGCAGATGGAGAGCACGCGCATCATCGCGTAGGAGCTGCCATGCTCGGCGTTCCGACGGGTGTTGATCGCGATCTCGCGCACCGCGAGCGGCATGTCGGAGCAGGCCCACGTCATGAGGCCGAAGAGGCCGAACAGCGCGAAGAGGAGCTGGGAGACGAGGAACACCATCGGTCGCACCTCCGCCTTTCAAGTCTAGCGGCTACCGGGGGGCTGTCAAGAAAAAAAAGGCCGCAGTTCTGGCCTCTCGCAGCGTGCTCCGCTCTGCGCCGCTGCGCAGCGGCGTCGCAGAGCAGCGGCGTCGCAGAGCAGCTGTCGGCTTCACGTTTTTCGGTCGCCAAGCGGCCGAAAAACGTTGGCCTGCTTCCCTGTCCCGCCGTCTCCGTGGTACCATCGCCGGCGGGGAGGGGAACGCGTGATCTACCTCATCTGCAAGGACGGCGAGATCCTCGTCGAGACGGACAACCTCGAGTTCGTGCGCCGCTGGGTGAACTCGGACGGGGAGTGCACCGTGCGCGACGCCCGGACCGGGAAGAAGATCGCCGTGGAGGGAGCGGCCACCGCCCTTTAAGGTTTCAGAACGACAGCGTCGAGATGCCGCCCGGTCCGGCGGAAAGCACCTCGGGCCGCCGGCGGGTGAACAGCCCATTGCCCAACACGCCCGGTATCGCGTCCAGAGCCGCCTCCATGGCGGACGGATCGAAGGCCGTGCGGAAGCGCGCGTCGAACAGGAGGTTGCCGAGGTCCGTCACCACGGGTCCGGCCTTGCGCACCCCCATCCGCAGGCCGACCTCGGCACCGAGCGCCTGCAGCGCCCGGCGCACCGGCGCAAGGGCGCCCGGCACCACCTCGATCGGAACGGGGAACAGCGCGCCCAGCCGGTCGCTCAGCTTCCCCCGGTCGACGACCACCACGAACCGGGCTGATGCGTAGGCGACCACCTTCTCCATCAGCAGCGCGCCGCCGCCGCCCTTGATCATGTTGCCCCGCGCGTCCACCTCGTCGGCGCCGTCGATGGTGAGGTCGAGCCCCTCCTCCATGCCGGCGTCGTTCAGCGTCACGACCGGAAGCCCCAGCGACCGGGCCTCCAGGTCGGACTGCAGGCTCGTTGTCACCACACGGATGCGCGTGAGCTCCCCCGACGCGAACCGCTCGGCGGTGCGCCGCACGGCCCAGATCGCGGTCGAGCCGGTGCCCAGCCCGAGCCGCATGCCGTCGACCACGAACCGGTCGACCGCCGCCCGCCCCACCTCACGCTTCAGATCCTCCGCGGATGCCATGTCACCTGTCCTTTTCCCGGTGCCTCCTCTATACTACGAACCGCAGGTGGATACCAGTGGAGTCGGGCTGTGGTGCCGTTCTCTCCCAGCTCTTTTTCGCGGAATTCCTCGACCAGCTGCAGGACGGGTTCGGTCACGCCTGCCACGAAGACAGCCTCCTCAACCACCGCAGCACCCTCGGCCAGACCCTGCGAAGCGAGGACGACTGCCCGGTTCCGCGTTGCTGAAGGCAGGACAGCTTGTCGCGGCCGGCACCCGGCCAGCGCGGTCTTGTGCCCGGCAGCGGCTATCCGGTATAGTGCCGGCCCTCGGAAAATGAAATGGACGGGATGCCGATAATCGAAGCAATGAAGGTGCTCGCGCTCGCGCTCGTCGTTGCGGCTGTTCCCCCTGCGTTCACGCTGGAGGAGGGCCTGGCCTCGTGGTATGGCGGCAAGTTCCAGGGCCGGCTTACCTCGAGCGGCGAGGTATTCGACACCAACCTCCTCACCGCAGCCCACAAGACCCTGCCCTTCGGCACCCTGGTGAAGGTGACGAACCTCGACAATGGGCGATCCACCATGGTGAAGATCAATGACCGTGGCCCGTTCGTCGAGGGACGGGTCATCGACCTCTCGCGGGCGGCTGCCGAGCAGATCGACCTGGTCGGTACGGGCACTGCCCGGGTGTCTGTCGAAGTGCTTTCCTTCTCCTCGGATCGGTTCGCGATCCAGGTCGGCGCGTACGCGCTGGAACGGAACGCTGAGAAGGTCCGGAGGCATCTCGAGGAGGCCGGATTCCTCGTCTCGCTTGAGCGCACCGTGCTCGGCGTGACGCGCGTCATGGTTCGCGGTGTGAGCGGAAAAGACCTGGAAGCCACGCGGGCCGCGCTCGCCGGCCTCGGCTACGATGGGCACCTCGTTCGGCCGGAGCAGCCGGAAGGCACGGACCGCGAGGGCCGCTGAAGGAAGCAGCCGATGACCGTGCGCGGACGCATCCCGGGCCGGCCGGGTCTGTGGGAGGTGTCGTTCGAAGGCGACGCCGTATCGTCAAGCGCGTGCATCGACCCCGGGTACGCGGAGGAACGCTGCGCGTGGATCACCCCGGGCCTGTTCGACCTCCAGGTGAACGGCATCCGGGGCATCGATTTCACCGACCCCGGGATCACCGTCGCACGGCTCGCCGAAGCCGACGGGCATCTGCGGGCGAAAGGCGTCAGCCGCTGGCTCGCCACCCTCATCACACGGGACGCCGGGACTACCGAGGCGGTTCTCGCCCGGTTTGCCGAAGCGCGGGATCGCGGGGCGATACCCGGCGCGGCGGGCATCCACGTAGAAGGGCCGTACATCTCGCCAGAGGACGGCTACCGTGGTGTGCATCAGCGACGGTACGTCCGGGATCCCGATCCCGCGGAACTCGCACGGTTCCAGAAGACAGCGGGGGGATTCATCCGGCTGGTCACGATCGCCCCAGAGCGTCCGGGCGCCGGGGCCTTCATTCGAGCCGCCGTGGCCATGGGCATCCGGGTGGCCATGGGCCACACGGGAGCCACCGCTGCGGAGACGGTCCGGGCAGCCGACGCCGGGCTCAACCTCTGCACGCACCTCTTCAATGGCTGCGTGCAGCTCGTGGACCGGCACGCGAACGTGATCTACGCCCAGCTCGCCGAGGACCGTCTGTGGGGCTGCTTCGTCGCCGACGGTCACCACGTGCCGATGCCCGCGCTGCGCGTCGGGCTGCGCGCCAAGCGCTGGCAGCGCTCGATCCTGGTGAGCGACATCACGCGGTTCGCGGAACTTCCCGACGGCACCTACGAGATGGAAAACCGGCAGGTGGAAAAGCGCAACGGCGGCATCTTCGTGAAGGACAGCCCGCTGCTCTCGGGCGCGGCGCGCACCCTGGACGAGGACGTTGCCCTCCTCGGTCGGGAGAGCGAGCCCGGCATCGAGCGCTGCCTGCTGATGGCCACGGCGCACCCCGCGGCCGCCCTCGGCGAGCCCGGGTGGGCAGAGATAGCCGCCGGACGCCGAGGCCCGCTCGTAGTGTTCGCGTGGGACGGCTGTGACCTCGTGCCGCAGCTCATCCCGCGCGACGGTCGGCGCGATTGACAGCCCCCGGAGCCCCGATTAGAATCGCCCCCTGCGTGCCCCAGTAGCTCAGCAGGATAGAGCAACGGTTTCCTAAACCGTAGGTCACACGTTCGAGTCGTGCCTGGGGCAGATGTAATCCCTGATCCCGGAAGGAATTGCATATCCCGCGTTGCTCGCGTATACTCGGGGGGCCATCTGTCAGATAGGAGATGTCAGAAGGTCAGATGCAGCGTGGTGAACCGCCATGTCCATCCACCTCAGGCGGATGATGGAGAACTCCTTGTCGACCATCTCGCTATACCGCGCGACAGTACGATCGAGAGCGGCCTTCACAAGTCGTTGCTCTGCACGCAATCGCCAGCCTTCCCGCACGCATAGCGTCCCGTGCAGTAGCTGAGTTGACAGCGGCACAGCGTCAGAACAGGGCGGAGTCGCCGGACCGGGGCTTCCCAGAACGCATGTACTTGAGTAACCTCAGCCAAGGCAGGAAACAGGGCATGCCCGATGACAGAGTGTTTCTGGATCTGATTCGGAAGCGCGCCGACCGGCGGATCCTGTTTTCTCAGCACGCCGTGGCGCAGATGTCGCGTCCGGAAAGGACGATCACCCCCATCGAGATCCGAAAGGTCATTTCGACCGGGGAGATCATCGAGGACTATCCTCAGGACCCCAGGGGCCACAGTTGCCTCCTCCTGGGCAGAGGAGACGGAGACCGAGCGATACATCTGGTGTGCTCTCCCAAGGATGATTACCTAGCCGTCATCACGGCCTACCTTCCGACCGAGGAGCAATGGCGCGGAGGATTCCGCGTAAGGAAACAGCCATGAAATGCATGCATTGCGGAGGCGAGATGCAGCGGGGGAGAGCCCCCCTCCACGTCGACCGAGAGGGAATCCACGTGACGCTCGATGAAGTCCCGGCCTGGGTGTGCAAGCAGTGCGGAGAGCCGGCATTCGAGGAAGCGGAAGTGGATTCCGTTCAGACCATCGTCAAGGCAGTCGAACGGGAAGCTGAGAGACTCGCCAGGCCCGCGTAGCCTCGCCCGCTAGCGTAATCTGGCTCACTCCCGCTCGGGCGGCGGTCAGTCGGTCCCCGCGCGACTCAGGGCGGCCCACAGGTTCCTGCGTCTGCCGTGCGCCGATTGCCATCGCGCAAGGATCCGCCGGGCAACGTCAGCATCGACCTCCCTCATCGCCTGGATCCATGCAACCTGCTCGTCATATCGCGAGCCGTGCGCGGAGGCGGGATCGGGGACGAGTCTCGGACCGCGCCGTTTCAGAATGTCGAGCAGCACGGGGGTGACGGGATCGACGCCAGCCCGTTTCATCCATGCCCTTCGGGCCTTCCTCACCCGGTCCGATCCGAATCTGCTGGCCTCGCTCCTGACAACTCGCGCCAGCAGCGGATGGCTCTTCTTCAGCGCGGTGACCGTGCAGAGGTCGTCGACCAGCACGATGATCTGGATTCGCCGAACGCCGGTGAACGCTCCAAGATCGCCGTCGAAGGTGTCCAACCTCTTGGTGAGGCGAGTCCGAAACGAACCGGCGGCGCTGGCGTCACCGATCCCGGCTTCGATCAGTTCGTGAACCCAGGTATCGTGAGGCGCCTTCCCGGGCGTCGACCACCCGAAGCTCTCTTGGGCCATCAGCGTTTCCCACTTACCCAGGAGAACCCGCGCCTGCTTCTCGATCGGCGAAACGAGGTGCTTTCGAAACGCGGCGCCCACTGCATCCCAGTCCTCGGAGGACGAGTACAGGACCTTCTGAAGCTCGAACACGCACGCCCGGTTTCCATCTCCCAGACCTGTCGAAACCGTTGCCGCCAGCGTGAGGAGTTTCACGATGTCACCCTGATCGGGCTCCGCGCGAAACACAAGGCGATCTTCGATGAGCTCCACTTCCGGCAACCACGGTCTTCCCGACTCCCTCGATCTCAAGAGGCTCGCGATGGTTCGCGTCAGCACGTCCTGCGCTTGCTGGAAGTCCTTCCTCGCCACGGCGTGCTCGATGGCCGGTAGTCCGAAGGTCCATTCGTCATCGAGGCGATCTAGCGAATCGCGCAGGTATGCCTCTCGATCGTGCCGGGAGAGTAGGGCTCGCTCCACTTTGTGCCAATCCGAGTATGTCTGGGCGAACCGCTGCCTCCACGACGGATCGTCCTTGAGCTTCTCAAGGGCCTGCAGTGTCGCCTTCTGGGCAGGTGAGGGCAGCGACGAGAAGAACTTCACAAACGCGTCCGAATCCAGCGACACGTTTCGGAGCGCTTGCCGAGTGGTTCCGATTCCTTCGAGGACCTCCTTCGGACCGACTCCGCTTCCCGCACCCACGCGCCATTCCCACGTGAGAAAGCACGATGTCGCGACTGGACCGAGTGTGCACTCCTCGCTGGCCATCCATTCCGGTAACCCGCCGATTTCCTCGTCGATCGCCAGAAGCTCCTCCCGGAAGAACTCGTCCTCCTCGATCTTCAACGCGCACGCGCGCTCGATCAGAGGAGCGATCATGGCAGCAGCCTCCTCCAGGCGCTCAGCGAAGGCCGACCCGTCGAAATACGGCGGTTCCCAGTGGTGCTCTGTGTACACGTACGGGCCGTCCTCGTCTCCCAGATCCGAGGTCGCGTCGTGCCATCGAGCCCATGCCTCCTGCCACCGCAGGGCGAACTTGGTGTCGGTGGGCTCCGGCGCCGCCTTCCTCCGATGGGGTTCGAGCAGGCCTTTCAGCACCTGGGCCGATTCGCGGTCCACCGATGACTCGAGCCTTTCCATCCCTGCCTTGCCGAGCAGCCGGAACATGGCATCGAGCACGGCTTCGACCTGCTCCTGGGTCAGCGCTGACGCCAACGCGCGTCCTTTCCCTGTGGCGCCGGCCGATGGCCGGCGTTCCCGAGCGATCATCTCGTCACCTCACGCGCACCACGACCGGGGCCCCCTATCCTACAGGCAGCTCCTGCGATCCCGCAAGCGCTCGCGATGCTCCTCTTCGCTCGAGGCCGCAAGGGTGCGGAGTCAGAAGCGATCTCGTGAGCGTGGGGCCGCGCCTGCAATGATGAGAGCGCCAAGCGTTCACGCCAACGAGGAGGGTGAGGCGCCATGGCCCCTCTCCGTAGCCAGCGTCAGTCAGGCGGGCGGAGACGTCAGTGCAGCAGACCCCGACTATCTCTGCGTCGTGGATGCGAAGTCCTTCCACTCCGTCTTGATCAGTCTCATGCGGCTGCCGAGTCGATCTCGCAAGAGTGAGATGAGACCCGATGCCATGGACAGGGTCTTGGCTTGCGCGATCATCGTCCCCGAGCCGGTGATTTCCACCGAGCCAAGGCTCTGGCGCCCGCCCAGCCTGCTCAGCGGACTCCAGTGACCCTTCGGGTATTCGCGGGTCCATCCGAACCGCACGGAGCCGTCTTCCGAGCTCTCCTCGATGAAGTCCGGCCCCCAGTCGCGCAGGGCGAGGACCGTGGCGCGACTGTCGTCCAGCGCCAACGTCGCCGTGGTGTAGATCAACACCTCCTGACCATCAGGAACGTCCTCCATTGCGCGAGCGTTTCTGCGGACGACCTCGCCGAGGCCGGCCGGCATCAGTCCTCCGGGGCCGGCGAACTGCTCCAACCATATATCCTGGGACCCCTCCAGTGCCGGCACGAGACGGAGGTACCGCGTGCCGAAGGCGGCGGGCCATCGAGAGCCTTGCTTGAGTGACCAGGCGTACGCACCCCAGATGTAGCGAGCCGCCAGACCCGGAGGCCCTGGCTCAAATGGAGGTACGCTACCTTTCAGACTGTGCAGTATCCCGTCGACCTGCGCCTCGCTGGACCCGTCCTTTCCGAATGCGCCAGTGACCCCGCCGCGAATCAGCGCCAGGACGAAGAAGGCACCCGCAGTCGAGCCGTTCGGTGCTCTGCGGACCACGCTCTAGGCCGTACCGTACCCGGTCGCCCGGAAGCAGTCCTCAACTGGCACGTACGACTTGACCACCGGCCACACGTTCTGGCTCCCCTGGCCGGCTCCCTCCTGCCGGAGCCTGACGGACGCCGCCTGTCGCTTCAAGGCTCGATGCTCCCGGCTACTCGACCGTCTGGACATCCTACCAGCGTAGGGCAAATGCGCCGGCCAACCAACTGGGAGTCCAGGCGCGAGAGCGGCCGTTGAGCTCCTTCCCCGAACACGGTGAGCGAGCACGGCGAAAGCTGCGGGGGGAGCGCGTTCTCTGCGCCCGCGGGAGATGGCCGGACCCCCAAGCGCAGACTGCAGTCCCCCGTCAGGGGCACACCCGAGAACGCGCGGGCCGCGCGCCCCTGCCAGGCTCGCAGACTTCTCCCAGTCCGCCTTCCGGGTGTTCGGCGCGTCGCTCGCTCGCGATGAGTACGGCAGTATGGTAGGGTGGGAGCACACTGCCGGAGGTACCTATGTGCAGCCGGCGCGGAATCCAGGGGGTAAGGCACGATGGCTGACTCGCACAGGTGGGCGTTCAAGGCCCGGTTCCGGCGCCATGCCTTCGGGTGGAAATCCCAGCCGGCCATCCAGCGGGTGGAGGAGGCGGTGAACGAGATCAAGAGCGTCGCGCGCAAGGATCCTGTGCTCGCCGCCGACGGTGCGGTCACCTTCCTCGAGCGCGTTTCGTCAGCTCTCGAGCACGTCGACAGCTCCTCAGGTGCGATCGGCACCGCGGTGAACAACGCCATCCGCCAGCTCGTCGTGGTCATCGCGAGGGCCCAGGCTGATGGGAAGACCCGCGATGCGTGGCTCGAGCGCCTCTGGCAGGCACTCGAGGCCGATCAGATCCCGTACATCGAGCAGCTCGGCGACTGCTGGGGCGAGCCCGCTGTGCGTCTCGAAGGAGGTCGCCATGGCGTGGGCCGATCGGCTGGTCGGCATCACGCGCATGGCGCTCAGCCCCGATCCCAACTTGCGCGGCTATTTCTCTGGCACCTCCGCGTGCCTCAGCGCCCTCTTCCGCGCCGAGCGCTACGCCGAGATCGTCGAGCTGGTCGCGGCGGATCGGATCATCTGGCCATACCAGCGCTGGGCGGTGAAAGCTCTGGCGGCGATGGGCAGAAAGCCGGAGGCCATCGCATATGCAGAATCGTGTCGCGGGCCCTGGACGCCTGACGGAGATGTCGACGCCCTCTGCGAAGAGACTCTGCTCTCGAGCGGGCTGGTAGAGGAGGCCTACGAGCACTACGGCGTGCGCGCACACCGGGGCGGCACCTATCTTTCGGCCTTCCGCGCGGTGTTGAAGAAGTACCCGCACAAGCCGCCTGCGCGGGTCCTCGCGGACCTGGTGAAGACAACGCCCGGCGAAGAAGGGAAGTGGTTCGCCGCCGCGAAGGACGCGGGGCTCTACGACGCTGCCCTGGCACTGGCCAGGCAGACGCCGTGCGATCCGCGGACGCTCACGCGCGCGGCGCGCGACCTCGCCGACAGCCAGCCTGGCTTCGCAGTGGAGGCCGGATTGCTTGCGTTGCACTGGCTCCTGCGGGGCTACGGTTACGAGATCACCGGCGCGGACGTCCGGGCCGCATATGACTGCACGATGAAGGCGGCCGACAAGAACGGGAGTAGCGTGGAAACCAAGGCGCGCATCCGGGAGACAGTGCAAGGCGAGGAACCCGGCGGGTTCGTCGCGCAGATCCTCGCACGGGAGCTCTCGCTGTGACGGAGCGAGCGCTCATCCACGTCGCCGGCCCCCAGGGCGCGGGCAAGACCGCCTTCATCGAAGCGGTCCTCGAGGCCGGTGGCCTCATCTTCGCTGCGCGCTGTGTGCGCGACGATTCCCTGCGACGATCACGCGAGGACACACCAACATCACATCCGGAGCTGCGCCGCTACCGCGCGGCCGGGGCGTGCGGTGCCGCCCTCTTCACGTTCCCACAAAAGGAGGCCGGTTCGGACGCGTTCTTCGTGACGCATCTCATGGAGGACTACTCGCAGGCCACGATCCTCGAGGGAGACGACCCACTGGAGTTCGCCGATCTCGCAGTCTTCGTTGCGCCGCCGTTGCCTGCCGGGAAGACGCTGTTGGTCCGGGGCAGGCGTGACCGGGCGAAGGAGGCGCGGGACCGGACCGACGCCCTCGAGGGGTTGCTGCACGAGCCGCACGGCGTCACCAGGTTCCTCGGGCAGGCCATCGGCGCGCCGCTGGCCGCGTTCGCTCGGGAGCGCCCCGAGCTTCTGGAGGAGATCCGAGCCGACCTGCTCGCCGGAATCGTGCAGGCGCGCCGTACTCCGCCCCCTGAGCCCACCGAGCACTGGGCGATCGCCGAGGGCTACGAAGGGATCGAACGGGCGCAGCTCGTCGTGGTCAACGTCCGCGGTGCCGACGAACACGAACGGGGTGAGGCTCTGGCCCGGGAGGTCGGGCGCCTGCGCAAGGACGCGGCCGTGTTCCACGACATCGTTCGCTTCCGGGGCCACAAGACGCCCATTACCGTGGCGGTCGCGGACCTCCTCGACCGCAAGGACGCTGGCCGAAAGAAGGCAGTCGCCCGCGTCCGGCGCGTGCTGGGGGCCGGATCATAGCACGCCCCATCGCGCCAACTACCCCCGACATACAGCAGGAACGGCCTCGGCCCGGCATCCAGCCCGGCCGCCCATCGGCTACAGGCCCCAGGCCCCGAGCATGGGGCGAGGACCGCAGACCACAGCGGGGCAGTCCCGGGCTCGGGGGTGTAAGATAAAAGATGTGAGAAACTGCGGCAGCGAGGAAGGGCTCAGGCTGCTCTGAGTGGTCCCGACCCTGACCTTCACCTTGGTCTCTATCATTCCAGCAGGACTCCCTCTTTGCCGTTGTGCTTGCGGACGACGGCGGCAGCGACGCGGCGTATCGCAAGGGCCCGTATCTCGATGCGTGGCAGGCCAGGTCCCGCCGGCGCCCTTCCCGTCTTGATAAGGTGACGCAGGATGTGAACTTTCGCAGTTTTCTGGGTGGGGGTGAGCGAATATCCAGCTCGGAAACGCAGTCAATCAGGCCGAATAGGCGAGGGCTTCGATTAGCACGTGGGCATTTCTCGCTGTGAGCGCTGGCTTTCCGGATGATGGAAATA
>JAPLSM010000250.1 GCA_026398635.1 Spirochaetota bacterium | reverse complement strand
GAAAACATATCGCGGCCCGCCACGGAGCAAAAAATGGCTCTCCTTGAACGTTTGCTTGCACTTGCAGAAGGCCATCACTCCTGAGATACTCGAATGCTAGGAGGCACGAAACATGTACTTTCACGGTTTCAGGGTCAAAGTCAAAAAAGGGGACCAAGTGAAGAATTTCACGCCGGATGATGCGTACCGTGTATTGGCGATGAATCACGACAAACCCACGGGGGCGCTCCTTTTGCTGCGAGATGAGAAAGGTGAGCTCCGATGGGTTAGCATCGGTGATGTCGTGGTCCACTCAATAGACTTGCCGCGCTAGAGGATCCACCGACCCGCTTGCGACAGGTTTGGCCGCGCAATGCATCGTCGAACAAGAGGGATCGGGGAATGGACAGCCGTGTAGATCGCTTCCAGCAGGCGCTGGATCACCTCACCCGAAAATGGTGGGTCTATGTCGTGCTTTTGGCCTTTTTTTTCATCCCCTCATACACGGTCAAGGGATATGATCCCCGGCAGGCGACCGGCGTGGTCGAGGCCGTCATGCGCCACCCCTTCATTTACAGCCTTTCTGCGGTCTTCTTCCTGTTCAAGCTCATGCCCGTGCTGCTCCTGGTCCTGCTCCTCGTCTTCCGAAATCGGTTTCGAACACTTTTCCATGGGTACGTCACGCTCCTGCTTCTAGCCATCGCCGCCTTCCAGAACAGCGCGGCCCCGGCCCAATACGGGCTCACCATTCTTATATCAAATGTCCTGTACATGGCAATCGCGGCAATGGCCTGGCTTTGGGAGACCATCTCCCGCAAGGGGGACTACAACATGCCCGAGGCGGTGCCTTGGAAGTGGCCGCTTTTCGCTCTTGCCTTCTTCGCATTTTGGTTCCCCGTGAACAGCCAGACGGCGGCGCCTGAGTTCAATCCCGTGTACCTCGTGGCGAACGAATCGATGGTGACAGGCTGCATGCTGATCCCAGTCATCCTGGCCGTTCTTCTGCTCTACTTCCCCCGCGTCAACCCTGTCACTTTGCGCGTTACCGGGTTCATCGGCATCATTTTCGGCCTCATCAATGTCCTCACTTGGTTCGTGCTCACCCCGGGTATGTGGTGGATGGGTGTCATGCACCTCCCGCTTATGATCGTCTCCTCCGTGGGCTTCACCGTCTCCTTCAGCACCGCATCACTGCCGGCCGCTGCAACCTGAAGCCTCGGTGCGGTCGCCATCGATGGCAGAGACGCGCCTGGGACTTGCCTTTCCCCGGTTGGACCATCCGCATTCAGCCGCGGTTCTTTGCGGGAATCTTCTTCTATGGCGGCCGTCCTCGCCGGGAGCGGCCTACCAGTCCGTCATCGGTGGGCTGTTCTTCAGCACCAGGGTTTTCAGAACTTATCTTCTGATGTATCGTGCGGAGTTTCCGGTGTGGATGGGCAGGGCTTCTGCCACTTCCTTGGGGTCAGTCCGGGACGACTGAGAGAGCTCTGACGTCTGCCGTGCGGCGGCTGATGGAAAGGAAGAGGGTGCGGCCCCTCTGTGCGAAGAGGCTGCGCATCAGCGTTCAGAAACTTGCGGCATCCTTGAGCTCCCGTTCCTCCTGGACCTGCCCGTCGGCGGGTGCGGCTGCCTCGGCCTTCTCCTCACCCTCCTGCCCGTCGTCCCCATCCTGCTTCTTTAGCTGTGGCTTGGACTCCACGTGCTCTGCCATGATGGAGACCTTCGACCGGTTCTGGCCTTCGGGGCTCGTCCACCGGTCCTGCTTCAGCCGGCCGACCACGCGCACGCCCCGGCCCTTCAACAGTGACTCGCCGCAGACCTCGGCGAGCCGCGGCCAGGTAGTGATCTCGAAGAACGAGACCTCCTTCTGCGTCTCCTCGTTCTGCTTGAAGAACCGGTTGGAAGCGAGCGCGAAGCTGCAGACCGCTGCCCCCTTCTGGGTGTACTTCAGCTCAGGATCTTACACGACGCAGGATCAATTTCGGGGCTCACATTCTCAATGCACGGGGTCTGAAATGTCGATTCTGTATAAGCCAAGCTGACCTCTATGGTCATGCTGCCAAAGTGAAGAGAATTTGGTCGATCGCCGGTCGTGCTTTATCGTTCGCCATGTATTACATTATCTTCAAGAACTGTTTCGAGAGTTTTTATAGGAGGGCGAATATGAAAAAGATCACCCGTGCGGTCATTATTTGTGCTGCGGTTGGCGCGCTTTTTATAACGGGATGCGCTACGGTTACTTCCTTCCTGACACCGTCTTCAGCTGCTCCCGCAAAAGGTGAGACAGCCTCGATCACGGGCAGGCTTGAGAAGGACAAGAACCACTACATACTCACCGATGCGAAGTCGGGCGTGTCGTACCGATTTGTGGGCCTGAAGAAGGCAGACGCGGCACAACTCTCGCTGTATGTGGGAAAATCCGTCACTGTAAAGCTCAAGGTTAAATCGACTGAGTCCGCGAAGGCAAATATCGCCGAATTCGTCGCGATCGTGAAATAAGCTCGCTCCGACACTATCACCGTCTCTGGTGAGAGAAATGGCAGATGATTGGACCTATGCCAACAGGCATCGGCGATTTCATCACGTCAGAGGGAATCGCTGATGCATTTCCAGGATGAAGCCCGGTCGTTGCAGTACGTTGTGAGATCCCTCAGTATCGTACACAACGCAGGATCACTCCGGTGACGGACATGACTTTCACTTTGAGGCAACCGACTAGTGGAGTTACCCCGATTATATTGAGGTTAGCATAGCCGGGGTAACGCCGAGGATTTTGCGCTGTGGCCCGATTCGCCCGGCCCAGAGGAACCCGTCGACCCCGGGGACACCGCCACCGGTTTCATGGACACCCATCCGGAGCCGGCAGGAATCGTCATTCGCCGCAAAGAGCCCGAAACGGAGCCTGGCCCGGGGGAGCGGGAGTCGGACGCACTGGAGAGGGCAGACTTCTCCCCGGGAATCTCGTTGACCGCGGTGGTGGCCGCCTCAGGCGGCGGCCTTCACCAGCCTGCGCATCGCCTCCGCCTGTTGGGCCTTGATCCGTCCCACCGCCATGGCAAGCATCACGGCCAGCGCCAGGCAGCAGCGGGTGTGCATCTTCGTCAGCCCCCGAATGGTGTGCTGCTCGAAGCCGAAGCTCGTATCCAGGCGGCTGTTGACCCGCTCGACGGAGGTGCGCTTGGCGTAGCAGCGCTGCCATTTCAGGCTGCTGCGGGGAAGCGGCGTGAAGACTCGGCGGTCTTCGTCGAGCGCAATTCGTACCGCCGTTCCCACAGGACAGCACTTGAGGCTCGCGCAGGAGGAGCCGTAGTGGCGGGCCGGACAACGGTACTTCACCGTCATACGATCGCGCTCGAAGCCGCCGTAGGCCATCTGAGGCTGGGTGCCGCTGTTCGGGCACACGCAGCTCACCGTCCCACGGTAGTCATAGATCACGTTCTCCAATCCCAGCACCACGTTCGTCGTTTCCCCGTCCTGCCAGCAGTTGCGAATATCGATGATCGGCAGCGCCTTCCACTCGTCCCACAGCTTGCGAATAAGCTTGGTATCATCGTAGGCCCGATCGGCGGCCACTTCCTGGCACCGCTCGACGAGCTGGGGATGCCGTTCTTCCAGCCGCTCCATCAATCCATGAGCCTCCACCACCTCGCTGCCGTTGGCCCGTGTCAGCGAGAAGCCCACCGGCAACTCATAGCGGCTGTCGACCACCAGATGCAGCGTATAGCCAAACCATTTCTTGACCTTCTGCCAGGGAGTCCCGTCCTCATGGGTGCCGCGGTACTCATGTATCCCCCACTCCCCGTCGGTGTCCCGCCTTCGATCCGCACGGTCCTTGCCGGCCGCCACCTCGGCCTTGCCCCGCGCGTAGCTCGGCAGCGCCTTCCCGTCCACCGCCAGGCGCACCCCGTAGCCGGGCAACAGCTCGGCGAGCCGCTCGACAAGCGTGTCGAACATGGTCTGCATCAGATCCCCATGGGCCATCACCCGGGCAAGAAAGCGCGAGAATGCCCAGGAGTTCGGCACCGCCTTCAGTCCCTTCACCAGTTCGAATCCGCACACCTGCCGCAGCTGCGCGTTTCTCCTCAGCTCCCGCAGCAGCGCCTCCACCGTCGGGTGCTGGAACACCACCCCGGAGACCAGCGCGTTCCACATCGGGCGGATCGGGTACTCGTTGCGGCCCCGATGCCGTTCCTGCTCCAGGGTCCTCATCAGGACCTCGTCGGGGAGGCTCTCCAGCACGAGCTGCAGCCGCTTCAGATCTCCCAGCGCCTCGATCTGATCCCACCCAAAAAGTGCTTTTTGTGGTATGCTCGCCATGACGCCCCTCCCAGCTTTTGTGCACGGTGTTTGTGGCAACATCATCGTAGCACGAACAGCGAATGCGAGGGGCGACTTTATCTGGATTCGGGGTCAATTTCCTGGGAAAATGTCCATCCGACGCTGGATCTCAGGAAAAGCCCGTACTGTCCGGGGTAACCGAAATCCGACCTATCTCCAGGTCATTGCGACAATGAAAGTTAGCGGCTACGCAAAAGGCTCACCCCAGGCAGCCCGCGGGTACGGGCTGCTGAAGCTTTGCATGGCAGGATCCGTCGGGGATTCCCGGGATCTGGATTTACCGATTCTCCCAGTCTTGTCTGATCTGGTCTTTGGCTTTCTCCCATTCCGTGACCAAGGTCTCGGCCATACTTGTCTCCGCGAGCTGTTTGTCCTGCTCAGCTTTAGCGAGAAGCTCCGCCGCCCTGGCCTTCTCCCACGCCGCCCGGATCGCCCCGACTGCCGCTTCCCACTTCTGCGCCTTCGCCTGGACCGTGATCTCGATCTCGGTGTAGAGCTTCCTCCCCTCGACCACCTCACTCGAACCCGGTTGCTTCTCGAACAGGGTGTTCAAGGTCTCGAGGGCGTTGTCGTAAGACTTGCTCTCCGCAAGCACCTTCGCCTCAGCAAGGAGCCGGGCTGCTCCATTCTGAACCTCGTCCAGCTGCTTCGCCAACGCTTCCTTCTCGTTCCTGACAGGAGTCACGACGGCAAGGCTCATTATCGCGAAAACTAGCAGTCCCCCGGCGACGAACGCCAGGAACCTGTTAACCCAGACCTTTCCTCTCTCGTTCATAGAAACCTCCTCCGATGGACGTATCGTGGCGGATGACTACTCACACCCGCCCGGTGGATGAAAGTTGGGGGTTGACGGGAAAACCGAGATCCGGTAGGCCGAGGCTGGCAAGTGCCAGTCACTTTCCTCTCTTGCGTTCGCTGACTATCCGCTGCATGTACTTCACTATCTGGCTCTTCATAGTTGAGCCTCTCTCGACACACCATGCTCTGAAGGCGTTCCTCAGCTTCTCATCAACTCCTCTGATGATAATCTCAGCCATATGCATTGTATAAACTACTTTGTATTATTTGTCAAGGTACATTTTGACATATCAGAGGGGAGCCGCGATCGCATCGAGTAACCCCCGCGCGCCTCACCGGGCTGCGCTCTGGCGCCGATACAGGGGTGTGGTCGTCCATTCTCCTCCGCCTCTGGCGGTGGTTGTTGGCTACGCCGAGGAAAACGAGAAGCTGAAGGGTACGGAAGCCCCCGCGAATGGATGGCGGCCTTTCTCGGGCAAAGGTCGCCTCATCGGGGACGAAGGTCTCAGAAACTCGCGGCCTCCTTGAGCTCCCGTTCCTCCTCCGGCTGCTCCTTCTGTTCTACCGCGCCCACCTGCTCCTCGACCTTCTCGTCCCCCTCATCCCCGTCCTTGCCCTTCAGTTGCGGCTTGAACTCCACGTGCTCGGCCACGATCGAGACTTTCGACCGGGGCTGGCCCTCGGGGCTGTTCCACCGGTCCTGCCGCAGCCGGCCGACCACCCGTGTAAATCGGCATTGTTAGCGACCCCAGCCCGTCATTTATAGTGACCACTCCACGTCACCGTAAATGACCCCGGGGTCGGCATCGTTAGCGACCCCCCCCTCGGCAGCAATAACGACCCCCCCCCCGTGCCATGATGGTGCCCATCATCCATGGCTACGAGGAGGAGAAAATGCCAAGGAGGGTTCATATTGTGGAACTGAGGGACCTTGTCCAACGGCTTCGGCTTGGGCACTCGGTGAAAGCCATTCACAGGGAGACCGGCCGACATAGGACACTCATCCGAGCCATGCGGGACCTGGCAGCTCGGCAAGACTGGCTGACCACGCTCAAAGAGCTTCCCAGCGAAGGGGAGATCGGACGACTCTACCAGGAGGTCTGCACCGTGAGCCGCCAGCAGCCCCACCCGCTGGAGCTCTACGAGGCACAGATCAAGGGGTGGCTT
>JAPLSM010000137.1 GCA_026398635.1 Spirochaetota bacterium | reverse complement strand
TGCCCTTATCGTCGAGGAACAGCTCGTACTTGAACGTCTCGGGCGGCTCGCCGCCGATCACCTTCACGATCTTCGACGAGAGGCGCACGGAGTCCAGCAGGTCCTCGCCGTGCGTCTCGTAGTCCACCCCGAGGGCGAACCACCGCAGGGCCCAGTCGACCTTCCAGCCGAGCTTGCACCCCCCGTCGAGGATGCTCGCGGTGCCCGCGTGGCCGCAGCACTTGTACTTTCCCGCGAGCGGCGTGTCGCAGGTGTAGGAGACCGTGCAGCCTGCCCTGTCCACGCCGGTGACCCGGGTGGAGTAGATGCGTCCGCAGCTCTGGCACACCGGGAAGAACGGGCTCCACGTCGCGCGCTTCTCCTCGGCGATGGTAGCCACGAACATCTGCCGGATCTCGTCGTAGTGCTCCATGACGCGCTTCAGGGCGTCGTTGAACCTGCCCGAGCGGTACTGCTCGGTGGACGAGGCGAAAGTGTAGCGGAACCCGAAGGAGTCGAGGAACTCCCGCAGGCGCTTGTTCATGAAGTGGGCATAGGACGGTTCCTGGCCGAAAGGGTCGGGAACCGAGGTCAGGGGCTTGCCGAGGTGCGGCTTCAGCATCTCCCGGTTGGGGACGTTCTGCGGCACTTCTCGCAGGCCGTCCATGTCGTCGGAGAAGGCGATCAGACGCGACTCGACCTCGGGCGCCATGGTCTTCAGCGCCTGCAGCACGAATGAGGTCCGGGCGACTTCGCCGAAAGTGCCGAGGTGCGGCAGGCCCGAGGGGCCGTAGCCGGTCTCGGTGGTGACGGACATGCGGCCGAGCTTCTTCAGGCGGTCTAGGATGCGCTGGGCTTCGACATACGGCCATTCGGTGTACGGCATGGGTGTCATGGTGATACCGCTGCGCCGAGCCGTTGGTCAAGGCGCGGAGCGACTCCCATCGAGAGCGGTTCCCTGTTGTCCGAAGGCGCGGCGATCGGCTACATTCGCTGCACCGGAGGTCCCACGCATGTCCCGTCCGAGCAAGGAAGAGAAGCTGCTGGCCGGCATCGTCGCGGAAGCCCGCGAGGCTCAGGTTGCCTGGGCGAAGATGCCCGTGAAGCGACGGGCCGCGTACGTGCGGGCCATGCGCGACCGGATCGCCGCACGCGCCGACGGGATCTGCGAGTTGATCCTGCGCACCACCGGCAAGACCCGGGTCGACGCGATGAGCACCGAGGTGCTGCCGCTCGCGCTGGCCGCTTCGTGGTACGCGAAGGCGGCGCCCCGGGTGATGCGGAGCCGGCACATCCGGGGCGGGCACCCCTTCTTCTTCTTCAAGTCCTCGCGCATCGAACGCGTTCCCTGGGGCGTGGTGGGCATCATCAGCCCGTGGAACTACCCCTTCGGCATCCCGCTGCACGACGTGATGACCGCCCTGCTCGCGGGCAACGCGGTGATCCTGAAGGTCGCGACACAGACGCAGTCCGTCGGCGAGGCCGTGGCCGATGTGGTAAAGTCTTCCGGCCTGCCCGAAGGCCTGTTCCACCTCGTCGCCATGCCCGGCCGGCTCGCGGGCAGGGCGATGATCGCGGCCGGCGTGGACAAGATGTGCTTCACGGGGTCGACCGAGACGGGCAGGGACGTGATGCGCACCGCAGCCGAGGGACCCGTGCCCGTCTCGCTGGAGCTGGGCGGCAGCGACGCGATGATCGTGCTCGACGACGCCAATCTCGACCGGGCGGTGGGCGGCGCGCTGTGGGCCGGCGCCTCCAACGCGGGACAATCCTGCAACGCGGTGGAGCGCGTGTTCGTCGTGGAGAAGGTCTACCCCGCGTTCCGCGAGAAGCTCGCCCGGCGTGCGGCCAGCCTCCGGGTGGGGCCCGACCGGGACTTCGAAGTGGACGTGGGCGCGCTCTCCTCGCCTGAGCAGAAGAAGAAGGTGGACGGGATTGTGAAGGACGCGCTGGCGCACGGGGCCCGGGTCATCGCTTCCAGCGGGCAGTCCGAGGGCCTCTTCCACCCCGTGGTGATCCTGGAGCCGGGTCGCGAGCCCATCAAAGCGCTACACGAGGAGATCTTCGGCCCGGTGATCGTGCTGGCGAAGGTGCGCGACGAGGCCGAGGCCGTGGCCCGGGCCAACGACTCGCCCTATGGCCTGAGCGCGTCGGTCTGGACGCGCAGCAACCGGCGCGCAAGGCGTGTGGCCTCGCAGCTCGCGGTGGGCACCGTGACGCTGAACGACCACATGATGAGCCACGGCATGGCCGAGACGCCGTGGGGCGGGTGCAAGGGCTCGGGGTTCGGCCGCACGCACGGCGAGGCGGGACTGGCCGAGATGAGCCGGATCCGGGTAACCGTGCGCGATCGGATGCACCGGGCGCCGCGGGCCATGTGGTGGTACCCACACAGCCGGTCCGTCTACGAGGGCCTGAGGGCCGGCCTGACGGCGCTCTACGGGAAGGGCCTGGCCCGGCGCCTCTCAGCGCTTGCCAGATTCGTGCGGCTTTTCCTGCGGAGCTTCGGACGGGGGTGAGTCGGGGCCGAGGCCGGGGAGCAAGGGCTGGCGCGATTCGGGCTGCACCCCTTTCCTCCCGGGCGGGGCTTCCTTCATCTTCTTCCGCATCCGCTCCACCGCGCGCTGGTCGCCCAGCTTCCGGTAGAGCCGGAGCGCTTCGGAATAGTGCCGGGCCTGCGCATAGGTGCGGGCGGCACGGCGGGGATCGCCCGCCCTTTCAAGCACGGCGCCGGCCATTCTGAAATCGTGGTTGGTCCGGCAGACCTCTTCCGCATCGCCGAATCGTCCCGCCTGCAGCAGCCAGCCCACTGCCTCGGGATACCGGGGTGTGCTCCAACCCACGAGAGTCGCGGTGGACGCGTTCAACGGAAGGTCTGCTGCGAGCTGCTCGAATCGATCGGGATCGGCGACCAGCGCATGACAGGCAGCAAGAACGGGATCGGAGGAGCCCGCCGCTGCGTCCCGTATCCGGTCGAGGTAGGCCAAGAGGCGCCTGGTGATTTCCGGGCCGAACGGCCGTGCCAGGCCGAGCACCGCGACCAGCGACCGGTACGCGCGGGTCTCGAGCATGAGGTCGAGCAGCCTGTCCGGCAGCCCCCGCTCGAACGGGTACGGGCCGTACGCCGCGCGCACGAACCGGTCCACGATCGCCGAGGCGTCCTGTGCAGCCAGCCCGGGGAGGGAAGCGGCGAGGAGGTCGGCGAAGAGCGACACGAACCCCCCGATTTCATCCTCGTCGAAGGCCCGTTCATCCGCAGCCATGCCGATGAGCCGGTCGAAGAAGCCTGCCGACAGGCGCAGGGGTCTCTCGCGGAGCATCCTGCGCGCCTGGGCCAGGCCCCCCGAGGAGAGGAAGCGAGTGACGGCCTCCTCGTCCCGGTCGAGCCGCAGCCAGGCCGAGCATTCGCCCTCGGCGTCGTCAAGCACCTGGTACCTGGCCAGCGCTTCCACCGGCTTCCCTGCCGCCAGCAGCCGGTCAGCCTCGTCGTGCAGGGCTTCCCTGACGTGCAGCTGCCGGCCCTTGCCGATGATCAGGTGCAGCTTGAGGCACTCCCGCGCCTTGCTCTCCTTCTCGGCGGGGGGGAGCTGGGATTGCTCGATAGCCCGGGCAGCCTCGTCGTAGCGCTCGAGCGCCGCCAGGCACTCGGCGAGACCGGTCTGGTCTCCCGTCTCCTCGAACAGCTTCAGCGCCAGGTCGACCTTGCCGGCCTTGAGGAACAGGGGAGCCGCTCCCGCCGCATCTGCCAGCACGGCCCGCCGGATGGCCACGTGCAGCGCAGACCGCCTGCCCACGGGATCGCCGGCCTCGGACTCCAGCTCCTGCCGCCGGGTCCCGTCCTCGGCCAGCCACCGCCTGAGCACCGCCACCGCCTCGGCAGCCTCTCCCCGGCGTTCATGGACGAGCGCGAGGGACTTCCAGTCCTTCAGTTGCTTGAAGCACGCGGCCAGGCGCTCGTCGTTCTTCGCCTTCTTGTACAGCGGGACCGCCAGTCCGTACTCGCCGGCCTGGAAGTACCGGTCGGCCGCCTCGCCGGGCCGCTTCAGCTTCACGAGGCACGCTGCCGAGCGGAGTGGCCTGCGGGCGCGGTCGAAGAACTTGAGCGCCTTCTCGTACTCCTTCCGGGAGAACCAGTGCTCCGCCACGCGCTCGAAGTCTCCGGCCTTCTCCCAGGCAGCGACCGCGAGGTCCGGCTCCTTCCGCCGCTCCCAGCCCTCCGCGGCTGCGCGCCACTTTCCTGCGGCCTCGCAGCTGCGGATGGAGCACAGGTCCGCGCGGTCCGCGTCGCCGACGGCCCCCCACGCGCTGGCAGCCTCTGTCCAGCGATTCGCCTTTTCCCAGCTCGCGGCAGCCGATGCGATCATGCCGTGGCGCTCGAACAGGGGAGCCGCCTCCGCGTATCGGCCGTCGGCTTCGAAGACGCGGGCCTGGGCCTGCTCGGCCTTGTCCTCCCTGCCCGCGTTGCGGTAGCACTCGAGCGCGGCGGCATGGTGATCGCGCTCGAGGAGGTAGTCGCCCTGCCGCTCCCAGTCCGCCGGGCTGGAGGCAGTGCGCCACAGCTCGGCGAGCCGGGCAGCCTCCCGGCTCCGCACCACGAGGCCCGAGATCGCCTCCACGTCCCAGACCTCCGAAGCCTCGACCCCGTCGTAGATGAGCAGGGTGTTCCGCGCCCGGGTGACCGCCACGTAGAGCAGGGCCAGCTCGTAGCGGACCTTCGCGGCGTGCTCGGCAGTGTCGATCTCGGCCACGCGGATCCTCCGCCAGAGTCCCGCGGCCTCGGGCGCGTCGGCGAACTTCCACAACAGCACGCTGTCGAACTCGAGGCCCTTGGCCTCCCGGATAGTGAAGACCAGCTCCGTACCGAGCTTCCGCTTGAGGGAGTCGCGCTCGGCCTCGTCGCGCACGAGCAGCGCCTGGCCCGCCGCCTTGGCGCTCACGCTGCCCAGGACCTCGTCTTCGGCGAGGCCGTGCACGAGCACGGGTGGCTTTCCCGAGAACTTCCACTGCTCGCGCATCTCGGTGTCCGCGAGGCCCACGAGGTTCTGCTTCACCTCGAGAAGGGCGTTGGCCAGGCGCACGATGGAGCCCACGCACCGGAAGTTGAGGCTGAGCCTCCGCACCTCGGGCACGGGCAGCCCGCGCTCGAAGAACCGGTTTTTCACCTCCTCCCAGCGGAACCCGCTGGGGTTGACGATCTGCCGGGGGTCGGCGGTGATGACGACGCGCCGGGGATCGCGCACGATGCGGAACACCAGCGAAAGCTGGAGGTCGGTGAAGTCCTGCGCCTCGTCGCACACCACGAGGTCCCACGAGGGTGCGTCGGGGTCCGAGGCCAGGCGCTGAAGGGCCGCGCGGCAGAGGTCCAGCTCGTCCCAGCCCCCCGTCGAGGCGAGCCGGTCCTGGTACCACGTCGCGATCGCGTGCAGCTTGTGACGGTCCCACCGGAAGGTCGGCGCCCGCTTTTTCCCGAGCGCGAGGTACTCCTCGAGGGAGAGGAGGGGGCGAGAGACGTCGGCGTCCGCGTGGCGGACCGCGCGCACGATCTCCTCCAAGGCGGGAGCGAACTGCCGGGGGTCGGCAGCGCGGGGCGCCTCCATGGCCGACAGGAGCCCCCGCAGGGTGCCGAAGGCCGTGCGGTTGCCGAGGAAGCGCTCGATGCGGGAAGCGACCGCGAGGTGCTCGAGTCCCAGCAGGCTCTCGGCCAGCTCGGCTCTCTCGCGAGGCCGCAGCGCGCCCGAAACGAGGCCGTTCGCGAGGGTTTCCAGGCGCCCCGGGTTCAGCGGGAGCTTCGCGCCCTTGATGATCGAACGGATCTCCTCCCACACCAGCTCCGCGTCGTAGCGCCGGTGGTCGGGGTGATTGTGGAAGAGCGCGCGGAACTCGCGAAGCCCCACCTCCCCGCCGGCCGGGAACCGCGCGGCGAACGGCTGGGCGAGGTCCGCGAGAAGGCCCCGGAACAGCGCGAAGGTCGGGGGTTCGCCCGGCTCCTCCCGCTCGGCCACGAGGCCCCGGTAGATGCCCTCGCACAGGCGCCTGAGCCCCTCGTTGAAGGTGAGGAACAGCCGGCGGTCGCCGGGGGTGCGTGAGCGCAGGAGGTAGTAGACCGAGAGGGTGGTCTTGCCGCTGCCCGCGGTGCCCGAGAGCAGCACGGGTGGGTCGGTCTCGAGGATTTCCGCCTGCTCGTGCGTGAGGAACAGGTAGAGCTCGAACGGGTCGGCCGAGGGCGACCTGAGGATGCGCTCCCACTCCGCGTCGTCGAGCACCAGCCAGCGTTGCGGGCCGTAGTCCTCGGGCACCTTCTCGTCCACGTCCTCCTGGCTCACCCAGCCGGGAGGCGCGGCGTCGAGGGCGAGGTCCGGAAGGTCCTCCTCGCTTTCGCTCGCGAAGTCGAGGAACGGCGCGTCGGCGGGGCTGACGCGCCGCGCCGCGTGGCCGATGTCGTCGTGCGCCACCAGGGCCCAGACGTAGATGGCGGTGCGTCCGCGGTGTCTGCCGAGGGTGAACAGCAGACGGTCGCCCCGGCTCGCGCGCGCCTCGAACACCACACGGCTCGCGACGCCCTTCAGCTTCTTTACCCGCACGCCCGTGTCCCACAGTCCGTTCTCGAGGAACTCGAACTTCTCGCGCAGGCGTCGGCGCTCGCCCGGCTCGAGGCCGAGCACGTGGCGCTTGAGGCTGTCGTTCAGCAGCACCTGGTAGCGGTCGGGGGGCATGGGGTTCCTTTTACGAGACCACCCGCGGCAGGTCGCGGATCGCCCCGGCTGTCACGTTGTCGGTGAGGGAATAGGTGGCGTCCGGCGTCCCGATTACCCAGGAGGAACCGGGGCGGTACGACGAACCGCTCCTGCCGAGGTCTTCCCGAATGGCGAGCAGGTGCCGGGCATCCGCGAGATCGGGGTGTTCCCGCCATTTCCCCTCGACAAGGGTGAGCCGGCCGCCCCGTTCGAGGATGAAGTCGATCTCCCGTGCTCGCTGGTCGCGGTAGTACCAGAAGTTCACGGGGTTCGAACCAGCCTGGTTCAGCTTCCGCATCTCCGCGAACACCAGGGTCTCCCACACGGCGCCGAGGTGGGGTGAAGCGCCGAGCGTCGCCTCGTCGATGTTGAGCAGGAAGCACAGCAGGCCGCTGTCCCGGAAATACACCTTGGGAGCTTTTACCACACGCTTGCCGAGGCTCGTGAACCACGGCTCGAGCAGGATGATCTGGCC
>JAPLSM010000077.1 GCA_026398635.1 Spirochaetota bacterium | reverse complement strand
GAGTCGGTGCCTTGGTCGTCATCCTGAACCGCCCCCACGATGGCATAGTCCCCGCTGAGGCAAACGGAGCGGCCAAAGCAATCACCGGTGACGCCATCGCTGGGGGTGAGCTTGGCATGCTCGGTCCAACTCGTTCCGCTGCGCACGAAGATGTACGCCGAACCCGAGCCTGGGTCGTCATCCCAGAATTCCCAGAATGCCCCCACGATGGCATAGTCCCCGCTGATGCAAACGGAGTAGCCAAAGAAGTCATAGGCAGCGCCATCACTTGGCAGGAGCTTGTCCTGCTCGGTCCAATCCGTACCGTTGCGCACGAAGATGTACGCCGAACCCGAGCTGGTGCCTTGGTCGTTATCGTAACATGCCCCCACAATGGCGTAGTCCCCGCTGATCGAAACGGAGTTGCCAAACTCCTCACCGCCAGCGCCATCGCTTGCCATGAGCTTGTCCTGCTGGATCCAATCCGTGCCGCTGTGCATGAAGACGTACGCTGTGTCAGCGTGCCAGGCCCCCACGATGGCGTAGTCCCCGCTGATGCCAACGGAGAAACCAAAGTAGTCATAGGCAGCGCCGTCGCTAGCGGTGAACTTGGCCTGCTGGGTCCAGCTCCTGCTGGGTCCAGCTCGTTCCGCTGCGCACGAAGATGTACGCTGAACCCTTGTCGTCATCTTCGTAGGCCCCCACGATGGCGTAGTCCCCGTCGATGGAAACCGACCAGCCAAGGCAATCACCGGCGGCGCCATCGCTCGCGAGCAGCTTCGTCTCAATTTCGGGCTCTGCGGGATTCGGACAGCCTATCATTCCCACGACCAGAGCGAAGAGCAGAAGGCCTGTGAGAACAACGCCGGTCTCTCTCTGCATGTACTTCTTCATGGTTTACTCCTTTGTACTGATCCGGTTTTGAATGCCGTCTATTCTACTATATGCGGACAGGATAGCAATGGCTGAAAGCAACCTCCCCCCGGCCGGCTCCTTGCAGCCTGTGCGCCGGTGCGGTACCATCACGGTGAATCGCCATGCTGAAAGTGCTGTTCGTCGACGACGACCAACCGCTCCACGAGACCTTCGACCTCGTGCTCTCCGACCGCTGCACCCTGCTCTCCGCCTACACGGGCGCCGAGGCCCTGGAGGTCTTCGAACGCGACCCTCCCGACGTGGTGCTCCTCGACATCGACCTGCCCGACCTCGACGGGGTCGCGGTGCTGCAGCGCATGGTTGCGCGGCCCTTCCCCCCGCCGGTGATCATGCTGACCGCGCTCTCCGACGTGCAGCTCGTGAAGGAGTGCATCCTGGCCGGCGCCTACGACTACATCGTCAAGCCCTGCGACCTGCCGGAGCTCGAGGGCACCCTCCGCCGGGCCGTCGCCCAGGCCGACGCCCGAAGGGCCCGGCTCGGTGAGCCGGACGACGCGGAGATATTCGCCGGCCTGGCGGGCGAGACGACGGCCATGCGCGACGTGAAGCGTCTCGTGCTCCGCTACGCGGTCTCGGACTCCGCGGTGGTGGTGCTCGGGGAGAGCGGCACGGGCAAGGAGCTGGTGGCACGGTCACTGCACCGCGCGTCGCACCGGGCGGGCGGTCCCTTCGTCGCGGTCAACTGCGGGGCCATCCCCGACGGGCTCGCCGAGACCGAGCTCTTCGGGGCAGAACGGGGTGCGTACACGGATGCGGTGAGCCGGCCGGGCACCTTCGAGCGGGCCGGCGGCGGCACGATCTTCCTCGACGAGGTGGGCGAGCTTCCCCATCACGTCCAGGTCGGCCTGCTGCGGGTGCTCGAGCAGAAGGAACTGAACCGCGTCGGCGGCAGCCGGGCGGTGCCTCTGGACGTCCGCGTGGTGTCGGCCACCAACCGTGACCTGAAGGCCGCGGTGAGGCGCGGGACCTTTCGCGAGGACCTGTACTGGCGCCTCTCGGTGCTGCCCATACGGCTTCCGGCGCTGCGGGAGCGGCTGGCAGACCTGCCGCTCGTCGCGGCGGCGCTGCTCGAGCGGCTCGGCGGCGACGGGGTGGCGCTGGCGGACGACGCGCTGCAACGGCTCGCGGAGCACCCGTGGCCCGGCAATGTGCGCGAACTGCGGAACGTGCTCGAGCGGGCGCTGCTCGCCTCGCGCGACGGCGCGATCAGGGCGCGGGACCTGGCGTTCGACTAGCGGCTCATCCTGACCGCGAGGCCTTCCACGGTCATCACCTTCTCCCCGAGCGGCGTGACGGCAGGAGAGAGGGCGCGGGCCAGCACGAGCACGCGCGAGTGCAGCGGGAGGTAGTCGGGCGACGGCGCGTCCGGGACCTCGGCCGGGAACACGTCCGCGTAGCCGGGGCCCGCGAAGGTGACCCAGCAGCGGTACCCGCGCACCTCGTCGACGCCGATCCACTCGCCGGCCATCAGCTCGACCCTGACCCTCCAAGTCTTGGGCCGGTCGTCGAGGACGACGATCTCGCTGATCGTTCCTTCGAGGAGGAGCAGCCGGTTCGCGGGCAGCACGGCCTCGCCCGCCGCAGCGGCGGACAGGGTCTTCAATGTCACGGAGAAGTCGACGATCTTGTCGAACGCCGCCCGGGTCTGAGCGGGGGCCAGGGGCGCCAGGAGCCCGCAGGCGAGCAGCGCACACGCGGTCCGCCGGAGCGATCTCATCGCTGCACCTCCACCCCCATGGTACGGCCCCGGCCGGCTACGGGTCAATTCCCCTGCCCGTCTTCAGGCCCGCGATCTTGCGGAACACCACGCCGAGCCGGCGCGCCTCGCCGGGCGAAAGGCCGGCACGGGCCACGATGTCCCTGAAGAAGACGGAAAGGCTTTCGAGACCCCGGGGATTGCGGAAGCCGATGGCCGCCAGCGAACGCACGATGAGCGAGGCGAGGTCGTCGATCTCGGGGCCCGCGATGGGCGCGTGGGGCGTGCGGTGCGGCCGGTCGAACGCCCGGGCGAGCTCGTAGGCGACCACCTGCACGGCGTGCGAGAGGTTGAGCGAGGGAAATGCCGGCGCCGAGGGGATGGTGACCGCGAGGTGGCACCGCGCGAGCTCCGCGTCGGTGAGGCCGGTTTCCTCGTTGCCGAAGAGCACCGCCACCGTGGCCGTTCCGGCGGAAGCCGCACGCTCGGCGAGCTGCTCGGGGAACAGGGCGAAGTACTTGCGATCCCTCCCCCGGCGGCGCGTGGTGCCCGCGACGAGGGATGCGCCGCCGATCGCCTGCTCGAGGTCCGTGCAGAACAGCGCCCCCTCCAGCACGTCCCGGGCGTGGTGCGCGAGCACCCCGGCCTGCTCGGGGTCGATCAGCGGGCCGAGCACCACGGCGAGTGAGGTGAATCCCATGGTCTTCATGGCCCGGCAGGCGGCGCCCACGTTGCGGGGATCCCGGGGGCGCACGAGCACGAAGCGTACGTCGGGTTGCGGTTTCATCCGGTCCCCAATGTAGCCGATAGGAAGAGTATGAAGAAGGGACTGCTCTTCTTCTGGCTCGTCACCGCGGCGACCGGATGGGCGCTGGACTGGGAGCTGCCGGTCGTCACCCTCAAAGGCGAGGTGTCGGGCGGCGCGTCCGAACTGGATGCCGAGGAGGGTGAGCTGGAGACGTCCTCGCGAAGGGCCACCGTCACCCTCACGATCCGGGAGAGCGCCAATCCGCTCGACCTCGCCTGGACGATCCGATGGTCCGCCAAGGACTGGCTGGCCCAGGCGGGCGACTACGCCTACCTCGATGCCGCTCAAGAGGCGCGCTTTGCGGTCTCGGACCGGCTGAAGCTGTCGGCCGAGGCCGGCGTGAAGCGGATGGAGCACCCGGAAGGGGGGATCCCTTCGACCGACTGGACCGCGATCCGCACGAAGCTGGGCGCGGACCTTGCCGTGCTGCGGGGCACCTCCCTGGAGATGGGCGTCGACGGCCGCTGGGAAATCCACGACGACCCCGCGGAGTCGCGCCAGCGCTGGACCGGCAGCGCGGCCTTCACCACCCGGCTCGGCGGGTGGCAGCTGGACGCGCGCTGGCGGGGGGAGTTCCGTTTCCCGCTCGGGGGTGCCACCGGGGTTGACGCGAGCACGCTGCACACGGGCAGCGTGAGCCTCCGCTGGGATCCGAACCCGTGAGGCCCGTTTGACAATGACCGCCGGACCCACTATGATACGCGGAAACGGCGGTACGTCGGCGATCGGGAATTGCGTTGCAGCGAAAGG
>JAPLSM010000146.1 GCA_026398635.1 Spirochaetota bacterium | reverse complement strand
GGCTCACGAATGTGTCGTCGACATTGAACGGCGCGATCAGCCAGTACCCGAGACCGATCGAGAAGTCGCTGTCAAGCGCGACATCGCCGTTCTGGCGGCTTGTCATTTCGTCGAAGGCGGCCCGGCCGAGCACGCCGTCCCGTCCCCGGTCGAAGACGAAGCCCATGAAGCGCTCCATGTCCGCGGCTGTCGAGAGGAGGCCGCCGGCGGGAACGTCGCGCATCGGGTAGACCGGTACCCGCGTCCGCGACATGCCGAGCGGCTCGAGGATGCGGCGCGTCACGAAGTCCGTGTAGCCGGCGCCGCCCGCTTCCTCCACGAGGCAGCCGAGCACGCTGAAGCCGGCATTGCAGTACGCGAACACCGTGTCGGGCACGCTCGTGCGGGGAAAGCGCGCGAGCAGGCGCGGGACGTCCCGGAACGCGACCGGGTCAGGTTCCTTCAGCTCGAATCCTTCCATGATGTTGCCCTGGAACCCGGCGTGGTGGGTGAGCAGCTGGCGCACGGTCGGCCCGGCCTCGGAGCTGCCGGGGCCTGCCATCCGCGGCAGGTACCGAGACACCGTGGAGTCCAGGTCGACCGCCCCGCGCTCCACCAGCTGCATGACCGCCGTGGCCGTGAACAGTTTGGTGATCGACGCGAGGGGGAAGACCGTGTCGACCGTGACGGGAACCTTCCGGGACCTGTCCGCAAAACCATAACCGGCAGCGAGGATCCTGCGGCCGCCCGAAACCACGACCGCACTCATGCCAACGATCCCCTCCTTCCGCATGGCTGACCTGATGCTGCCTTCCAGCGCGCTGCTCAGCGTGACGGCAGCAGAAGGCTCGGGCCCGGTCGTGCCGCACCCCGCCATCGAGGCGAGCGCCAGCGCTCCTGTCATCGCGAGCGTCAACGGCTTCACCGCTGACCCATTGTTCTGTCTCATGCCCCACCTCCACCCATTGGGATACACAGAGGTTAAGGCCGCAGGGGGGTGGAGCGGACATCACCCGTCGGGTGATATCGCGTCGAAACGAGGGTGAATTTCGGGTAAGCGCGGGGGTTCAGAGCCCGCCGAGCCGTATCCGGTACAGGAGGTCGGTCTGGCCGGATGCTTCGGTCTTGCGGTAGACCCGGGACGCGTGGCTCTTCACCGTGTCCAGCGAGATGCCCAGCCGGTCCGCGATCTGCTTGTAGCGCAGCCCATCGGCCAGCAGGACGAGGACCTCCCGCTCGCGCGCGGATAGGTCGTGCTCGCGGCAGAAGGCGTCGAGGTCGACGGGGCCGGGCTTCCTGCGGCCTCCGAGCAGCACCAGGAGCGTGCAGACCAGGGCCCCGCCCGAGAGGACGAGGAAGCCGAGCGCGTCGGTGGGCAGGAGGAACGGTCCCTTGCCGGCGAATGCAAGGATGTCGTTCGCGAGCAGCACGGGAATGCACACGGCGAAGGCGGCCACGGCGGCCCGCACGATGCCGCGGGATAGCCCGGGGCGCACCGTCTTCCGGTTCTCGAGCAGTATCGCAAAGCACGCGGCGAACGCCGCGTAGCCGGGCACGGCGGAAACCGCGGACAGCACGCCCCACGAACCGGGAAAGAGCCCGGCCGCCATGCACACCGACGGACCGAGGCACGCGAGTGCGAGGGCCGCGCCTGCCCACAGCACGGCACGGGGAAGCTTCCGACCGAAGAAGGAGCTGACGGCGAGCGGACCGGTGAGGAGGACCCCGACCTGCAGCATCCCCTTGATACCCATCAGGAGAGCCTCGCCGCGGGAAGCCACCGGGATGCCGGGAAGGCCGCGCCACACGGGCGAGCCGGGGGATGCGAACAGGACGAGCCCCAGGGTGTAGTCCACCGTGAGGAAGAGCACGGCTGCCGCCAGGAGGAGCACGCCACGGGAGCGCAGGTGCGCGTAGAGCACCGCCAGCGCGGTCAGCGCGCCGATGCTCGATGACACGGACACGACGTTGACGAGGAGGATCCCCAAGGGCACCCGGTCATCCTACCACCGCGGCACGGGCAGGGCAAAGAGAGGGGGGCGGGTCCCTTCACGCGCGGGCGCAGCCGAGGATATAACGGTGGGGCATGTGATCGGGGCGGGGTGCGGAGCGCCGCGCCCGAGGAGGTCGGTTTCGTGGGTCAGCGCGTGGCCGTGGGCATGAGCGGCGGGGTTGATTCCTCGGTCGCCGCGCTCCTGCTGAAGGAGGCCGGCCACGAGGTGATCGGCGTCACCATGTCCATCTACCCGGGCGGGCAGGCCGAGCGGGGCCGGGTCGCGGATGGTCCAGCCGCGGGTCCCGTGCCCGATTCCTGCTACGGGCCCGGGGAAGCCGCGGACATCGAGGACGCCGCCCGGGTGTGCGCCCGGCTCGGCATCCCCCACCACGTCGTCGACCTCAGGGACGACTACCGGAAGCTCGTCATCGAGTACACGCGGGCGGAGTACCTCGCGGGCAGGACGCCCAACCCGTGCGTGCGCTGCAACCGGCTGGTGAAGTTCGGGCTGCTCTTCGAGCGCCTCGCGGAGGCGGTGGGTGGCGTCGACGCGTTCGCGACCGGCCACTACGTTCGTGTCTCTTTCGACCGCGGAACCGGGCGGTGGGCCGTGCGCAAGGCGGCGGATGCGTCCAAGGACCAGTCCTACTTCCTGTGCCTGCTCGGCCAGGAGCAGCTCGCGCGCGCGATCTTCCCGCTCGGGGAGCTCACGAAGCCCGAGGTGCGCCGCCGCGCGCGGGAGGCCGGGATGGAGATCCACGACCGGGCCGAAAGCCAGGACTTCGCGGCAGGCGGCTACCGCTCGCTGGTGGAGGCGTCCGGGCGCGAGGGCCTCATCACGGACAGCCGAGGAGAGGTGATCGGCAGCCACCAGGGCACCTGGGGCTACACCATCGGCCAGCGTCGCGGCCTCGGGGTCGGCGGCGGGGAGCCGCTGTACGTGACGCGCATCGATGCGGCCAGCAACACCGTGGTGGCCGGACCTGAAGCGGAGCTCTGGCGTCGCGAGCTGACGGCGGTCGGGGTCAACTGGATGGGCGTTGCCGGCGCCGAGGCGGCGATGCGGCTCTCCGTGAAGATCCGCTACCGCAGCCCCGAAGCGCCCGCGCTGGTCGCGCCACTCGCCGGCGACCGGGTGCGCGTCACGTTCGACGAGCCGCAGCGGGCGATCGCGCCCGGACAGTGGGCGGTCTGCTACGACGGCGAGCGCATCGCCCTCGCGGGAGTGATCGAGTGAGCGAGCGCGGTTACCAGATTCCCGGCACCAGGCGATAGCGCGTCATCCGGCAGTACTCCTCGTACCCCGGCAGCTCCCCGCGGAGCGTGCGGTCCTCGAGCGCCGTCCGCGCGACGACAGCCGCGAGGAACAGCGCGAAGGGAACAAACCCGCACGCCGATCCGAGCATCAGGGGCAGGGCAGCGCAGGCGACGATCGCGCCCGCATACCCCGGGTGCCTGACAACCCGGTAGGGACCTGTGCTGACCACCGCGTGGCCGCGTTCAGCCTGGATGCGGACCGTGGCCGAGAAGAAGCGGTTCGACACCATCGCCCAGTCGACGAGTGCCCACCCGGCCAGCACGGGGGCGAGCATCGCCAGGCTGACGCTGAGCGCGGGCTGGCGCGTCCAGCCGAACCGCAGGTCGAGGCCTGCGGCCAGCGTGACGAGCAGCGGGCCGTAGGCGGTCATCACGGCGAGCGGGGGGTCCCACGGCTTGGTGTTCGGCTGCAGGCCCGAGCGCTCGGCGAGCAGGCCGGGGCTGCGCCGGCCGATCACCGCGAGCATGACCACGACGTTGACGGCCATGACGGCCACGAACACCCATCCCATGGTCCAGTCGAGCCGGCCGGCCGCGAGGAACATGAGCGCTCCGAAGACGGCCACCGACGTGACGTTCTTGATCGTCCAGATCCTGGTGCCCCGACGGATTTCCGCGTTCTTTTCCGTCCGTTCCTCCGCTCTATTTCGCCGCACGGATCACGAACTCCTCGAGCCACTGCATGGGCTGGAAGCTCGGCCCGCCGGGCATCCAGCTGAAGAATACCGCGACCAGATCGAGCGCCGGCACCACGAAGAGGTATTGGCCGCCGTAGCCCATGGCGAAGAACGTGGAGGCTGCCCGGGGGTCGGCGAGGGGCCTGAGCCACCAGTGCAGGCCGTAGCGGCCGAACCAGGGGTGCCCCTCCGACTGCTGGCGGGTCGACTCCTCGACCCACGCGCGCGACACCACCTGCCGGCCGTCCCACACGCCGTTGTTGAGGTACAGGTACGCGAATCTCGCTGCGTCGCGCGCACTCATGCGGATCCCGTAGCCACCCGTGGAGACGCCATTCGGGTCAGCCGGCCACTCCACCTGGCTGATCCCGATACGGTCAAACAGCTCGTGCCGGGTGAACTCCGCTGCGGGCATACCCGTCGCGCGCCCCACGACCGCTGAAAGCACCTGGGAGCCGCCCGTGTTGTAGTTGAAGACGCTGCCCGGATCGGCGGCCATGGGACGGGCGAGCACAAAGTCAACCCAGTCGGGCGACTCGATCATGGGCTGGAAATAGTAGTTCCAGGCCCCCCATTCAGGCCAGTCCAGGCCCGAGCTCATGGCCAGCAGATGGCGGAGCGTCAGGTCAAACTTGCGGGCCGGGTCGACGGTCTTCGCGATGTCGGGGAAGAACTCCGACATGGGGCGGTCCACGCCCTTCAGGAGACCCCGGTCGATCGCAATGCCGACGAGCGCCGAGGTGACGCTCTTCGAGCACGAGTAGATGTTGAAGAGCGTGTCAGCGCCGTTGCCGGCCTTGTACCGCTCGTAGACGACGAGTCCGCGGCGCACGATCAGTGCGGCGAGCACCTCGTTAGCGGCGAGTTTCCGGGTGAGGCCGTCCAGGACGGAAGCGTCCATGCCCGCCTTGGAAGGCCGGGCTGTCCGCCATTCCTGTGTGGGCCAGTACTCTCGAGTGCGGGCGAGCGATGGGTTGGAGAGGATCGGCGAGGGCAGGAGGTCTGCGGCGGTGGCCGTCGCCGCGGGGCAGATCAGTGCGACAGCGAGCAGTCCGGCCGCGATCGGGTTCGGCTTCACGGTCGCAGTGTAGCACCGGGCGGATCGCAGCGTCCTGCGTGGGAAGGCGGCGCAGGGTCAAGCCGTCGAGTGCGCGGTCCGCCCCTCGAACTCGCGACTGGCCGTGAAGACGGACTGCAGCGTCTCGGGCAGCCGGGCGAAAACCTCGGTGGACACGCTCAGCGCGCCGGGGCTCGTGCCCTTCTTCTCGAGGTGGGCCGCGTAGTTGATGACCTCCGAAACGATGCGGCCCGTGTCCTCGAAGAACTTCACCGGACCCGAGTCCATGCCGATGCGAAGACAAATGTCGTCGCGGATCGGCTTGTAGGGCTGGAGGTTGAACACGGGCAGGCTGTAGAGGATCTCGAGGCAGCAGCTGACCGCGGCCACCTCCCGGCGATCGCCGCGGAAGGTGAACAGGCCGCCGTCGCCCGCCCAGCTCCACATCCGGCCCTCGTGCATGTCCAGCCGGTGCTTGAGGAAGTCCCAGAGCCGGTAGTACACCTTCTCCATCACCGCCGGCTTGTACTTCTTCACCAGCTCGCTGTTCTGGCAGATGTCCACCGAGGCGACCGCGATGGGGTACTCCTTGCCGTTCCTGAGCGTGCCCCACCCCGGCAGGCTCTTCTTGCCGGCCCCGTAGTCGACGAACTGCCGCTTGCCGAAATCGTAGTACGTGCCCGAGCGCGACAGGGCGTAGAGCACGTGCTCGATCCCCTCGAGCCGGACATTCCGCCCGTTCAGTGGCATGCCGTCGAGCTCGAAGACGAAGGCGAAGAGCTCCGCGAGCCGACCCTTCCGCTCGCACTCCTCCACCAGCGTACGCGCCGCGTTCAGGGGCGAGATGCTCACCTTGTGGTCGACCCCGGCCAGCTGGTGGGTGCTGAAGCCATGGTCCTTGAACAGGTATCCGCCGACAGCCTCGACATCCTTGAAGGTGAGGCTCTTGCCCATCATCTCGGCGAGATCCTTGACGAGCGATGCGTCGAACATGGACCCAATTCTAGGCAGCGGGGATGGCGGTGTCAAATCGCGCTGGCGCCGCGGCTTGCGTGAGGGTGCGATTCCCGGCGCCATCGCGCTTGTCAGCCGAGCCGTCAGGGGCGTTCGGCGCAGCCACTGCGCTGGGCCGTATGCGCGGCGTGACGTCCGTTGTCGCGGCCTACGACCTGCGCCCGCGTCCGGACGAACCCGACGACCGGCTGCCCTGGAGTATGCCCTCGCTCGGCCGCTTGTCGTCATAGGGTATCTCAGGGGCCTGGTGGAGGCGGTGTACTCGGAGCAGCGGCCGGGGTAGCCGTCACATCTCCACACACACCGAAGGACCGCAGGCGAATCGAGCGCGATGCGAGCCGATCTCCTCGAGGTGCGCGACGAAGCCGAGCCCGGCCGGTGTCAGGTCCGCCTCGCCGGTCAGCGCGAGCAATCCCCGGCCATCAGGCGCAACGTCGATCCGTCCGCCCGACCCCGGGAGCGAAACTGCGATGGATTCCGGCGCGCCCTCTGCGACGAACCACTGCAGGCGCGGCGTGCCGCGCTGCCGGTACACCGGTCCCATGACCCGGGCGAGAACGCAAAACTCGTCGCGGATCCGGAACGCCTGGAAGCTCCACGCACCAACCGCGCCGACGAGCGGCGTCTAGTGCACGTACCCCGGCGCCCAGGCACCGAGTCCGCACGCGCAGCCGACAGCCCGCAGAATGAAGCCGATCGCACCGCCATCGCAGACCGCGTACCGCACCGCACGGTCGGAGGGGTTCTTGGTGTCGCTTGATGTCTCGGCCACGAGCGGCACGTTCGGTCCCACGGCGAACGACCTCAGGGTCCGGCGGAACGATGCGGTGTCACCGGCGTAGATGTCCGGCCCGCTGCTCCCACGGTGCTCGACCGGTCGGTAGCGGCCAGGTGGCGCCGGCAAGCCCGGAACACGGCGGTCTCCCGCGAGTGTTGCCTGGCTGGAAGGGCAGAGCGCGTGGGATGCCGGAGCATCGGGGCGCACGGCTCGGCGATACCTCGCCCGGTCGGTGAGCGCGTCGGCGGGCATCTGGGAGGTGAGGTCTGACGAGCCGTCGCCGCGGCGTGGCCGTACAAGGGCTCCGACCGTCCGGGAATGATGGCGTTGTGGAAAATCCACCTCCGCCCCGAGAGCCAGGAATGGGGCTTCATTGAGGCCCAAGGTCGGCATTTTGGCAGCTGTGTCTATTGATGGCGTCTTCACCATTTTGGATCCTCTTTGGTCACTGAACGATGCATTAATTGAAAGATTTCATCCAATAATCAAAATAAATACTTGCTGTATAAACAAATAAATCAACAGGCTGTTTTTGCGATTTTTCTTGACAACCATTTATTCCAAGTATAA
>JAPLSM010000436.1 GCA_026398635.1 Spirochaetota bacterium | reverse complement strand
AGGTCATGGCGATCATGCCCAGGTCCTTCTTGGGCACGCTCTTGCCGGCGGCGGCGAACTTGGCCACGGCCGAGCGCGGCGTGGCCTTGGAGCACTGCCCGCCGGTGTTGGAGTACACCTGCGTGTCCAGCACCAGCACGTTGAGGTTGCGCCCCTGCGCCAACACGTGGTCCAGGCCGCCGTAGCCGATGTCGTACGCCCAGCCGTCGCCGCCGATGGCCCAGACCGACTTGTGAACCAGCACGTCCGCCAACGCCGCCAGTTGCGCCGCCCGCGGCGAACTTCGCGATGGCCCCCACGGGCGTAGACTTCGACATCTGGCCGCCGGTGTTCGAGTACACCTCGGTGTCGAGCACGAGGATGTTCACGTTGCGCCCCGAGGCGATCACGTGGTCGAGGCCGCCGTAGCCGATGTCGTAGGCCCAGCCGTCGCCGCCGACGATCCAGACCGATTTGCGGATGAGGTGGTCGGCCGAGGCGAGCAGGCGCCGCTCCTCGTCCCCCTTCGCCTTGGCGAGCGCCTTCTTGAGGTCCCCCACCCGGGCGCGCTGCGCCTCGATGCCCTCCTGGGTCGACTGGTCCGCGCTGCGGATGGCCTGGAGCAGTTCGTTGGGCACGGCGGACTTGGAGGCGATGAGCCGGTCGACGAGATCCAGCGCGTATTCGCCGAGCTTGTCAGCCGTCAAGCGCATGCCGTAGCCGAACTCCGCGGCGTCCTCGAACAGGGAGTTGCTCCACGAGGGTCCCCGGCCGTCCGCCCGCTGGGCGTACGGCGTGGTGGGCAGGTTGCCGCCGTAGATCGACGAGCAGCCCGTGGCGTTGCCGATGAGCGCCCGGTCGCCGTAGAGCTGGCTCATGAGCTTCAGATACGGGGTCTCTCCGCAGCCCGCGCATGCGCCCGAGAACTCGAACAGCGGGCGGATGAACTGCGAGCCCTTGATGGTGTTCCTCTTCACGAGCTTCGCTTCGACCTCGGGCAGCCCGAGGAAGAACTCCCAGTTGGCCGACTCCGGCTCGCGCAGCGGGATCTGGGGCGACATGTTGATCGCCTTGCGGTTCGTCTTCTCGCCGGCGGCGTTCTTCTGGCTCGCGGGGCAGACGCTGACGCACACGCCGCAACCGGTGCAGTCGAGCGGCGAGATCTGGATCGTGAACTTCATGCCCTTGAACTCGGCGCCCTTGGCGTCCGTCGACTTGAACGTCGGCGGGGCGCCCGCGAGCTTCGCGGGATCGTAGGCTTTCATGCGGATGACCGCGTGCGGGCACACCAGCGAGCACTCGCCGCACTGGATGCAGGTGTCGGGGTCCCACACCGGGCATTCCTCGGCGATGTTGCGCTTCTCCCACTGGGTGGTGGCCGTCGGCCACGTGCCGTCGGCGGGCAACTTGCTGACGGGAAGATCCTCGCCCCGGTTGGCGACGATCTCCGCCGTCACCGTCCGGACGAACTCGGGGGCCTTGGCCGACACCGGGTCGGCCATGTGGAGCGATCCCCTGGTCTTGGCGGGCACGTCGACCTTTTCGAGGCGCGTGCGGGCCATCTCCACGGCCTTCATGTTCATCTCGACCACGTCCTTGCCCTTGTTGCCGTAGGTGTCCTCGATGGACTGCTTGATCAGCTCGAGGGCCTTCGCCTCGGGGACCACGCCCGAGATCAGGAAGAACGCCGTCTGCATGGTGACGTTGATCCGGCCGCGGAGTCCCACCTCGTCGGCGATCTTCGTGGCATCGATGACGTAGAACTTCAGCCGCTTGTCGATGATCTGCTGCTGCACCTCGACCGGCAGCTTCTCCCAGACCTCCGCCTTGCCGTAGGGCGAGTTCAGGAGGAACACCGCACCGTCCTCGGCCTGCGAGAGCATGTCGTACTTCTCGAGGAAGCTGAACTTGTGGCAGGCCACGAAGCTCGCCTTCGAGACGAGGTAGGTGCTCTTGATCGGCTTGCGGCCGAATCTCAGGTGCGAGATCGTGATGCTGCCGGATTTCTTCGAGTCGAATACGAAGTAGCCCTGGCAGAAATTGTCCGTGGCCTTGCCGATGATCTTGATCGAGTTCTTGTTGGCGCCCACCGTGCCGTCGGCCCCGAGGCCGTAGAACAACGCGCGGTGCACGCCCGCGGGCTCGGAGGAGAAGCTCTTGTCGAACGGCAGGCTGGAGTTCGTCACGTCGTCGTGGATGCCCACCGTGAAGTGGTTCTTCGGGTTCTTCTCCTTGAGGTTGTCGAACACGGACTTCGCCATGGCGCCGGTGAACTCGTACGAGCCGAGCCCGTAGCGGCCGCCCACGACCACGGGGTAGTCCTTCATGGCGAGCAGGCCCGAGTGCATGCCTTCGCCGATGGCCGTGCGGACGTCCTCGTAGAGCGGCTCGCCGAGGGCGCCCGGCTCCTTGGTGCGGTCGAGCACCGCGATCGCCTTCACCGAGCGGGGCAGCGCCTTCGCGAAGTGCTCGAGGCTGAACGGCCGGTAGAGCCGCACCTTCAGGACGCCCACCTTCTCGCCCTTCGCGTTCAGGTAGTCCGCGACCTCCTCGGCGGCCTCGGCGCCGAAGCCCATCATGATCACGACCCGGTCGGCGTCGGGCGTGCCGACGTAGTCGAACAGCCGGTACTGCCGGCCCACGACCTTCGCGAACCGGTCCATGGCGGCCTGCACGATGCCGGGCACGGCCGCGTAGTACTTGTTCTGCGTCTCCCGGCTCGCGAAGAACACGTCGGGGTTCTGCGACGTGCCCTTGATGGTGGGTTTCTCGGGGTTGAGCGCCCGGGCCCGGTGGGCGGAGATGAACTCGTCGGGCAGCATGGCGCGCATGTCGTCGAAGGTGAGCTGCTCGATCTTCTGCACCTCGACGTAGGCGCGGAAGCCGTCGAAGAAGTGGAGGAACGGCACGCGCGACTCGAGCGTCGCGGCCTGGGCGATCAGGGCCTGGTCCATGATCTCCTGGGCGCTGTTGGAGCACAGCTGGGCCCAGCCGGTGGACCGGCAGGCCATGACGTCGGAGTGGTCGCCGAAGATCGACAGCGCGTGCGTGGCGATGGCGCGGGCCGCGATGTGGAACGCGGTCGAGGTGAGCTCGCCCGCGATCTTGTACATGTTCGGGATCATCAGGAGCAGGCCCTGCGACGCGGTGAACGTCGTGGACAGGGCGCCCGTGGTGAGCGCACCGTGCACCGCGCCCGCCGCTCCCGCCTCGGACTGCATCTCCACCACCGTCGGCACCGTGCCCCAGATGTTCTTGACGCCGTCCGCGGACAGCTCGTCCGCGTTCTCGCCCATGGTGGACGACGGGGTAATGGGGTAGATCGCGATTACCTCGTTGGTGGCGTGCGCGACATAGGACGCGGCGGTGTTGCCGTCGATGGTTACCATCTTCCTGGCCATGAGTGTGCCCCTCTTTCCGAAAGTGATGTCGAGTATCACTCAATCCTACCGAAAATCGCGCTGCGTGGGAAGCGCACCTCCGGGAGCCATCCGTGCCGCGCCGGATGCAGGCTGCGCTTGCCGCGGCGTTATCCCCGCAGGCGCCGGCGCAGGGCGAGGAGGAAGTCCCGGTTGTCCGCGGAGAGGTAGCGAAGCGTCCCGCCCATGCGGCTGAAGCTCTTGCAGTACCGCAGGTAGTAGGCGGGGTTGTCGGCCGGCGGCTCCGCGCCACCCGACCAGTCCCAGGTGGATGCTGCGAGGTCCACGACGAGCATGAAGTGGCCCTCGATCGTCTCCCCGCGCTGCCGGGCGATGTTGCGGGCCATGCTGAGCGCCTTCTCGAAGATCATCGGGGACATGACCGCCGACCCGACGGACAGGTACACGCCGCCCGAGAGACGGCCTGCTCCCTCCGCGTAGCAGAGGAAGTCCCGCATGGCCGTGCGGCCGATCGCCGACCCGCTGGCCAGCGGGTGTTCGTAGATGATGTCGTGACCGATCATCGGGTGACCCGTGAAGGGAACGCCGAGCCGGTGCGCCGCCGCCTGGACGCTCCAGGCTTTCCCGGGGTGCAGGATGCGCATCGGGCCCGAGGGGATGGAGAATTGCTCGAGCGCGGATACAAGGTCGACGGCCGCGGCTGCCCGGTCGGCGTCGCGCGCGAAATCGCGCGCGGCGGCCTCGAGCTCGGGCCGGGACGGGATGTCGAGGCCCTCGTCTTCGATCAGGGCTCCGATCGAGGCACCGTAGCCGAAACCCCGATACGCGCCGATGAGCAGACCGAGGTTGAGGAACCGGCCGGTCTCCTCCCAGGCGCCGAACTCGCCGAGCGCCACGTTGACCCGCACGTCCTCGCTCGTGGCTCCCTGGTACGCGAGCTCCCAATCGTGGATGATGCCGGCGCCGTTGGTCGCGAGGTGCGTGAGCCAGCCGTCGCCGATGAGCGAAATCAGCACCGGGCCAAGGCCGTTCTTGATCGCGTGCGCTCCCATGGTGAGCATGACCGGCCGGCCTGCGGCCCGCGCCGCCCGGATCCGGCCCGCCGTCTCGTCGAGGAGCGCTTCCCCGGCCGGCGGCAGCGGCCGGGGTTCCGCGTCGGGGGACACCGCGTCCCGCGGGAAGCTGACCTTGTTCTTCCGCTCGGCGAGCGGCCTGAAGCGCAGGGCCCGCCGGTCCAGCCAGGCCGGCTCGCGGGGAAACGCGCTCATGCGGCTCCCCCCGGCACTCCCAGCAGCGCGAGCATCTCCCGCGCCTGAGTGAAGTCGGGCACCACGAGGTCGGCGCCCGCACGGATGAGTCGTGCCCGCTTGACCAGATTCAAGCCGAACCGGCGGACTTCGTCGCTCGCGACCCCCACGCAGTAGCCCCCGCGCTTGTGCGTCTCGCGAAGCTCCACCGGTCCGTCGCCGAACGTGACGAGGCCGGCGAGTCCCCGGGGGCCGATGCCCGCGAGGATGCGCTCGAGCACGACCCTCTTGGCCTCGTGCTTCACGTCGCCGATCGAGCCGTGGATCCGGCCCTTGAAGAGGCCCGCATACCCCAGCGCCTCTGCCTCGGCTTCCACATCCCCCTGGTCGGTGCCGCTGGCGAGGTGCAGCTCTACGCCCGCCCGGTCGAGGTCGGCGAGCAGCCGCAGGCTGCCCTTCAGCGTGTACTCCTCGACCGAGACTTCGCCGCGTACGAGCTTCCCGAGCCTGGCGCGGACCAGCGCGAGCAGCTCCTCGTTGTAGACCGCCTTGTACCCCTTCGCGTCCAGCACCCGATCGGCGGGCACCAGGCCGAACTCCCTCACCATCTCCACGAGGCCGGTCATCTGCACGAGCGTCTGGATGCCCGTGGTTTTGTCGATGTAATCGCGCACCCGCTCCTGCACGGTGCGGTACACGCGCTCCTCCGCGGTCCGCCACCCATCGCACAGGATGGCGTGGATCATCATGGGCTCCATGATGCGTTCCCAGCCCTCGCGGAGCGTGGAGACGGTGCCGTCGCTATCGAAGATCGCGTGGGTAATCCGCCTGCCAGCCGGCGCTTCGGTGACCACCTCGATCTCGGTCCCCTCGTGGAACCGGGCCCGGTGGGGGTCGGCGGCCAGCTCGGGCGCGAGCACGTAGTCGGGGTCCGCACCGATGGCGAGCACCTCCGCGGGCGAAACCGTGCCCGTTTTGAAGAGCTTCTGCACCGTGACGCCGGCCGCGAAGTTGCCGAGCTCGGCCGCCTCCCGGGCGTCGCGCCCGGCGGCCAGGGCGGCGGCAATGCCGGCAAGCGCGCTGTCGCCGGCACCGACCGTGTCGATCCGGCCGAGGATCTGCAGGCCCGGAACGACATGCGCCTCGCCCCCCTCCTGGACGAGGATCCCCCGGGGGCCCCGGGTGAGGAAAAGCGTCGCGCCCCACCGGGCCGCCAGCTCAACCGCGGCGCGCCCGGCATCCTCCAGCGGCACCGGCTCGTCGCCCCCCCACTCGCGCCCGCAGAGGCGCATGGCTTCCCGGTCGTTGATCTTGCGCATCGCGCCGGAGTAGCTGTCGCTGAACGCCCGGCTGTCCGCGAGAAAGGGCACGGGCCGGGCCCCGCGGGACGACTCCGTTATGAGGGCTGCGAGGTCCCGGCGGAACTCCGCGGTGTGGATGCCGTGCGCGAGCTGCTGGTTGACGATGACGAGGTCGAGCGAGGGAAGTGACGCGCGCAGCGACGCGAGGAGGCGGCTGCCGACCGCTGGATCGAGCGCGTTCGCGTTGCCGAAGTCGATCCGGTTCGACTCGGCATCGCTCTCGACCGGCTTCACGTAGACGGCCGTGCTCCATCCCGTTTCCTGCACGAGCATGGCGGAGGCGTCGACGCCGAGACGGCCGAAGATCCGCAGCATCTCCCGGCCGAAGGGGTCGTCCCCCAGTACGCCGAAAAGCCGCACCGGGCCGACGCCGAGACCGACCAGGTTCGCGGCCACGTTGCCGGCGCCGCCGGGGGAGTAGCGCTGGGCGCGGACCGCCCGGGTGGCGAGCCCGGTCTCGATCGACGGCTCGGACAGCGAGGGGTCGAGGTCCCAGTACGCGTCGAGGCAGAAGTCCCCGACGATGCCGATGCGCACGCGGCGTACGTCGGCGAGGAGGCTCTCGAGCTCGGCACGGCCCATGCCAACGGTTATAGCGGTGCGGCCCGGGCCGCGCAAGGAGCGGCGGCGCACGGGGGATCCGCGGCTGGCGCGGCCCGTCCGCCTCCTTTATACTCGCGCGGCCGGAGGCTCCATGATCACGGTGCACATGATCGGTAATGCCCACCTCGATCCGGTCTGGCTCTGGCGATGGCCGGCCGGGGTCGGCGAGGCGCTCGCGACCTGCCGGGCAGCCTGCGACCTGCTCGACGCGGAAGGCGACGTCGTGTTCACCCGGGGCGACGCGTGGCTCTACGAGCGAGTCGAGGCGCTCGATCCCGGCCTGCTCGCGCGGATCCGCGCCCATGTCGCCGCGGGCCGGTGGGCGGTCATCGGCGGCTGGTACCTCCAGCCGGACTGCAACCTGCCCCTCGCCGCGTCGTTCCGGAAGCAGATGGAAATCGGGCTCCGTCACGCGCGGGAGAAGCTCGGCGTCGACGTCACCGTGGGCTACAACGTGGACACCTTCGGCCACAGCGCTGCGCTGCCGCGGCTCCTGAGCGCCGGGGGGTACGACAGCTACGTCATGATGCGGCCGATGGCTCACGAGAAGACGCTGCCCGCGTCACTCTTCCGCTGGAGAACATCCGGCGACCCGGGCCCCGGCGTCATCACGTGGCGGCTGCCCCTGGCCTACTGCACGTCCGCAGACGATCTCACGGATCAGGTGCGCGCAGCGCTCGCGTGCGCGGTTCCCGGGGTGGATCACGTGATGTGCTTCTACGGCGTGGGCGATCACGGCGGCGGCCCGACCCGGCGCCAGACGGCCTGGATCCGCGG
>JAPLSM010000145.1 GCA_026398635.1 Spirochaetota bacterium | reverse complement strand
GGCGTGTGTTCAGCGGGACAGTATCCGGGCTGGATTGTCGACGCTCATCGCGGTTATGTGCGCCTGGGCCACTCCGAGGCGATGTAGGATGGGAATGACGAAACCGGTGAGCCGCGTATACCCCTCGCCTCCCCGCCTTCGGGTGAGGATCTTCAGGAAGATGTCGGTGCCCAGGACGATTTGGGAGGAGTAGCCGGCCTCCACCAGCCCCACCAGGCCGGCGAGCCTCTGCCAATCCGCGATGCAGGTGCGGCCGAGAGGCTCCGCGTCGTAGAAGTGACCGAAGGAATCGATGGAGACATTGAAACCCGCGTCCAGCAGTTCCTTCGCAAAGTCCACGTTCACCCTCGACGCCAGGGGATCCCTGACCAGGGACGCGATATCCTGCGACGCGAAAAACATCTCGGCGTGCGCGATCACCGCCCTGCCCGGGGTCATTCCCTCCGTGCGCATCGACCGGATCACCTCGCGGGCAGCCTCCCGCGTGTCCAGGGGAGGATGCACGGTGAGCGAAAGCCCCGTCTCTTCGGACACACGCACCGCGGCCCTGAGCAGGGCTCTCTGCCGATCGCTGAAGGGAGTCACCCCGGGAGCCGAGGAATCCGTGATCGCTACCTTGAGGTGCCCGGCTTTGACGGCTGTCCCGTCGATTCCGTCCTCGATTTCGCTGCGCATGAACGCGGCAAGCTCCTCCATCTCCATCAGCCGGTATCTCTCGGGCCACGAGTCTTCCGAGTACAACCCGGTGGTCGCGACGATGTGAACGCCGGTCCTCTCGGAGATGCGCAGCAGTGCCGCGACATCGAACCGGAGCCCCGGCGCGCTCATCTCGACCATCGCCTGTCCGCCGGTGGCCCGGAAATCTGCCACCTCGGCGGCCATCAGCGCCTCGTCGCGCATGTCCATGGTGTCGCGGGAGAGTATGAAGGCGTGGCGAAGGATGCTGAGATTGTCCAGAGCGATGGGTTCGTCCGGGGAAACGGGAGCGTTGGGAGGAATCATCGCGCCGTGCCTGCGAAGGAACACGCTCGCGTCGCAGAGGATGTGCTCGTGCATGGAGGTGAAACCGAGCTCGCTGGGCGCAATCGGCCCGCGCACGGTCATGATCTCAGCCATCTGCCCTCCCTTTCGTTGCAGGACAGGTGATTATACAATGGACGCGCGTCCCGGTAAGGAGTCGGCGGCATGGAGTCGGGTCGATGAGCAGCTACATCTTTCCAAAGGGGTTCCTCTGGGGGAGCAGCACCTCCGCCTGGCAGGTCGAAGGCGGCCCCATCGACAACGAGTATCGCATGCTGCACCAGCAAGGCCTCATCGCGGGCGGCAGCGACCCCGAGCAGTCCGCGGGCTTCTGGACGCGCTACGAAAGCGACATCGGCCTCATGCGGCAGATGCATCACGGGTCGTTCCGCATGTCGGTGGAATGGGCGCGCGTAGAGCCCGAGGAAGGCCGGTTCGACGAAGAGGCGATCCGGCACTACCGGAGGATCGTGGAGGCGGTGGTAAAGGCCGGCATCCTGCCAGTGGTGGATCTTCACCATCACTCCAATCCGCTCTGGGTCTGCCGGGACGGCGGGTGGATGAATCCCCGGGTCGTTCAGAAGCTGCAGGGGTTCGCCCGGAGGATGGCCGAGGCGCTCGGCGACCTGGTCGGTGTCTGGCTGACGATCAATGAGCCGACCATCTGGGCGGCCGAGGCGTACTTCACCGGAGAACTCCCTCCGCACGCGAGGAGCCCGAGGAAGTTCTTCCGGTGTCTCGACCTGCTCGCAAAAGCGCACGTAGTCTTGTACGAGACGCTGAACGAGGTCCACGCCCGGAGGGGTTGGCCGAAGCCGGCCGTCGGCTTTGCCCACGCGGCGCATGGCGTCGACCCGTTCGACTCGCGGAACCCCCTGGACAAGATCGCGTCGAAGTGGTTCCGCTCGGCATTCGAGGAGAGGTTCCTGAGTTCGATCTTGAAAAAGGGGCGGACAATCGACCTCCTCGGGATCAACTACTACTTCTGCATGCGAATTCGGTTCCCGCTGTCGGTGCGTTTCAGGACCGACCTCCCGATGACCAAGGAGGGATGGCCCATCGATCCGCACGGTTTCCACAGGGTCCTGACCGGCGCGTGGGAACGCTACCGCATCCCCATCTGGGTCATGGAGAACGGAGTCGGGGAAGACGATGACGAGCTGCGGCCCGGGTTCATCCTCGATCACGTGTACCAGATGCATCGCGCCATCCGCGATGGCGCGGACGTGAGGGCGTACCACCACTGGGCGACGATGGATACCCTCGAGTACCGCAAGGGTTTCGCCATGCGGTACGGGCTGATCGGTGTCGAGATGGAAAGCGCTGAGAAGACGAGGACCATGAGGGCGAGCGGAAAGATGTACGGCGAGATCGCGGCGGCGAACGGGATCACGGAACAGATCGTGCAGCGCCATGTGCCGGATTGGACGCCTGACTCGTTCCCGAAGGGCACCAGCACGCGGTATTCGCACGCCGGCACGTAGGTCACGAGAGTCGCGGTGCGGGTGCCGCCGGCGTCGACTGCTCGACGCGGACTCTCGAGCGGTCGCTGCGGGCTGATCGGCGCAACTCGGAACGGTAGGAGGGGGAACGCGGCCGCTGCAGGGACGGCGGCGGCCGCATCAAACGCTACTTCTTCTTGGTCGCGGCCTGCACGGCGTCGGCGACGGTCTTCGAGCCGTCAGCGAGCGCGGTCTGCACGGCGGTGGCCTTGTTCCAGGCAGCCTTGAAATTACCGTTCGCATAATCGGCGTCCGCCGCGGTCAGGGAGGCCTTGGCGCCGGTGAGCGCCTTCGCAAGGGCAGCGAAATCCAGACCGGTGCGGGGGATTCTCTTCGCCGCGGTGATGGTCTTCTCAGCCTCGGGGAGCGCCTTCTTCATCGCCGCGATGAGCGCCGCGGCGTCTGCCTTCACCTTCTCCTTGTTGGCGAGCGCTTCGGTGATCGCCTTCTCGGCCGCGGCCGAAGCCTCCAGCGCGAGGGTCTTCACCTTGTCGTACTTCTTCGCGGTGAGCTCGGTCTGCATGCGCGACAGGGCGTCCTGCGCGCGCGCCAGCGCCTCGGATGCGTACATGACGACGTCGCTGTTTGCAGCCGCCTTGGCCACGGCGGCCTTCGCGGCGTCGATCTCCGCCTGGGGTGGTTTCGCGCAGGCGAACAGGCCGAGGATCAGCAGTGCCGCGAACATGCGTTTCGCGAACTTCATACTCGGGACCTCCTCCGGGGGATCGCTCCCCGCAATGGACAATATACCAGTCTGTTACAGCATCGGCATTTCCGGGTGTAATGTCAACGCACTGCCAGCCGTGAAAGTGCGTCGCGCAAGGCCCTTGCGCGACGGGGCGACGGTTCGTGTATCCTCAGGGAATGGCTGGCAAGCGGCGTGCCCTGCTGTTCCTGGTACCCCTCCTGGTGATCGCGCTGTTCCTTCTCCTGGACCTGGAAGGCTGCCTGTCCCGGCCCGCCGGCTGGATCTACGATGCGGCGTTCCGGTTGAGGCCCCCTGCCGCGGCCTCGCGGGAAATCCTCCTGCTCGACGTGGACGACCGCGCCGTAGCCGTCACGGGCGTCTGGCCATGGACCACCGAGGTGATCGCGGACGGCCTGGTCCAACTGAAGGAGTTCGACGCCGACCGCGTCGTGTTCGACCTTCGGCTGCCCGACACCACCCTGACGGCTTCTTCCGCGGGTTCGCCGGCCGTGAGCGAGGCTTTCGACCGCGAGTTCTCGCTGATCGGCGAAAACATCCGCGTGCTCTTCGACGGGATCCGTCGCGGGTCGGTCCTGCCGAAGGATTCGCCGCGGTTCGTCGACGATCTCGTCAGCCAGGTCGAAACGGCGAAAGCCAGGCTGCTCGGCGGGATTGCCGGGAACGGCACGGATCCAGAGACAAAGCTCGCCGGGGCGATGCGCGCCTTCGGCCGGGCGTGGATCGCCTGGGAGCTCCGCTCCGATCACGTGGCCGACCCGGTTCCCGCCGCGCTGTACGGGAGCGCGCGGGGGGACGGTTTCACCGGCCCGGTCATGGACCCGGACGGCGTGCTGCGGCGCGGCCTGCCCGTCGCGGAGCGCCAGGGCCGGTACCTCGAGCAGGCCGCCTTCACCGCGCTCCTCGACCGTCTCGGCAGCCCCTCCCTCCAGCTCGACGGCCGTAAGCTCGTTCTGGGCGGCGCCCGGCCCCCCGGCATGCCGCCCCGCGACATGGTCCTCGACCTCACGGAGAATGGCTACCTGCTGCTCGACTGGCCCGGCGCGGATACAGAGGACGGGTTCCGCCACCTGTCGTGGGGTGATCTCGCGGAGCTCGACTGGCTCGAGGAGGATCTGGTCGCTGCGCTGCGCGAGATCGACCGGTCAGGTCTCCTCGCGGCCCGAGGCACCACTCTGCTCGACCGGTACGACGACGCCTCGATCTTCCGCGACCGGATGCTGGCTGGTGACGACCCGTCTGTCGCCGCCGAATGGCTCGACGCCCGGGACCGGTTCTTCGCGCTCGCCAGCGAGATGCTCCTCCCGGCGGAGGGGGGGGACACTGCTGCCGAAACCGGCAACGAGGCACCGCCGCTGATCGCCGACGCACGGCGCATCCTCACGGAGATCCTGCAGTCGCGCGCCTCGCTGCGGGAAGCCCTCGAGGGGTCGTTCTGCGTCGTCTCCCTGGCGACCCGTTCGGTGCCCGGGTCCCTCGGCCGAACACCCCGCGGCGCGGTCGCCTCGGGAGGTTCGGCGTCGGCTGCGCTGGTCAATACCGTGCTCACCGGACGCACGCTCGCCGCCATTCCGCAGTGGTGCGGGAAGGTGCTCGGTGTCGCACTCTCGATCCTCGCGACGATCGCCGTGCTGCGGCTCCGCATCCTCTGGACCCTGCTCGTCGGTGCGCTGTTCGCGGCCGCGACCGTCGCCGGCTCCGGCGGCCTCTTCCTCGCCACCGGCGGGTACCTCGACCCGGTCATGGCTGCCGGAAGCCCCGCCCTCACCTGCGCGGCGCTTGCCGCCATCAAGGCTCTCGGCCGGCTGCCCGCACGCCGGGCTCTGCGGAGGCGGTTCGCCCCCCGGGTCTCGCGTACGTCGCTCGGCAGCCTCCTCTCCGCTTCCACCCGGACACCGGCCGCCGGCAGCGAGCAGCGCGTCACGGTGCTGTACGCCCGCATCGGCGGTCTTCGCGGCGCGGCCGGCTCAGGCGACCCCGCGTCCGCCGCAGCGATGCTGAACGAGTTCCACGCCGTCATGGGACGGATCATCGTCGGGCTCCAGGGCACCATCGGACGCGCTGAAGGAGACACGATCGAGGCGTACTTCGGCGCCCCGCTCCAGGGGACAGACGACCCGCGGAGGGCGTGTCTCTGCGCCGCGAGGATGCAGGCGGCCGGGAGGGAGCTCGCCGCCCGATTCCTCGCAAACCGGCTCCTCTCCTCGCCCCTCGCGATGCGGATCGGCATCGCCTCCGGCACGTGCCTCACCGGCGATCTCGGCATGCCCGGCGTGACGGGCTATGCGGTCATGGGCGCCGCGCGGGACGAGGCGTCGCATCTGTCGGGCGCGTGCGAGCGTTTCGGCGCCGCCAACCTCGTCGCCGGGCCGGTGTGGGAGGCGGGAGGGAAAGAGTTGCTCGCGCGGATGCTCGACCGGGTGCTCCTCCCGACGGACTCGGGCCCCGTACGCTGTTACGAGCTGGTCTCGGAGCTGGAGGGAACGGACAAGACGACGGTCGAAGCCATCGGGGTTTTCAACGAGGGGCTCGCGTGCCTCGAGGGAAACGACCGGGTGAAGGCCGGGGAGCTGTTCCAGCGGGTGCTGGACCTGCTGCCAGGCGACAGCCCGGCCGCGGTGTATGTCGCCCGCTGCCGCCTCGCCTCCGCAGGGCAGGCGGACGCGCCCGGGCGGTGAGGCCCGGGACGATCGGTCACCTGCCGGATGTCGTCGAGAGCTTCGCGACCGCCTTCGCGAGCGCCTTGAGGCGCACGACCGTCCCGCCGCCGTGCTCGGGGTAGGCGCGGTAGCGCTCGCCGTCGTCCCGGAACCAGATGCCACCCTCGCCGTCGAACGCGGCTGCCCGCAGCTGGTGCCACGCGACGGACGCGTCCTTGAGGCTCACCTCCGGCCGGGAAGGATCGAAGGTGATGAGCGACTCGTGTGCCCCCCGCTCGTCCTGCGGCGCCTCGTCCGTCGACTGCAGGTACCGGATGGTGCCGCGCACCCGGTCGATGGACTGGATGACCGCGGAGTGCCGGGTGGTGCCGTCGTCCCCGCGGAACACGATGATGTCTGCCGGCCGGAGGTTGCGGACCTCGTCCTTCACCTCCTCGAGGTTCCTGTTCTTCGGATCGAAGAACCAGGTGCCGATGAACCACGCAGCGTCGGCCGAGCGAGGAGCTCCGGCGTACCGACCGAACGTGCGGCCGAGGTCCAGCCCGCCCGCCGTCGCGACGGACTCCAGCACGTGCCAGACGAAGCCCGAGCAGTCCATGCCCACCCGGCCCACGCAGTAGAGGTAGTTGTAGACGTCCGCCGCAGTGACGCCCCTGCCTCGGGCCAGCACGTACGGCTTGTGCGGCAGGCCCGGGTACGCGCCGGTCCTGATGCGGTCGATGGTGAACCGGTCCCGGGTCGTGGACCATCTGCGCGTGCCGATGTCGAACACGAAGACCTTCTCCCGCCCGTCGGCGAGCAGGGAGGTGTAGTACCGGAAATCGGCGGATTCCATGAGTCCGCCGATCGTGTCCCACAGCACCGCCGGGTCGGCCTTGCCGCCCCCGAGGATCGCGAGGTCGGTGTCGGCGAGCTCGGACCGCTCGTTGTTCTCCCCGAACGGCATGCGCAGCGTCACGAATCTGCCGTCGACGAGGTAGGTGCGGAAGCAGCTGCGATAGGCGTCCTCGATGACCGCCTCGATGCCGGTGCCCCACTCGGCTGACGACCTCGAGAACGCGGCGAGCGCGTGGGTTTCCGCCCGCGTGTTCCCGGTGGACTGCGAGGGTGCGGTCGCGGACGTTCCCGCACCGGTCTCGGCGAATACCGGGCCGAGACAAAGCACGAGGAGGCAGGCGGCCAGGAGGATCCGGAGCGAGTACGGCATTTCCTTCAATATAATATTATCGACATGACGGGTGCGGAACTTCCGCGTGGTACGCAACCGGTAGCCGGTCGAGCCCCTACTTCTCCGTCATTTTCCACACGCCGGTCCACGGGCCGGCGTGCTCTTTTTCCACCTTGCGGCATTGCTCGACGTAGGCGGCAGCGGGCGGGTCGTCGGCCGCGATTCCCGCGAACACCTCGGCGGCTTCGGCGAACCGGCCCTCGTAATAAAAGCGCAGGCCTCTGCCGAAGACCACGAGTTGTGGGCGGCGCGCCGCGTACGTGTCAGGCATCATGGGCTCGTAGACAACCAGGGGTTTATCCTCCCGTCCTACCACTGTGATATTCGACAGCTCGCGGACAGGGAAGGCGTCCGCCATCAGCGCGCGCGTCGCCGCGGAGACCATGGTGTAGGTGTGGAATACCTTGTTGATGCCCTCCAGCCGGGCGGCGAGGTTGACCGCGTCGCCGAGCATCGTGTAGTCGAACCGGTTTCGGGACCCCATGTTGCCGACCACCGCCGGACCCGAGTTCAGCCCAATCCGCATCAGGAGGTCCCCGCCGAATCGTTCCTTCAAGCCGGGCCGCATAGCGGCGAGCTGCGCCTGGCAACGCAGCGCGGCCCTGACCGCGCGGACCGCGTGGTCGCCCACTTCGAGGGGAGCGTTCCAGAATGCGATGATCGCGTCCCCCTCGTACTTGTCGATGGTGCCGCCCTCCTCCTGAATGATATCCGTCATCGCGGAGAGGTACTCATTCAGGAGGGTGGTGAGATCCACAGGTGAAAGTCCCTTGGAAATCGTGGTGAAACCCTGAAGGTCGGAGAAAAAGACCGACAGCTCGCGGAGCTCGCCCCCGAGCTTCAGGCGTTCGGGGTGGGCGATGATCTGCTCGATCACCGTGGGGCTGAGGTATTGTCGGAAGGCACCCTTGAGGAACCGCTTCTGCTTCCCCTCGGTTGCATAGGCGACGAGGCTCGATCCGACGAGCGAGAGGACCGTACCCAGCTCGAGCGACACGAAGTGCAGCCACCAGCCCAGCACGTACGCGCCGGCCGCAAGGGCCGGGGCGAGCGGGATGAAGAGCGCATACGCGAGTCCGCTGCGGCCCGCACCGGCAGCGCCAGTTACCACGACACCCGCGCCGATGCACAGGAGCACGAGCAGCACGACGGCGGGCAGCATCGGCACCGTGCGCATGAAGTCGCCGGACAGAAGATTGTCGAGCTGGGTGGCATTGATCTCCACACCAGGGTGTTTCTTGTTCACGGGAGAAGGCCGCAGGTCGAGCAGGCCGCGAGCTGAGACCCCGAAGAATACGTACTTATCCTTCAGCAGCAACGGGTCGACGGACGGAGTCTCCCCGTTTCGCATCCGCAGTTCGCTCCGGATGACCTCTGCGGCCTGGAACACCGTATACGCCCGGTCACGGCTCCGGAACCGGAGGATGGCCGCGCCGTTCCGGTCGATGGGCACGGCGAGACCATCGATCGTGAACCAGCCGTGTTCGATACGCAGGTCGTGGACGCCTGGATTCGCCGCCAGCCAGGCGGCGAATCCAATTGACGGCACCACCCTGCCCGCGAACAGGGAGAACAGCGTACCCCGTCGGTACACGCCGTCCCGGTCCTGAATGCCGTTCGCATTGCCGAGAGCCCTCGCACCCCTGGCTAGCTCGGCTATCGGCAAGTCGGAGGTGGGGAATTCCACCCCCTGCGGCCGTTCGGCTGACATCCATTCTCCGAGTCCGGAGATGCTGATGTCCGATGCGGCCACGTCATCCGGCCAGGCCGAATCCGACCCGTCCTCCGGCGCGAGGAATGTCGCGATCGCGGCATAGCCGTAGTCCGCCATGGCCCCCCCGAACGCAGCGTCATCCTCCATCCCGTAGAATGAAGGCTCGGTGTTCAGCGCGTCGAACGTAAGGGACTTCGCGCCCGTCCTCCGGCAGAAATCGGTGACGATCGCATACATCTCGCGGGGCCATGGCCATGACAGGCCGTTTGCGTTCTTTCCCCAGACGAGGCTCTGCTGGTCGAGGAGGATGAGCACGACGTCGTCCGTGGCTCGACCCGGCCTGGCGAACAGGCGCACCCGCCAGTCCCAAGTCCGGTACTCGATGTCCTCGAGCGCACCGGGCAGCCACAGGGCAAGGGCGACTCCGGCTGCCACGATGCCCACGAGGCACCCGAGCAGTACCCGCCGCCACCCTCGCGACCGGTCTGCGTCCCGGTCGTCCGTCCCGGCCACGGTCAGATCTTCCCCAGCGCCGCCTGGTAGCGGGCCTGCCGGGCAGCCGCCACCGCTCCGGTGACGACCGCGGGCGCGGGTGCCACGGTGAGCACGTCCGCCAGGGCCTTGATCCGGTCGGAGGGCGAGGGGTGGGTCTTCATGAAGCCCGGCCCTTCCTTCTTCCACTTCGTCTGCATCACCTCGAGCATCCGCACGAGTGCCCGGGGATCGTACCCCGCTGCCTGGAGTATCGAGACCGCAGCGGCATCGGCCTGGTATTCCTGCTCCCGGGAGTAGCCCTTGTTCGCAAGAGTTTCCACGATATCGAGGACCGAGACGTTGAACAGCTTGCCGAGCTTCTCCGCGCCGATCGATATGCCGAACGGGAGCTCGACCGTGACCGCGCCCTTGAACACGGCCTTGGCGTTTTCCTTTGATGCCTCGGCCTTGTTGGCCGCGCTGATGGCGTCGATGCCGTGTCGCAGCGCGACGTGGCCGATCTCGTGCGCGAGGATCGCCGCCGCCTCGTCCTCGCTCTTCGCGCACCGGAGCAGCTCCCGGCTCACGAGCACGAAGCCCGAAGGCGCACTGAAGGCATTGATCTCGGTTGAATCCAGGACCAGGAAATGCCAGCCCTGGAACGTCTCGGGCATGGGCGACGACCAGGCGAGGCACAAGCCGAGCAAGTTCACGTACTTCCGCGCCTTTTCATCCGTTGAGGCCGGATAGCGCTTGTTGTCCCCGAGTATCCTGGCCGCCACGCCCCTGCCGATGTAATATTCCTGCTCCGGCGTATATCCTTCCTCGGCCGTTGCCTTTCCGAGCTGCTCGCGATTCGTGATGATGTTGCTGAAAATCTGCCCCCGGTCGACGCTGAGGCCGATGGTTCCGCAGGACGAAAGCGCTAGGACGAGGACGAGGGGGACGATTCGAGCTATGGTCTTCATCTCGCGCCCCCTTCCACGGTCAGCCCGCCCTGCTTGATGAAGTCGGACGCGTCAGCGGACAGGATCCTGCCGGAATACTCCACCATCTCGTCGACAGCCTTATAGTTGAAGGCCTGGTCCTTCCGGCTGTTGGCCTCGACCCCCTCATTGAACGTCTTACCCGCAAGGGCGACCTCGTACCCGGACGGCGGGGTTTTAACGGCCTGGTCGCCTTCCTTGATTACCAGCCTTCCCTCCTTGGAAAGGGTCGAGAGGTGCACCCACCCCTCAAGCTTCTTCGCAGCGGAACGCACCTTCGCCCAACTCGATCCAGCGGGCAGCTCCAAGATCTGCACCCGGTCCGTGTACTCGAGCTTGCCGAGGATCTTCCCCGCGTAGCTCGACTTATCCCGGACGGGGGTCTCCTTGACGATGACGCTCCGGTCTTTTAACGGGTCGGCTGCGAAGATGGCAACCGCAGCGAGCAGGAGCAGTGAGATGATGATGATGCGCCTGATCCGCATGGCATCCCCTCCATCGCGTACTGTAGCGCACAACAGGTCAGGGCGCCAGTGCTCGGTCACGTCCCGCGCAGCAGGGCGTGACCTACTCGAGAAGGCAGCGTCGCCCACGGGTGCGCGTTGTTCTTCCCTTGACGCCGATTGCCGCCGGGTGGACAATGGGACATCGAACAATGTCAATTGAAAAATAACCGTTCGCCCCCCGCCGAGGTCCCCACAACAAAGCAGGTTTCCGTCATCATTCCCACGCTCAACGAGGAACGGCTCCTGCCAGGCCTGCTCGCCGACCTCGCGCTCCAGCGTTTCCCTGACTTCGAAGTCGTCGTGGCTGACGCATGCTCCCGGGACCGGACCCGGAAGATCGCCCGGGAGGCCGGCTGCGTCGTCGTGGACGGCGGCCTCCCTGGGGCAGGACGCAACGCGGGAGCCCGCGCATCGCGCGGCACGCTGCTGCTGTTCCTGGATGCGGACGTGCGCATCGGGCCCGGGTTCGTGGGGGACGCGGCGAGGGAGTTCCTACGGCGCCGGCTCGCGGTGGCAACGTGCGCGTACGACCCCGATCGCAGCGACCACGGCATCGCCCGGATCTTCCGCATCTACAACTGGGTCGTCCAGCGGTCGCCGCATGTGCGGCCGGGATGCGGCGGCGCCTGCATCCTGATCCCCCGGAGCCTCTTCGGGCGCATCGGCGGATTCGACATCGGGCTGCGGGTCGCCGAGGATGGCGAACTCGTGCGCCGGGCGGCCCGGCACGGCCGGTTCCGGACGCTGCGCACGGTGCGCCTCGTACTCTCGACGCGCCGAGTGCGCGCGGAAGGCGCCCTCCGGTTCGCCATCAGGGTCTTGCTCACCGAGCTGTACCTGGTGCTCCGCCCTCGCATCCACGGGAGGTCGGTTTTCAGCTACGAGTTCTGGGACCATCGGACCCCGGCTCCAAGGAGCGCCGGCCGGTGATTCCGGACTGGGTGCGGTTCCGTGCCGCTGACCTGCTGGCCCGGACGCTACCCAGACGCGTCGCGTATTCGGTCGCGGAGCGTCTCGCCGACGTCGAGTGGCACCGGGGCGGGGGCAAGAGGATCGCGATCGAGCGCAACCTTCAACGGGTGCGCGGTGCCTCGGGCGGGTCGCTGTCCAACGCCGAGTGCGCCGCTTTATCGCGGGAGGCGTACCGATCCTTCGCCCGCAGGCTCGTGGACTCGTTCCGGTTCGGACGGATGTCGCGGTCCAGCGTCGAGCGGCTGGTGACCATCGAGGGGCTCGCCAACCTCGACGCAGCGTTGGCCCTCGGCACGGGCGTGGTCGCATTCAGCGCCCATCTCGGGTTCAACGAGCTCGCGGGCCCGGTCCTCGCGGCCCTCGGTTACGAGGTTTCATCCGTGTACCTGCCAATGCGGGACCCGGCCACGGAATCGCTCTTTACCCGTCGTCGCTCCCGGCGCTTCGCCTCCCTGATCCCGCTCGGCGCGGCCTTCCGCCCGTGCCTCGAGGTTCTACGCCGGCGCGGCATCCTCGCCATCGCCGCGGACGTTGACTACAGCCTCAGGACCGATCTCGCGACCTTCTTCGGCGCGCCTGCCCGTCTGCCCCGGGGCCCGGCGCGTCTGGCGCTGATCGCCCGCGCGCCCCTGGTGCCCGGCTTCGTCCATGGCCGCTCCGACGGCGGCTACCTCCTGCGGTTCCACGCACCCATCGTGCCGGATGCGCAGACGACCGAGCGCGGGCTGCAGGAGGCCATCGCGAGAGTACTGGAGACGGAGATCGGCGCCGATCCCGTTGCCTGGTGGGTGTTCTTCGACTTCTGGGACGTCGAGGCGGGCCTTGCGGTCAGCCGGGCGGAGGGGGTCCCGTAGCGGCCTGGCTGCGGCGGCCCGTGCGTCTGCCGGCCCTCTACAGCGCCTTTTCGAGCACCCGGTTCAGTCTGGCCACGAACCCGGCGGGGTCCGCCAGGGGCGCGCCTTCGAGCAGGAGCGCCTGTTCGAGCAGCAGGCGCGAGGCGTCCGCCACCGCCGCCTCGTCGGCGAGGCCGGCGAGCTTGACGACGATCGGGTGACCAGGGTTGACCTCGAGGATCGGCTTCACCTCGGGCATGTCCTTCGTGCCGAGTGATTTCAGGATCTGCTGCATCTGCACGCTGGGATCCCGGTCGTCGAGCACGATGCAGGAAGGGGCGTCGGCCAGGCGCACGCTGGCTCGAACGTCCTTCACCGCATCGCCGAGAGCCTTTTTGATCTTCTCCACCACGCCGGCCGAGTCCTTCTCCTTCGCCTTGTCCTCGTCGGTGGCGAGGTCGTCCGCGGTGGCGCTGCGGTTAACCGCCTTGAGCGGGGTCTCGAGGTAGGTGCCGATGCCGGGAGTGACGATCTCGTCGATCTCGTCGTCCATGACGAGGACCTCGATGCCCCGGCGCTTCCAGGCGGCCAGCAGCGGCGAGGTGCGGAGGCTAGCCTCCTGGCCACCGGTGAGGTAGTAGATGGCCTTCTGGTCCTTCTGCATCCGCGACTTGTACTCGGCCAGCGTGGTCCAGCCCTCGACCGCGGTCGACTTCCACTGCACCAGCTCGAGCAGCTCGTCCCGGTGCTCGAAATCCTGCAGCAGGCCCTCCTTCAGCACCCGGCCGAACTCCTTCCAGAACGCTTGGTACTTCTGCCGGTCCTTCTGCAGCTTCCCCAGCTCCTGGAGAATCTTCCGCATCGACGCGGACCGGATGTTCGCCAGGACCCGGTTCTGCTGAAGGATCTCACGGCTCACGTTCAGCGGCAGGTCCTCGCTGTCGATCACCCCGTGCACGAAGCGCAGGTACACCGGCAGCAGGTCCTTCTCGTCGTCGGTGATGAACACGCGCTTCGCGTACAGCTTCACCCCCGGCCGGTAGTCGTAGCGGAACAGGTCGAAGGGCGCGCGGCTCGGGATGAAGAAGAGCGTGGTGTACTCGATGGCGCCCTCCATGGCCACGTGCATCCACAGGAGCGGGTCCTCGTCGTCGTGGGTGAGGGTCTTGTAGAACTCCTTGTAGTCCTCGTCCTTGAGGTCTTTCGCCGGCCGCTTCCACAGCGCCAGGGCGGCGTTGACCTGCTCCGTCTTCTCCACCCGGCCGCCGTGCTCGCCCTTCTCGTCGTAGTGGAGGTGGATCGGGAAGGCGATGTGGTTGGAGTACTTGCGGATGATCTCCTCGCTCCGCCACTGGTCGGCGTACTCCTTCCCCGCCTCGTTCAGGTGCAGGGTCACCGTGGTACCGCACCCCTCCCGCTCGGCCTCGGAAATCTCGAACTCACCCTTGCCATCGCTCGTCCACCTCCAGGCCTTCTGCTCGCCCAGCCGGCGCGAGACCACCTCGACCCGGTCGGCGACCATGAAGGAGGAGTAGAACCCGACGCCGAACTGCCCGATGAGGTTCGCTCCCCCCTTCGCGTCCGCCGCCATGGCGGAGAGGAACTCCCGTGTGCCCGAGCGGGCGATGGTACCGAGGTTCGCGGCGAGCTCCTCATCGTTCATGCCGATGCCCGTGTCCGACACGGTAAGGGTCTTCCGATCCTTGGTGTCGAAGCTGATGTCGATGCGGGGCGTGAAGGGCACCCCCTTGTATTCCTCCTGCGTCAGGGTGAGGTGCTTGAGCTTGTCCAGCGCGTCCGAGGCATTGGAGACGAGCTCGCGCAAGAAGATCTCGGGGTGCGAGTACAGGGAGTGGATGATGAGGTGCAGCAGCTGGCTGACCTCGGCCTGGAATGCGTGTTTTATTGCCATGGGATTGTCCACATCAGAAAGTACAAAAACGGGGGCGGAACGGCAAAGCGGGGTGCCGAGTCGGGTGGAACCGCGGGGCGCGGGGTCCCGAGCGCGGGACCCGCCGCATCCGCGAGCCTGGCGGTGGCCGCCCGCCCGCGCCCAGCAGTATCTTCTCCCCATGAAAACGAACATCAAACTCATTCAAGCCTCGAACATCCTCGCGTTCCTCGCGATGATCGTCGTCAACACCCTCGCCACGACCGTGGGCTTGTTCGGGTGGCAGACCGGCGTGCTGTCGGACGTGATCCCGAACCTGTTCGTGCCCGCCGGGCTCACCTTCTCGGTCTGGGGGGTGCTCTATCTGCTGCTGCTGCTGTTCGTCGTGTACCAGGCCCGCGGCCTGTTCTCCGCCGCCCGGCAGGCTCCGGAGGCGCTCGGCCGGGTCGGCTGGCTCTTCGTGGTGTCGTCGGTCGCGAACATCGCCTGGCTGCTGCTGTGGCACCTGCGGCTCGTTGGGCTGTCGATGATCCCGATGCTGGTCCTGCTCGTGACGCTCATCGCCGTGCATGTGCGGCTGGGAACGGGCCGGACCCGGCCGACCGGGACCGAGCGCTGGTTCTTCAGGGTTCCGTTCAGCGCCTACCTCGGCTGGATCACCGTGGCGATCGTCGCAAACGCGACCGCGGCGCTCGTCACCGCGGGCTGGAACGGCTTCGGCCTGGCTTCCGAGGTGTGGGCCGTGGCAATGGTCGTCGTGGCCGCGCTCCTCACCCTCGTCATGCTCGCCACCCGGCGCGACGCGGCGTACGCCCTCGTCGTGCTGTGGGCGCTGGCCGGCATCGTGCTGAAGCGTTCGGCCGATGCGTCAGCGGCGAGCCACGCGGTGTTCGTGGCTGCCGTGGCCTGCGCCGCTGTCGTGGCCGCGGCCATCGCAGCGACCGCGATCCGCAGCGCGCTGCGGCCCATGAAAGGTTGACCATCGCAACAGCTCCGTCGCGGGTCGTGATCACCGGCTCCACCCGGGGCCTCGGCTTCCAGCTCGCCCGCGAGTTTCTCCGCCGCGGCTGCATGGTGGTCGTCTCGGGACGCACCCGCAAGGCGGTGAACGCGGCGCTCTCCGGGCTGCGCGCGGAGTTGCCGCGGGCAGCCGTGTACGGCATCGCGTGCGACGTGGCCGACCCGGCGCAGGTCCAGGCGCTCTGGGACGGGGCGGTGAAAGCGCTCGGCGTCGTCGATCACTGGATCAACAATGCGGGCATCGGGCAGCCGATGATCCCCATCTGGGACCTGGACCCCGGCTTCATGGAGGTGGTGGTCCGGACCGACCTCCTGGGCGTGCTCTACGGCGCGCGGGTCGCCATGCGAGGGATGACCTCCCAACCCCGCGAACCGGGACGCGCCCCGGGCGCGATCTGGTTCATGGAGGGCCACGGTTCGGACGGCAGCGTCCGGCGCGGCCTGTCCGTCTACGGCGCCGCGAAGCGGGGCCTTCGCTACGTGGCGAGGGCCCTCGCGGTCGAGGCGCGGGGCACCGGCGTGCTCGTGGGCGCACTCAGCCCGGGCATCATGGTGACCGATTTCCTGCTGAAGCCTTTGGACCGGCGGGACGCTGCCGCATGGGAACGGACGAAGCGGGTGTTCAACATCCTCGCGGACCGGCCCGAGACCGTGGCCGCTTTCCTCGCCCCGCGCGTGCTCGCGACCAGGCGGACCGGCACCCTGATCGCGTGGCTCACGGGGCCGAAGATCCTGTTCCGCTTCCTCTTCGCCGGCATCCTGAAGCGAAAGGTGATTCCGGACTGAACCGGGACGCAGCGTCGCCGCGGACCGGACGTCACTTCGGCAGCGCTTCCTCGATGCGTGCCAGCAACCGCTCGACGTAGGCGTCGAAGTCGCCGATCTCGCTGCGCGGCACGCGGAACCCGATGGCGCCCTCGTGGCCGCCCCCGTTGGCGATGCCCAGCAGGCCCAGCAGGTTGCGCAGGTCGTAGTCCTTGAACTTGCTGGCCCGGCGCACCCGGAACTGAACCAGATCACTCCGCGCGGGGTTGTCGTGGTAGACCACGAGGCCGAGCCGGCCGCTGTCCTCCGCGAGCTGGTCGGCCACCGACCGGGAGGTGGTCACCACCGTCTCGTCGTCGCACGTGGCGTACAGCGGCTCCATCTCGGCCGCCGAGAACGCCACCACGCCGATCGACCCCTCGGTGTGCCGGCGCGCGTACAGCGCCTCGTAGCAGTGCTCCTCGGACACCGACAGCTTCTGCAGCTCGCTGAACACCTCGTCCATGGTGAAGAAGTTCGACCGCTTCACCGTCGAGCGGCTGAGCAGCTCGTTGAACCTCCCGCTGAACGCCTCGTAGTACCGGCGCTCCCGGCGGGTCTTGAGGAACTTTCCCATCTGCGAGTCGCCGATGATGCCCGTGAGGATCGCGAGCACCACGTTGCGCGGGAACAGGTCGGCCACCTGGAAGCGCTCGAGCACGTCGCGCCGGTGCTGCAGCTTCATCAGCAGATGGCCGACCAGCTCGCTGGCCGACGAGGCCTCGGCCACGAGACGGTACCCGGGATCGCCGATGTACCCGCTGTCCGCGCCGAAGTGGTGGTCGATCTCGATGCGCAGCACCTCTGGCCGGGCGGCCACCTCGCGCACGGCCTCGCTCGCCTCGATCATCGCGGGCTTCGGGGTATCGCACAGCACGACCGCCTCGATGCCCGCGGGCAGGGGAGCGCCAGGTAGCACGAGGCGGATCCCGTTGAACCGGCAGATGTCCAGCAGGTAGCGGAAGTGCTCGTGCGGCTCGGCGCCGAAGTAGATCGCGGCCTGCCGGGCGAAAAGGCGCAGCACGAGCGCGAAGGACACCATCGAGGCGATGCAGTCATCGTCGGGGCTCTGGTGACCGAGCACCAGGAACCGGTGTCGGCCCGTGATCGCGGAGATGATGTTCGCGATGGCGTCGTTCTTCTCCTTGATGCTGCGCGGGGGCGTCTTCACGGTCGCGTCCGCCGCCGAGCCGAGCGGCAGGACCGCGGCCCCGCCCCCCGCCGGAACGACCCGGTTCCTCCCCCCCTCCTTGGCCTGGTAGAGCGCGGCGTCCGCCGTGGTGCGGAGCCGTCCGACGTCCGGCGCATCGGCGGGGTACGAGGCCACGCCCATGCTCGCGGTCACCCGGGTGACGGTGCCGTCGGCCACGGTGAGCGCGTCGAAACCCGCGATGCCCGCGCAGACCCGGCCGAGTGCTCCGGCCGCCGCGCCGATGTCCAGGCCAGGCAGGATCAGCACGAACTCATCCCCGCCATAGCGCGCGACCACCGCGGACGGGCCGAGCAGCGTGCGGAACAGGCCAACCACGGCCTTGATGACGCCGTCGGCCTTCTCGTGCCCGTGCCGCTCGTTGATCTCGCGGAAGTGGTCGAGGTCGACCATGGCGAGCGACAGCGGCCGCCCCTTCTCGGCGGCCTCGGCCACGTAGCCGTCGAGCGAGTCCTCGAGGAACCGGCGATTGTACGCTCCGGTGAGCTCGTCGGTGACGGCGCGCTTCTGCGCGCCTTCACCCCACAGCACCATATCCGAGGCGATCTCGCCGGTGTCGCGCAGGCGCTGCGTGGCCACGTTCAGCATCCGGTACATCAGGCTGAGGGCGCTCCGGGGGTGCTCGGCGATGATGGCGGAGAAGGCATCTCGGGAGAGCGCGAGCAGCGAACTCGCCGCGAGAGCCCGGCAGGTGGCCGAACGCGGGGCGTGATCGAAAATCGACATCTCCCCGAAGAAATCGCCGCTCGCGAGCTCCGCGAGCCGGTGTTCCGAGCCATCGGGAAGGCGGATCCCGATGCGGATCTGGCCCGTGCGGATGATGTAGAGGTTGTCTCCCGGATCCCCCTCGCGGAACAGCACCTCGCCCGGCTGCAGTTCGACGGGCGCGAGGTACCCCGCCACCCGGGCCACCTCCTCGGCGGACAGCAGCGAGAAGATACCGACCTGGGAAAGGAAGCCGGCGAGGTCGTTCATCGGCCCGCTCCGGGAAGGACCCGATCGCCGCCCGCAGCCCGGGCGTCCCACATGCGCTCGAAGGCGCGGGCCACCAGGGCCTTCGCGTCGGCGCCGTCGTCGGGCGAGACGGCGACGCCCACGCTCGCGGTGAGGGGCGGGAACTCCCGGCCCGCTGCCTTCCGCATGTCGACGCCGCGCACCGCGTCGCGGAGCCCGTCGGCGGCTTCGAGCGCCCGGGCCGGCTCCCGGCCCGGCAGCACGAGGCAAAACTCGTCGCCCCGGTAGCGCACGCCGGCATCGCCCTCCGCGAGGCGCGACCGGACCAGCTCGCCGAGCATCACCAGGGTGCGGTCGCCGGCGTCGTGGCCGCAGGTGTCGTTTATTGCCTTGAAGTTGTCGGGTTTCAGCACGAGCAGGGCCGTGCGGCCGGACCGGCCGAGGAACCCCGGGAGCTCCTCGTCGAGGTACGTGCGGTTGAACAGGCCCGTGAGCTTGTCGCGGTGCAG
>JAPLSM010000040.1 GCA_026398635.1 Spirochaetota bacterium | reverse complement strand
GAGCTGCTTTGCCAGCTCCCGCAGCCGCTCGAGGCTCGGAGGGCTCACGAGGAATCCCCGCCGGAGCGAACGCAGGAAGTCCCTGGCCAGGGCGTTCACGTCCTCCACCAGGTTCGCCTTCTGCTCCTCGGCGTAGAGGGGATTCCATTTCTCCGCCAGCTCCTCGAGCGCGGTCGTGAGCGGCTTGCCGGCCGGCACGGCCCGGGCCCTCAGGCCGGCGATGGCCTTGCGGTAGCTCGCGAGGGAATCCTTCGCCATGGGCGACAGCGTCTTTGCCGCCGACGGGGCGGGAACGGCTGCCCCGGTGTCCCGCGGCTGCTCCCGGGCCATGCGTCGTCCGATGGTGCGCGCCGCCTCGCCGGGCTCGGCCGCCGGCTCCGGGGGGCGAGCCGCGCCTCTCGCTCTCAGGAGCCGGCGCAGCATGCGCACGATCACGTTGACCACGGGGATCACCTGCCACAGCGGCAGGTAGGACCGCGCCTCGCGCAGCAGCTTCGCGCGCGACAGGCCGAGCAGCTCGGGAAGCGGGAAGAGCGCACCCTCCTTCGTGAAGCACTTCGCCAGCTCCGCCCGGGCCACCTCCGAGACGTTCGTCTCGGCCTTCGCCTGCAGCAGCAGCGGTCCGTTGGCGAGGGCGGCGAGCAGCGGGTACTCTTCCTTGGCATGCATCTCCACGTCGCGCCGGAAGGCTTCGTCGTTCCGCATCGGCCGCACGCGCTCGTCGAGCTTCAACGCGGCCACCCAGGCGTCGAGGTACTGCTCGCGCATCTCGGCCGACGCCTCCGAGAGTTTCTGGACGAACACGGGCGCCACGAGGTCGCGCTGTACGTAGTACTCGTGACCGTACGCGCTCAGCCGGATGAGGAAGGGCAGGTGCCCGGCCTCGGTGGCGCGGGTCTTCTCCTTCAGGAACGCCGTGATGAACGCCCGGGTGTGCTTGAGGCTGAACGGCGTGCCCTTCGCGTCGCGCAGGTCGTAGAGGTCCTCGAGGCCGAAGAGGTACGGGGGCTTGCGCACGAGGCCCTCGAGGCTGCGCAGGTCGGCGGCCCGCACCTGTTCCTGCTGCCGTCGGCCCTTGCGCCAGAACACCACGTACCCGGCGATCCACGCGGACTGGCAGGCGCCGTGGTCGTCCGGGGTCTTTTCGCTCTTCCTCTTGAGGTCCGTCAGCACCAGGTTCGCGAGGTGCGTCCAGAACCGGAAGGCGATCTCGTCGGGATCGTGGACCTTCGCCGCGGCGAGGTGCGGCCGCTGGGAGGCGTCCTCCAGCAGGCGGCGCACCGCCATCTCGCTGCCGCGAAGGATCGCCACGAGCTTCGAGGCGACGAACGCCTCGTTGCGGCCGTCCGAGAGCCAGCGGCCGATCTTGGCCACCGCGGCGTCAACGAGCTCCGCGGCCACAGCCGCACGGGGCACCACGAGGTCGTCCACGCCGTCGGGGAACACCAGCCGCACCACACCTGCCTGCCCCGGCGCGCACTGCTCGAGCAGCGCCGTGAAGCCGGTTTTCACCTCCACGGGAAGAAGCTCCTTCGCGGGAAGCTCGACCGGCGAGGTCTCCACCCGGGGGAACGGACGCGAGGGGTCGGCGATGATGGCACGGTACTCCGAAGTGAGTGCCGTGAGGAGATCAGCTGCTGACATGGCAGTCCCTTCTAGTGTAGACCACGCCGGGAGCCGATGCAAGGTGAATCGTGCACCGTGCGCGGGCTCCGCACCGCAGTCCGGACGAAGGTGAAAAGTTTGGGATTGTTTTTGACAGCCTTCGGGTCGGGAACTACACTTAGGGAGGGACTCCGCATCCAGTGCGCAGCCCCCGGAACGCACGTGAAGCCGCAAAACGCAGTGCTGACAGCCGCCGTTCTCCTTCTCGCGCTCGGGGCACCACTCTGCACCGCTCAGAGCCAGCTGCCCGTCAAGGCGGTGGTGTTCACGATCCGGGGCCTCGCGGGCGGCGCGGACGCCGACTTCGACCAGCTGCTGAGCGAGGCGGTGCGCCTCGAGATCGAGAACGCGGGCTACACGGTGGTCGACGGCTGGGAGAAGCTTCTCGAGGCGGGGGAAAAGGCACCCGTGCACGGTCCCCGGGCCGCGGAACTCGCCCGCGGGGTCGATGCGGCGCTCGCAATCACGGGGTACTACACCCGGCCCGACGCCGGCAGCGTGGCGCTTTCGGTGCAGTGCTGGGAGACGGCGGGCGAGACGCTGCTCGCCTCGTTCACCCTCTCGGCGCCCTTCGACCTCAGCTACTACAACCTCCTGCACGAACGGCTCGGCGCCCTGGTCGCGTCCGCCGAAAAGTTCACGGGCCCGCCGCGCATCGAGGCGATCGAGGTAGCCGCGGCGCGCGGCCTCGGCACGATCACCTTCCGTTCCGCGCAGGACGGTATCGAGGTACTGCTCGCGGGCGAGAAGAGCCTTGGCACCATCGCCGACGGGAGGCTCGAAGCGTCGGTCGGACTGCTGTCGACCGGCTCGCGCCTCGAGCTCGAGCTGCGCAAGTCGGGGTTCCACACCCTCGAGACGGCCGCGACGGCCATCCCCGAGATCCGCCTTCCCGAGCTGCTCCCCGCGCGGCGAATCGCCGTGGACCTCGCGTGGAACAGCGGCCAGCCGCTCGGTGTCGGCGGCACGTTCAACTGGTGCCCGATCCCCGACTGGGTGTTCGTCGGCGGTGCGGCGCACCTTTCAGCGCAGCTGCCGCCTTGGGGCGCGACGGACGAGTACACGGTGCTGCACTTCGACGTGGGCGCCCGAGCGGGCGTCTACCTTCTGCCCATCAAGCCCCAGCTGTCGCTCTTCGGGGCTGCGCTGAAGCTGCCCTTCCGGGTCGGCGTCGTGACCGGTTTCGGCGCGATGCCGAGCTTCTCCTTCGCTCCGGGCCATCCCGTCTGGCTGGACTGGTACATCCTCGCGCCCGCACCGTTCCTCGAGATCGGCACGAAAGATACCGTGATCACGTTCCGCATGGACCAGCGCTACTCCCTGGGTCTCCCCGGAAGCGCGATCGCTCGGGGCTGGATCATGCGGCAGGTTCCCGATGAAAGCGAATCCGACGGAACGCGCGATGTGCTGCCGGTGCAGCTGGGAGTGACGTTCAAATGGTGAAGACTGTTCGCGCGCTGGTTCTGGCGGTCGCCGCCCTCGCCTGCCTCGCGGGGTGCAACCTGCTCAGCGGCATCTTCCCCGACCGGCTCATGGGCTACGAGGCGTACGCGGACCTCACCCGGTTCATCGATCCCGACCACGTGGGGGACTACAACTTCCAGATCATCCGCGATTCGAGCTCCGGCGCGGAATACCTCGTGCTCGCGAACGACGACCGTTCCTTCGGGGATGATTGCGTCGTGGTCTTCGACACCGATCTCAAGGTGCTCGGGCATTACACCCTGGACCAGCTCGACGCCCTGGACACGGTCGCACCCATTGACCCCTTCTCGGGTCGGGGCGCCATGGTCGACGAGAGTGGTTGCATCGTGGTGGGAAACCGGCGGTTCACAGTGGGGCCCCGGAGCCTTGTGTACGCAAGCACGCCGCCGACCCTGGGGGGGTACGGCCTGGCGATCCCGGGGCAACCGAACCCAAACATTGGGACCATCTACAGCACCGGGAACGTGCTGAGGTACAGCAGATACCTGGCGGACTGGACATTCCAGCCCCCAGAGGTCAACTCCCCGATCGGCGGGGGGACCAACTACAAGGTGGAGTGCGTCGGGCTTTCGGGCACCAATGTCGTCATGGTGATTCGGCATGACGGCCCGGTGGCGGAGATTTTTCAGTTGCCTCAGGACCTGTTCTCCACGGGCGGGCTCTGCACGCCGCTGGACAACCACTACCCGGCCATTCCCCCCACCGTGCCCACCCCGGACAACATCGAATGGCGCACCCTGGGCTACACGGTCGAAGGGTTCGCCGCGTTCCGATGGACGGCGACTCCCGAGTACTACCGGTTCGACGAGTCCGGGACCGTGCTCGCCGCCTCCGGCGAGATCCCCGAGGACGAGCGGCCCAACAACCAGCGCCACGCCTACGGGCGGACGTCGGGGTGGTATGTCTTCGATATGCAGGAGATGTCCATCGAGCGCCGCGCGTGGTGGTGGAAATGAAGACTGGACGGCGCCTCGCCGCAGCCGCAATCCTCCTCGCCGCCGTATCCGTGCTCCCCGTTGCTGCCGAGAAGGCCCCGCGCCGGCTCATCGTGGCCCTGGAAGCGAAGGGCGGTGACGCATACACGGCTGCCGAGCTGCTGCAGCTCTCCCGGTCGCTGATGGCAGCCATCCAGGCTTCCGGCACGCAGGTCCTGCTCCTGGATTGGGGTTCCGACCCGTTCCCCTCCGAAAAGCCCGAGGCCGTCGAGGAAGCGGTGAAGCGCACGGCCGACTGCTGGCTCCTGGTGACCGTCAGCGGCGGGCGGAAGAACCCGGCGCTCGCCATCCGGTCGTACGACGTGCTGCTCAAACAGAATGTCATCGAGGGAAAGCTGCAGCTGGACACGGCCATCGATCTGCCCGATCCCCCGGCCTCGACGTGGAAAAAGCTCGTAGGCATGGTCGCGGGCGCGTATCCCCCGCTCGACACCGACCAGCCGGTGAAGACCACTGCCGCCGACCGCCCGGCCCTCTGGACGAACGACACGGCCGTCCTGACACTGCACGCGGTGCCCGGGACGGTCATCGAGGGACTCGACGGCGAGGCGCGGACTGTCGGCGAAGACGGCACCCTGAAGGAACCCGTGCGCTCTCCCGCCACCTACCTCCTGACAGCGACCCATCCCGGCGAGCTTCCCCTTGAGACGGCGGTTTATCTTGAGGAAGACCGGGAGATCACCCTGGCCCAGCACCGGCTGGCGCGCTGGTCTGTCGACGCGGGCCTGTACGGGATGTCCTTCCCGCAGGTCGAGGGCTCGTACTTCATCGTGCCGGGATGGCTGTACGCCCGCGCGGGCCTGATGACCTACCTGGCCGGGCTCGCGTTCGGAAACGACACGATGTTCTGGAGCAGCCCGCTCACCACCCTGAGCGCGCGCGTCGGGACGTACGCCTTCTTCCCGCAAGAGAGCTGGTTCAGAACGTACGTCGGGGGCGGTGTGTTCCTCCGCGTGGCCCACCCGTTCGGCAGCCCGGCCATCTACATCGACCAGGCAGCGCCTTGGGGATTCCAGCTCACCCTCGGGATCGAGGCGTCGCCGTGGCCCCGGTCCCGGTTCTTCCTCGAATGGCTGCCGACCGAGTACCTGACCCGGTACCCGGACCTCTTCACCGGCTCGTTGCCCGGGGGTGATTGGGGCAACTTCGTGTTTCTGCCCTATGCGGTCCTCGACATGGGCGGCTTCAGGATCGGCTGGAGGTGGATGCTGTGAGAAGGCTCCTTCCCGCATTCCTCGCCGCGCTCGCCTGCGCGGCCTGCACGGCGCCTATCTTCGACCCCTCGATGAGCCTGGCTGCCCGCACCCTCGACAGGATCCCGGTGTTCTCGGTCACGGGCCCGCTGAAATCGCCAGTCGACGGCAGCAACAACCCCCGCTTCGACCTCCGGAGTGATGCTATTACCTTCCTGCCCGAGCGAATCCCGGGCAGCTTCGACATATCGAAAGGGTTTGTGATCAGGACTTATCATGGCACGAGCGAGATCTGGTACGAGTGGTTCAACGGCTCCGAGGTCCAGTGGATGAAGGGGCCTTGGTCGTTCTCCACCGAGGGGACGATGCCCTCACGTCTGGCGGTGGGGCTGAAGATCGGGCCATACCTCGGGGCCATCGAATTTGAGGACTCCCAGGCATACGCCGACCGGCTCTGGGCGAATATTGCGATACCCGAGTTGACGTTCAACCCTCCGCAGCATTCACCCCCCGCGCAGGCAGACAAGATCTTTTCTGACATCCCCGCAATCGGATCCCCACCGCTCGTGGTCGGCATTTCGGTGAATGGCGATGTTTTGCCCGCGCAGGACAGGATCAATGCCCTCGTGCGGATTGGCAATCAGTTCTCGGAGACCTCCACCCTGGTCAGCCAGGCGGGAGTCGGCGCGTGGGGACCCGTGATGGGCATCAACTACCCGCTCGGTTTCCTCGGCACCCCCTGGCATCTCAACTACTACCGCGATTTCAACTACGGCCGAAGCTTCGCCCAGTCGTATGATGGAACTGCGTGGACCACCTGGGTGTGGTGGGGCATTCTCCCAACGGAAAACGCCCCCCTCGCGGCGGTCACGCACCGTATCGACGCGGTGCTGTCGCTCGACGCCGGGCCGGGGGCCTCGCACCTCTTCTCCACCGAGGACCAGATGGGCAGGGTTTACCGCTACGACGGGTCCGTCGCGATGCTCGTTGCGGAGTTCGCGCTCGGCACCCTGCGGTTCATCGGCGAGGCGAACGTCGGCGGTGTCTGGAAGATGCTCTTCTCGCGCTGCGTGGTCGACTACCAGAACGAGCAGCTTGAGTTCGAGATCAGGGCCCTCGACACCGCGGCCCTGCTCTCCACCTTCGCTCCGTAGCTCAGTTCGATCCCACCAGCGGCTCGAGCTTCTTCAGCACCGCGACCATCGCCGCGTCCGCCGCGTACTTCTTCAGCATCGAGTCGAGGTAGGCTCTCCGCTCGCGCTGGGTCGGCTTGGCGACCAGGTCGGTGACGATCGCGACGACCTGGTTCCTGCCCTCGGCCTTCCACCACTCGTCATATTTCCTGATCGAGTCGCCGAGGTCGGGGAAGGTCTTCTGCATCGAGGTGGTCGCGAAGAAGGTGTTGCGGTAGCCGAGGGCCTTGCCCTGCTCGAGCACGTTGGTCGAGAGCGTCTTCGCGTCGAGGGCCGCCATGCGGGCCTTGTAGGCCTCGTAGTCCGCATCAAGCCCCTCCACGAGCACCCGTTCGGCCGGGGACACGGCGGCGAGCGCCGCCTCGACTGCGTCCCTCGTAACCACGCCCGTCGCGGGACCGGCCACCTCCTGTGCGGTGGCGAGCTCGCGCTGCAGGCGCGCGATGGTCTGGTCCCGGTCCGCGAGCGCGGTGTTCGCCTGAGCCAGGCCCACCACCGCCTCGTCGCGCTGCTGGGTGAAGGTGACAAGCACCGTCTTCGCGTCGGCCAGGGCCTTCGCTGCTGCGTCGCGCTCCTGGGTGAGGGCGGTCACCGTCGCGCCGTTCGCACCCGAGGCCTGCGCGTCCGCGAGCTTCTTCTCCGCTGCTACCGCCCGAGTCTCGGCCGCCGCGAGTTTCGCGGATGCCGTCGCCGCGTCCGTCTCCTGCTGCCGGATGCGCTGATTTGCGGCATCCAGCTTCGCGGTGAGGTCGGTGTTCCCGGCCGCGGCAGCCGCGAGCCGCTCCCGCACCTCCGACAGCTGCCTGGACAGGGCGGCTTCCTGGTCGCCGATCTCGGTGGCCGCGCGCTCGCTCAGCTCCTTCGCGGAGGCGCCGATGCCCTGAACGGCCTGTGCGGCCTGGCTCGCCTGCGGGTACTTCGCGACGATCTCGAGGTACAGGGGTAGCGCGTCGTTGTACGCCTTCGCCTCCATCGCCGCCGCGGCTCTCGAGAGGATCGGGGCAGCCAGGTTCGACTGCTCGCGCCGGGTGCGGGCCCCGGCCTCCTCGGCGCCCGAGGCGGCGATGCCCTCGACCGTCGCGATGACCCGCTCGGCGCTCTCGGGCAGGTACGCGAGCGCCTCGCGCCACGCCGTGAGCGCCTCGGTAAACCGCTTCGCGGCGAACGCGGTCTCCGCCCGCGAGAGCCCCTCGCGCAGGATGCCGGCTCGGGCAGTCTCCCCGTCGTGCGTGAGCCCGCTGAGGTACGCCTGCGCCCGCGCCGCCTCCGGCAGCACGGCCAGCGCCTCTGCGTAGCGGTTCTCGGCTTCGGC
>JAPLSM010000477.1 GCA_026398635.1 Spirochaetota bacterium | reverse complement strand
GCCCACGGGATGTCGCATGGACCGACGAGGCAGCTACCCTCCGAGGATCCGGCTCGCCTCCCGCCTGAGGATCTTCATCCCCTCGAGAGGGGTGATGACGCCGAACATGACCGGGTCCACGACTTGTGGAATGAAGACGTTGTTGATGAGGTCCGTGTTGCCCACGGGATCCGGCGGCGGGATCGGTGCCACGTCCTTCTGGATCCTGTCGAGGTAATCGAACACCCGCTGCTGGGGTGCAGCCAGCTCGGGTTTCAGAGCCTCGCGCACCTTACTGGCGATCGGCACGCCGCGTTCGGCCATGAGGAGCGTGTTGGCGTCGATGGAGTTGGTGAAATAATCCACCAGGCCGGCCGCGGCACGGGGGGACGCCGCGTCGCGGGTGACCGAGAAGAACTGCGCCGGCTTCATGTAGTTCGACGAGCCGGCTTTCGCTCCGATCCGCGGCAGCGTACGCAGCTCGAAGTGCCGCGTTTCGATGCCCGCCGCGGTCCACGCGGCCACGACCTGGTTGCTCCAGAGGAAGGTGATGACGGACTTTCCCCGCACGATCCGGTCGTCCTCTACACCCTTGGACCTCAGGGCTACGATCTCGCTGTAGGGGATCATGGCGCCTTCCGCGATGAGACGCCGGGCCATCTTCAGGTGCTCGGCGAACAGGGCGTCTTCCGCCGCCGGGTATCCCAGCGATCTGCCGTCCTGCGCGTAGGCCCAGAGCCCCCTGCCGAGATACATCGACCGCCAGACGTGGTCGTGGACGATGTTGCCGCTCACGGCCGGGATGCCGAGCCTGCCGCTGAGGGACACGGAGATGCGCTCGAAGTCCGCCCAGGTCCAGTCGTCGGCGGGCAGGGCGACACCCGCCTTCCGGAACGCGTCGGCGTCGAGCATCATGCAGATGGAGTTGATGCCGAGGCTCACGCCGTAGAGCTTCCCGTCGACCCTCCCACCCGCGAGCGAGCTCTCCGCCGCGTCCGAGAGGTCCAGCACGCCCGCCGCAGCCTCGCCGTCGAGGGGGACGATGAGCCCCCGGCCCACCCACTCCGTCAGGTACTGGTAGTCCTGCTGCATCACGTCCGGGAGGTCGTTCCCGGCCGCCTGCGTGGTGAGCCGGGTCCAGTAGTCGTTCCACGCTGCGTACTCGTACTCGATGTCGATCGCGGGATGCCCGCGCGCGAACAGCTGCAGGGCCCGGATGGTCCGTTCGTGCCGGGCTTCGCTTCCCCACCACGCGACCCGGATCGTCGTGCGCTCCGCGGTCTCGGCCGCCTGCCTGCGGCCGCTGCATCCAAAAAACGCGACGAGAGATAGGAACGAGAGTGCGAGCGCTGCAGCCGGCCGCTTCATGAGCATTGCGCGATTGTACGCTGGATGGGTGGGGGAGGAAAGAGGCGCGCCGAACGGGAGACGGACGCAGGGGGCGCGCCGAACACGAGAGCGGAGAGGGGCATAATAAAAGGAGGGCCGCGGGGCCCTCCCTTTTATCGAACCGAAGCGCGCCGATTACTTGTGCTCGACGTCGTACTGCTTCAGCATGTCCTCCTTCACCTGCTTGGCTCCCATGTCGAGCCACTCCTTCAGGAGCCTGTCGTACATCGCGTCGAACTCCGACGGCTTGGCCATGATGAGCCGCTTGATGTACTCCTCGGCCTTGTCCAGCAGCATCGGGCCCAGCTTGTTGAGGGAGTCGGGCGGGTTGGCGATGCGGGTCGGAGGCACGCCGTCCTTCTCGAGGTATCGGTAGTGCGTCAGGAAGGTGTTCATGTTGTAGCGCGTGTCCATCGGGAGCCAGCCCAGGACCTGGGCCTTGATGACCTTGTCAATCGTGTCGTACGGCCTTCCGTTCAGGATGATGACCCGGTCCATGATGTTGCCCGCTTCCCACACGGCGTCGCCGGTGAGCTGCTTCGGGATGATGATCCCCTCCTCGTTCAGCGTGTAGTGCTGGCCCTCGTTCCCGTAGATGATCTTCTTCATGTTCTTGACGTCGGCCATCCAGTCCAGGTACTTCACGACGAGGTCGGCGTTCTTGGAGAACACAGGCACGATGTTGAAGATGCCGATCGGGTTGTAGATATACTTCGGCGTCTTGCCCTCGGCGTTTGTGAACGGGTCGATGGGCACGTACACGGCCTCGGGGGCGTTCTTCTTCAGCGTGGGGATGTGGTTGTACGCGTGGAGGAAGGACGCGTTGTTCTCGAACGCGCCGACGTACCCGTTCGCGAGGGCGGCCGGGAAGTTCAGCTGGTCGTTCTTGGGCCACAGCGCCCAGTCCTTCTGGATCAGCCCTTCGTTCTGCAGCGCGTTGCAGAACCTGAGGCCGTCCTTTGCTCCCGGGATCGCGATGTCGCGCGCTGGCCGGGTGCTCGTGGGCCCGATCCACGACGCGCGCTCGCGTTCCGTGCTGGGCTTGTAGAACGAGTACATGATGTTGATGTCGGGGCCGCCGGCGAATCCTCCGCCAATGGGAACCAGTTTGTCGCCAAGCTTGCCGGGGTCCTTGTCCCGGAACGCCCGGACGGCGTTCACGAACTCCTTCGTG
>JAPLSM010000384.1 GCA_026398635.1 Spirochaetota bacterium | reverse complement strand
ACCTTGAGCCGGGGCATCTACGCGTACGACTTCGGCGACGCGGGCAAGTACGTGCCGCCGGTCAAGATGTACACCCTGGGTCACGGGTTCATCCCGCCGTCCGTGCACGCGGGCGGGCTGCGCTACCACGGCGCAGCACCGATCGTGTCGCTGTTGCTGGCGAAGGGCATCATCCGTGCCGAGGCGCTGAAGCAGCTGGAGACCTTCGAAGCGGCGGTGCTCTTCGCCCGGACCGAGGGCATCATCCCGGCCCCAGAGTCGGCACACGCGATCGCCACGGCGATCCGCGAGGCGAAGAAGTGCAAGGAGACCGGCCAGAAAAAGGTGATCCTGTTCAACCTCTCGGGCCACGGGCACTTCGACATGTCCGCGTACGAGCAGTACTTCGCCGGGAAGATAGAGGATTACGAATACCCCGAGGAGGCCATCCGGAAGGCCGAGCTGGACCTGCCGAAGGTGGGTTGAGGCAGGGCGGGGGGTGGGGCGGCGGGTGGATGGGGCGGCGCCGAGTCCATGGGCTGCCGCCCTGGGGATGGACGGAAGGCCGATTGTGGACTCGGTGCGGCGTCAGCGCGCGCCGAGCTTATCCCGTGTCGACTCGAACCAGCGGTATACGTTCTCGAAGATGTCGAGGTAGTCCTCGTACTTCAGCTTGTCGTGGATGTGCGCCGAGAGCTCCCTGGTATCCATCTTCCTCCCCTTGATCGTGAGGGGGCTCTCCCGGTGCACCTTGACGACGAACTTCCGATACTCCTCGATGAGCGCAGGGTCAGCCCCGAGGGACTCGAGGGTGGCACAGTAGATCCCATCGAGGTCGATCAGCCACAGGTACACGACGGCCAGGCCATGGATGACCCGGAACTCCTTGTCGGTGAAGATGAGGTAGGGCATCTCGTTGTCGACGATGCGCATTTCGCGAAAGTCGAAGAGCCCGTCGGGGAAGATTGCGTCGACCGGCCGGCCGGGCGGCGGGAGGGGAGGCGCGTCCCCCGCCGTTTCCCGCACGCGCTGCCGCAGCTGCTCGCGGACGAGCCCATAGATCTCCTTCTCGGCGCCCTCGCCGGTGGGCGGATCGGGAAACCGCTCGAACAGGCGCGACGCGGGGCTGTCCACGAACCAGGCGACGGTCCCCTCGACGGCCGCCCGGACCGTCGAGGCGTGCTCCTCGAACGGTCGGCCGAAGCAGGCCTCGTTCACGAGCGGCAGCGCGATCTTGTACAGGTTCTTGACGAGGTTCGCCTTCTCGTACGGGTCGAAGAACTCGCGCACGCCGTTCCAAACCTCCAGGGGCTTCACCCCGTCGATGCGCTGCAGGTCGAAGTAGAGGACGCGCACGAACTGCTGCAGCCGCCCGTCGGCCGATGCCGTCTCACGCATACCGCACATCCCTTCCCGTCGCATCCGGTCCCGGCCCCGCGGCCGCTCGGTCGACGAGGAACAGCGTTTCCGCCGTGCCTCGCACCCACGCGGCGGGCGCCGCGGGGTCGCCGCAGAGCGTCCGGGCCAGCGCCTCGCGCTTCCCGCTGCCCGCGGCGAGGAACGCGACGCACCGCGACATTCGAAGCCATTTTGGGGTGAGGGTCAACCGCGCCCCCCGGCCGCCCGCGGGGACCACGGCCACGGCATGCACGGGCAGGTCCGGACCCACGGGTACCTCGCGGCCGTCGGGGAGCAGCGCGACGGCGCCCATGAGCAGGGAGGCCGTGTGGCCGTCGGCTCCGATCCCGAGGATCGCGAGGTCCGGACCGGCTGCCAGCGGCTCGGCGGCCAGCCGGTCCGCGAAGCGCGCCGCGCAGCCCGCGGGGTCGCCGGTGGCCGGCAGCCACGAGTGGATGGTCCGCTCGGGTGCGCCGACGGGCCCGAGCAGCGCCCGCCGGGCCATGCCCTCGTTGCTGTCGGGGTGATCGACCGGCACCCAGCGCTCGTCGCCGAGGAGCCAGGAGATCCGGTCGAGGGGCAGGCCTTCACCGCGGAGGCGCGCGGCGAGCTGCCCATAGGCTGCGCGCGGCGTCGTGCCCCCGGCCAGCACGACGACAGCTCGACCCCGGTCGCGCAGTGCGGCGCCGATCGCTTCTGCGATGATATCCGCCGCGCGGACGGCCAGGTCCGCTGCATCCGCGAAAACCCGGGTGAGCATCACGGTTCACGATCCCCGGCACCCGAACCGATGGAGGCGGAGGATCGGTCGGCCAGGCCGAGCGCATCATCGAGCAGCGCGTCCTGCTTCAGGGTGTCGACCTCGGCCAGCAGCAGCTCGCCGTCGGGTGCGATCCGCCAGGGTCCCCGGTCCTCACCGACCGACGCGCACCCGTTCGCGGAGCACGCGACATCGATAGCCATACCGCGCACGTCGAAGGAGAGCCGTGCGCCCCGGGCGAGCGGCGCGGGGTTTTCGTGAATGAGGGAGACGGTCCGTCCCGCGGCGTCCCCGAACGACGGGCCGTCGCGCCCGGCGAGCAGCCGCCATCCGAGCCGGCACGCGAGCCAGAGGAAGAACAGCTGTGCTTCGGACCGCGTGGCACCCTCGAGCCGGACGGCGGCGAGCCGGTCGAGAGCGTCTCGCGCATCGGGCGGATCGAAGGCGCGCGCGGCCTGCACCCGCAGCGGGAGGGTGCGCGACCACGCGAAGTCCGCGACCACCAGGCGATCGCGCGTCGCCTCGCGCAGCCGATGGAGCGCCGCGAGCCCGCCAGACGGATCGCCCGCCTGCGAGCTGTCCACGATCAGCTTGTCGGCGTGCGTGGCCGCCTCGAGCGGCAGGTTCCCTTCCGGGGTCCACGAGCCGGCAATCCAGAGGAACGTAGGGATGTCCCGGGCAAGGAGCGGCGTCCAGACGCCGGCTCCGCCTCCGAGCGGGTCGCCGGCCGCCACGAGGTCGATCTCCTCGAGGCAGACACCGCGATCGAGCGTCCCCGGGAAACACCTCCCCGACACGGAAGCGCCCGCCGGGTCCGCCGGATCGGAGGCGAGCCGAATGATCCGGGCCGGTCTCCTGCCCAGCAGGACGTCCAGCGCCTCATCCGACTGCCCGCCGGGGAGGTTCACCACCACCAGGTTGAAGAGGTTCGCCTTCACGCCGCCGCCGAACGAGGTCGACTCGCGCTCGCGCACCCTGGCGATCTCCGCCTCGACGCGCCGCGGGTCGGGGGAGGGGGTCACAGACGCCGCCATTGACGGTCTCCATCGCCGAGCAGGCGCTCCGCTGCCGCAGGACCCTGGGTGCCGGCCCGGTAGGTCTCGAGCGTCAGGGCGCCGGATACGCGCCACCCCTCGAGCACGCCCGTCACGAACTCCCACGACGCCTCGATCTCGTCCCGGCGCATGAACAGGGTGGCGTCGCCGACCATCGCGTCGAGCAGCAGCCGCTCGTATGCATCGGGCAGCTCGTCGCCGAACGCTGAGCCGTACGAGAAGTCCATGGCCACGGTGCGCATGTCCGTGGTCGGCCCGGGGACTTTGGCATTGAAGCCGAGCATGATGCCTTCCCGCGGCTGGATGCGGAACACGAGGGTGTCCGGCGGAGGCGCGGCGCCATCGGCGAAGAGGCGCACCGGCGGCCGCCGGAAGTGCAGCGAAATCTCCGTTGCGCGCCGGGAGAGGCGCTTGCCCGTCCGCAGCAGGAATGGGACGCCAGCCCATCGCCACGACGCCAGGTGCACGCGGAGCGCAGTGTAGGTCTCGACCGTCGAGGCCGGGTTTACTCCGGGTTCCTGACGGTAGCCGGGCACCTCCGCGCCGTCCGCCGTGCCCCGGGTGTACTGCCCCCGCACGGTCTCGGTGCCGACCTCGCGTGCGCCGATGACGACGAGCGACCGCAGCACCTTCAGCTTCTCTGCGCGCACGCTCTCCGGCCGCAGGTCGACCGGCGGCTCCATGGCGACGAGGCACAGCAGCTGCAGCATGTGGTTCTGGACCATGTCGCGCAGCGCGCCCGCCGACTCGTAGTACCCGCCGCGCCCCTCCGCCCCGAGGGTCTCGGCCATGGTGATCTGGACGTGGTCCACGTACCGGTTGTTCCAGACCGGCTCGAAGATGCCGTTGCCGAAGCGCAGCAGCATGATGTTCTGCACGGTCTCCTTGCCGAGGTAGTGGTCGATGCGGAAGACCTGCTCCTCGGCGAACGCCGCGGCGACGTGCGCGTTGAGGGCCCGGGCGCTGTCGAGGTCGCGCCCGAACGGCTTCTCCACGACGATGCGCGCGAAGCCCCGGGACTGGTCGGCGAGTCCCGCCTCGCGGAGGCGTTCCACGATGCGCGCGCAGGCGTCGGGCGGCGTGGCGAGGTAGAAGAGCCGGTTCGGGGGCTCGGCGAACCCGTCCCGGAGCGCTGCGTAGCCCGAGGGATCGTCGAAGTCGGAGCGCACGAACTCCGCGTGTGCGGCGAAGGCATCCTTCAGCGCCCGGTCGACCCGGGAGAACTCCTCTCCGTCGAGCGCCGCGCGCACCAGGGCGCGGAACGCCTCCGTGGTCCAGTCGCGCCGGGCGAAGCCGATCACCCGGAACCGTCCGATGCGCCCCTTGAGGAACAGCGAAAAGAGGGCCGGCACCAGCTTGCGCCGGGTGAGATCGCCGCTCGCCCCGAAAATGACGACCGAGAGGGCCGGAGGCTCGCGCGGCAGGCCGAGGCCGTACGCGAGCGGGTTTTCCCGCATGGCCCAAACATGGTACAGATCAACCGGGAGGTCAACCTGAACGGCAGCGGAGCGTCCGCGCGCATCATCAATCCCTGGCCCGGCGCCGTGGTGACGGTGGTCGAGCGGACCGGTTCGACCATGGACGACTGCTTCGAGCTCGGCCTCCGGGGGATGCCCTCCGGCACGGCGGTCGTGGCCGGCTTCCAGGAACACGGCAGGGGCCGGGCGCCAGGGCGGCGCTGGCTGTCGCCCGGGTGGGAGAGTCTGCTGATGACCGTGCTGCTGCGCGCCGAGGAGCTGGATTTCGCGGCGTCCCAGCTCCCGCTGCGTGCCGGTCTCGCCGTGAGCCGGGCGGTCGGGGAAGCGACCGAGTCCGTGCCGGACATCCGGTGGCCGAACGACGCGATGCTCGCCGGCCGCAAGGTGGCGGGGGTGCTCTGCGAAGCCCGCGGCGGCCTGCTCCTCGCCGGCATCGGCATCAACTGCCTCCAGCGGTCGTTTCCCTCTGAGATCGCAGCCACGGCCGGCTCCCTGCTCCTGGCCACGGGCCGGGAAGTGCAGCCGCTCGAGCTGTGCCCGGTCGTGCTTGCGCGCCTGCGCGAGGTGCTCGGCGACGAGGACTGGAGGGCCGGGATCGAGCAGCGCCTCGCGGGGCGCGGCGCACGCGTGCGCGTGGAACCGATCGGCTCGGGAACGGCGGTCGAGGGTACGGTGCTCGGCGTGGACGCGGACGGCGCGCTGCTGCTGCGCGACGACGCCGGCACGATCCGCCGGGTGGCTCAGGGGGAGATCAGCGGCAGTCGATGATCGGCCAGCCCCGGCGCGCCGCGATGCTGCGCAGCCGGAAATCCGGGTTAACCGCCACGGGCTCGCCGACCTCCTCGAGCAGCGGCAGGTCGTTGATGCTGTCCGAGTGGAAGGAGCACCGCCGGGGGTCGTCGTCGGCCTCGCGGATGAACGCGAGCACCGCTATCCGCTTCTCGCGCCGGAACAGGGGACGGCCCGCCACCCGCCCGGTCGCGATGCCGTCCTCGAACTCGAGCGTCGTGGCGATCACGTCCCGCACTCCGAGGTGCGCGGCCAGGGGGGCGACGATGATGTCGAGCGTCGAGGTGGCGAGCACCACCCGGCGGCCGGCCGCGAGACGCTCACGGATCAGGCGCTCGACGCTCGGGTTGAGGTCGCCGCGCACGCGCTGCTCGAAGGTCTCGCGCGCCAGGGCCTCCAGGTCGGCCCGCGGCACCCCCCGCAGGGGGCCCAGCATGTCAACGCGATCCTTGAAGCGCAGGAGGCCGAGACGGTAGGCGATGCCGTACCACGGCAGCACGAGCGCGATCGGCCACGGCGCGAGGCCCCGGGCGATCGCCCGCATCATGAACCGGCCTGCCGTCGCGTGGCGCGTGATGGTGTGGTCGACGTCGAAGAAATCGAGGCGCGCGCGCTTCATGGCCTCCCCAGCCCGATCGTGAAGCCGAAGGACCCGCGTGAGCCGGCGAGCGGCGCGGCCGGCACGGGGCCGGCGGCGCCGAAGGGGTTGACCTCGAGCACGCGCCGGCCCCTCCCGACCTTCGCGATTCGGAACAGGAAGAGGCCCCAGGCGCCGAGGCCGTCGGAGCCGGTGGCAAGGACGATCTCCAAGGCGCCGGTCTTCACCCGGAAGCGGGAACCGGCCGCCGGCCGCCAGCCGTCCCGCTCCGCCACGAGGCACGTGCCGGTAGAGCCGTCGGGCGCCTCAAAGGCGACCGGCACCTCGCGGCCCGGCGGCACCTCCGCGAGGGCGAAGACCAGTGGCGCCCATTCGTCGACAATGGTCTCGGGCGGGAGGGCGGGGAAGGTGAAGGCGGCCTCGATGGCGAGGAAGGCATGTTCCACGCGGAAGGTGTAATCGACCACGAGGGAGCCGCCGGGCTCGAGGACGAGATCTTCGCGGAGGCCCGTGCCGTCGTCGCCTTCGAACGAGAATGCGGATCGGCCGCGGGCGACGAACGTCCTGCCGTTCACCCGCAGCCAGGAGACGGCCGGACGCTGGGGAGTCAGGGCCTCCCGGCCGCGAGCGAGCCCGCAGAACCGTCCGCCCGCGAGGCGCACGTCGAAGATGTCTCCCGAGAGCGTCGCCTCGCCCTGCATGTGGGCGATCAGTCCGCGGTCGGTGTACCGCCGTGGCGGGCCCGGCGCCGGTACGGGCGGATCGGGGGTTGCCGCGGAAAGCTGTGCGAGCAGGTCGCGTGTTTCGTCGCTGCGCCGGCGGCGCCTGCGGCGCAGGCCTTCGGATGCCTCGAGCCGTCGACGGAGGGTCGTGGCGGGGAACAGGCGCCACTCCGCGGCCTCGGTCGAGGCGCAGCCGTTCACGGGCTGCCGGGTTTCGCCTTCGAGCGCAGCCTCGGCCAGCGGGACGATGGTCCTCCCGGAGCCGAGAACCCTTTCGGCGAAGATCTCGATCAGGGGAGCCGCCGCAGCCGGCGCGGCGGGCAGCGCGGCGAGGTCGATCATCACGAACACGTCGCCGCAGAGCGCCATCAGGCGACGGAGGTTGGCGTCCAGCGCCTGGCGGCCCGTGCCTGCGCCCGGAAGCCTCGTGTAGGGGAACACCCGCAGGCCGTAGTGCCCCGAGAAGGTGAGCGTCCGGTCGCCGACGGCGGTGCCGACGAGCGCGAGGCCATGCCGGAGGAACAGCGCGGCTGCGCCCGGACGATCGAGGTCGGGGAGGCGGGGCGCGATGGCCGCCGGCCGGCGGCCGAACACGTCCGCAAGGCCCGTGGACCAGGGGTTGCGCAGGCCCCAGGCGATCTCCCGGTCGAGATCCTTGAGCCCGAGCACGGGCTGGCAGGCGCCCGTGCAGCCCATGGCGAGCAGCGAGTCGCCGGCGGAGGCGAGGCGCTCCCGCAGCACCGGGGCGAGGCCGGAAGCGCCGGTATCGGTCCACGGGAAGGCGGGGAAGTTCCAGTGCAGGGGTACGGGGTGGAGCACACGGAGGATCCGGTCGACGAGGAGGGGTGCCCGGGTCCAGCACGTGGCGTCCCACTGCACCCCGACCATCAGGCGACGGCCGGTCGCCGCCCGCGGAGGGGGGGCTCCCGCCTCAGCACGCCCAGGGCGTGCTAGGGCTGCCGCCCTAGGGGTGCCAGGCTGCTTCCGCTCCGCGTTCATGTACCTTCCATTTGTACCGGTTGCCCTCCCGGCGTCAAGCCATGGCCATGGAAGGCCGACTCAGGGGCATGGAAAAATACCTCTTGCCTCGGCCCCGCTCTCTTTTGTATCTTTAGGTTAAAAGCGGCATTTGCTGCACGCCTCAAAACAGGCACGACACGACAAATCTTTACGGAAAGAAAGGGTTGAGACATGGCCAAGCAACTGCGGTTCGATGAGGACGCGCGCCAGAAACTCCTCCGCGGCGTGGAGAAAATGTCTACCGCCGTCAAGGTCACCCTCGGCCCGAAGGGCCGCAACGTGGTGCTCGACAAGAAGTTTGGCGCCCCCACGGTCACCAATGACGGGGTCACGATCGCGAAGGAGATCGAGCTCGAGGATCCGTTCGAGAACATGGGCGCGCAGCTGCTGAAGGAAGTCGCGACCAAGACCAACGACGTCGCCGGCGACGGCACCACCACCGCGACCGTCCTCGCCTACTCGATGATCAAGGAAGGCCTGAAGCGGGTGGCCGCGGGCATCAATCCCATGGACATCAAGCGCGGCATCGCGAAGGCGGTCGAGGTCGCGGTCGAGGACATCAAGAAGAACGCCAAGGACATCAAGGAGAAGGAGGAGATCTCCAACGTCGCGGCCATCTCGGCCAACAACGACATGGAGATCGGCACGCTGATCGCCGACGCGATGGAGAAGGTCGGCAAGGACGGCGTCATCACGGTGGAGGAGTCCAAGAGCCTCGAGACCAGCCTCGAGGTAGTCGAGGGGATGCAGTTCGACCGGGGCTTCATCAGCTCGTACTTCGTCACCAACCGGGAGACGCAGACCGCGGTGATGGAGAACCCCTACATCCTCATCCACGACAAGAAGATCTCGGGCATGAAGGACATGCTACCGTTGCTCGAGAAGATCGCCCAGACCGGCAAGCCCCTGCTCGTGATCGCCGAGGAGGTCGAGGGCGAAGCCCTCGCCACCCTCGTCGTGAACAACCTCCGCGGCACGCTCGTCGCCTGCGCCGTGAAGGCGCCCGGTTTCGGCGACCGGCGCAAGGCCATGCTCGAGGACATCGCCATCCTCACCGGCGGCCAGGTCATGGCCGAGGAGCTCGGGCTGAAGCTCGAGAACGCGGAGATCGCTCAACTCGGCCGGGCCAAGCAGGTGAAGGTGGACAAGGAGAACACCACCCTCATCGAGGGCGCGGGCAAGCAGAAGGACATCAAGGACCGCATCGCCCAGATCAAGGCCCAGATCGAGGAGACCACCTCGGACTACGACCGCGAGAAGCTGCAGGAACGGCTGGCAAAGCTGGCCGGAGGAGTTGCGGTCATCAACGTGGGCGCCGCGACCGAGGTCGAGCTGAAGGAGAAGAAGCACCGGGTCGAGGATGCCCTGTCGGCGACCCGTGCGGCCATCGAGGAGGGCGTCGTGCCCGGCGGCGGCGTCACCCTCGTGCAGGCGGCCAAGGCCCTCGAGAAGGCGGACCTTTCGACCATGAGCGCGGACGAGAAGGTCGGTTTCGACATCGTGAAGCGCGCCCTCGAGGAGCCCATGCGCCAGATCGCGCAGAACTCCGGCATGGACGGCGCCGTAATCATCGATCGTGCGCGCAACGAGAAGAAGGGCTTCGGCTTCGACGCACAGGCCATGGAGTGGACCGACCTCGTGAAGAAGGGGATCATCGACCCCGCCAAGGTCACTCGCTCGGCCCTGCAGAACGCCGCCTCGATCGCGGCCATGCTGCTGACGACGGAGTGCATCGTGACGGACATCCCCGAGAAGAAGGAATCGTCGGCTGGCGGCCCGGGCGGCGGCATGGGCGGTATGGGCGGGATGCCCGAGTACTAGCACCTTCGGGGGGCGTGAAAGAATTCCCAGAGAGGCTGCCGCGAGGCAGCCTCTCTTCATGATGGTCGGCCTTGCATAACGCTTCGCCATCCGGCAGAATGGCGTCATGCGCAGGGCCGATTTCGTCTTCTGCCTCGGGTACGACGGCAGCACCGCCATCGTGGACGGCCGCCTGCAGAGGAAGCACGGCTCCCTCTCGACCGCTGGGCTCGCCGAGGCCGGCCTGTACAAGCAGGCGCTCTGCTCGGCCCTGTTCGCCGGAGACGCGGCCGAAAGCGAGCAGGTCCTGGCCCTATTCAATGCGCATACCGCCCATCCGGCCAGCACCGTGGCAGAGCTCGAAAGGCTGTACGGCACATCCGGCGTTCCCGAGGGGGTGACGAAGGTCACCGTGGTCTAGGGGGGCGCCGTGGACCTCTCCCGCGAAGAGCTCGTGCAGCGTTTGCGCATCACCCACGGGGAGCTCGACGATTGGATCGAGCACGGCCTCGTCTCGCCCGCCGCGGGCCGCGGCGACCGGTTCCCCGAACAGGCCCTCGAGGACGGCGAACTCGTCCGAAGGTTCCGGACGCTGGGGTACGCGCTCTCCGAGATCGGCAAGATCAAGCGCAGCGTGGGCCTTCCGGTGCGGGATGAGAAGGGGCACTACGTCACCCGCAGCGGGTTCCTCACGATCGGCGAACTCGCCGAGCGCACCGGTCTGAACGTCCGGACGATCAAGTTCTGGGAGGAGAAGGGGCTGGTGGCGCCCTCCCGGCGCACGGAGGGGGGGTTCCGCCTCTACCGTCCCGCGGATGCCGAGCTGGTTTCCTTTATCCGGGATCTCCAGACCTTCAACTACACGCTGGCGGAGATCGGGACCATCCTGAAGCTGGTCGGCCCCGGGTACGGGACCGTCGAGGAGGACCTCGCCGGGGCTCCCGCGGAGGAGATCCGCAAGACGCTCTCGGCGCTGGAGTTCCTTGTGGGAAGGATGCGCGAGGTGCGCGACGCTTCGACCCGGGTCGAGGCGGTGTTCACCCGCCGGCTGCGGGCGGTCTCTCGGATTCTGCGCGGCCGCAGTTGACTCAGTCTCGGCCTTCGTGCTATGGTTCCGCGGCTTTTCCATCTCTCGCACAGCTAAGGAATTCGTATGAACGCACCACTTTTCAACCTCCCGCTCATGCTCCTGCCTACGGCCGAGTCGGCCGGCGGCACCACCGGCACGGCCTCCGGAGGCATGAGCCAGTGGGGTATCCTGATCGTGATGCCCCTGATCATCCTCGTCTTCTACTTCCTGGTGATGCGGCCCCAGAACAAGAAGCAGAAGGACGCCAAGAAGTTGCTGGAGAACCTCCGCAAGGGCGACCGGATCATCACCATCGGGGGCCTGCGCGGCACGATCGTCTCCGTGAAGGACGACGCGGTCGTGCTGAAGGTCGACGACAACACCAAGCTCGAGTACAGCAAGAGCGCGGTGGCCACGGTGCTCAAGCGCGAGGATGAGGCGACGGAGCCCGCGAAGGAGTAGCTCCCCGATGAAGAAGCGGTACCGGTTCCTCCTCGTGGTCGCCCTGGTGGCGATCGGCTTCTCGTTCCTCTGGCCCTCCATCAAGTGGTATTTTCTCGTCCCGCAGGCGGACAAGGAGATCGCGGAGAGCTCGCGCAACCGGATCAAGGAGTACAGCCAGGACGAGGCCATTACGGCGGTGGACCGGCTGCTGGCCCTCCCGGCCGGCGACCCCGTGCCGGCCGAGTTCTCGTACCTGATCGCCGACGCGAAGGATCGCTACCGGAGCGCCGGAAAGTCCACGCCCTCGGCGTGGACGATGGGCGAGGTGCTCTCGGCATGGACGGGGCGCAAGGACTTCCAGGCCACCGTCGAAGACCATTACCGCACGTACTTCACCGGCCTGAAGAGCCTGCGGTCCCGGACCCTGCAGCTCGGCCTCGACCTGCGCGGCGGCATGTACGTCGTCATCCAGGCGGACTTCGCCGCCCTGGATCAGTCGCTGAAGGACGCGATGCCCGAGGCCGACCGGGCGAGCACCAAGCCTCTCTCCGACGCAGAGCGGGAGGACTACATGAGCCGGGTTCTGGAGGTCCTGAACAACCGGATCGACCAGTTCGGCCTGACCGAGCCCTCCATCCGCCGCCAGGGCACCGACCAGATCATCGTGGAAATCCCCGGCACCTCGGACCCCGAGGCGGTGCGCCGCTTCATCATGGGCAAGGGCCTCCTGACGTTCCACATCGCCGACACCGACACCCTCGTCGCAGTCAGGGCGTACGAGAAGTCGAGCAACACGGTGCTCCTCGACGCTGCCGGCAACGTCCGCGACCAGAAGGTGCTCGCTCTCCTGCCCAAGGGCACGATACTGCGCGGCGTATTCAAGAAGGACTCGTACGGCATCGACGAGTACAAGGGCTACGCGGTCCTGCACGAGGAAGTCGGCCTGAACGGCATCTACATCCGCGACGCCCAGGTGTCGCGCGACAACCTGACCGGCCAGCCCACGGTCGTCTTCCAGCTGACCGCCGAGGGCGGCGAGATCTTCTACAAGCTCACGAGCGCGAACGTCGGCAAGGTGCTCGCGGTCGTCCTCGACAACAAGATCAAGGCCCAGGCCACCATCCGGACGTCCATCCGCGACTCGGTGAGCGTCGAGGGCTTCAGCGCGGACGAGGCGAAGGACCTCGCCCTCGTGCTGCGCACCGGCTCGCTGCCCGTGCCCCTCGAGATCATCAGCCAGCAGGCCATCGGCGCCTCCCTCGGCGAGGACGCCATCCGGCAGGGCATCAACGCGAGCCTGCTCGGGCTCGGGCTGGTGATCGCCTTCATGATGCTCTACTACCGGAGAGCCGGCATCAACGCCGTCGTCGCGCAGATCCTCAACCTGTACTTCATGGTCGCAATCCTGTCGGCGTTCAACTTCACGCTGACCCTGGCGGCCATCGCGGGCCTCGTGCTGACGGTGGGCATGGCCGTCGACGCGAGCGTGCTGATCTTCGAGCGCATGAAGGAGGAGATCCGGCTGGGCAAGTCAAACACCGCGGTGGTGAAGGCGGGGTTCGACCGTGCCTTCTGGGCCATCGCGGATTCGAACATCACGACGTTCATCGCCGCGCTCGTCATGTCCTTCTTCGGCAAGGCGAGCATCAAGGGCTTCGCGGTGACCCTCGCGGTCGGCATCGTCAGCTCGGTGTTCACCGCGGTGTTCGTCTCCCGGCTGATCTTCGATTTCAACCTCGAGGTGATGCACATCAAGCACCTCAGGGTCTCGTGGAGAACGACCTCATGAAGCGCGTCATCCCGTTCCAGCGGACCCGCTACTTCTTCTTCGCCTTCTCCGCGCTCCTGTTCGCCGCCGGCATCGCCGGCTACCTCCTGAACGGCGGCTTCAACCGCGGCGTCGACTTCAAGAGCGGACTGGCGCTGCAGTTCCAGGTGGCCCCGGCCAGCTTCACGATCCGCTACACGGGAGCCGGCACCGCGACCATCTCGATCCCCGCCGGCGAGCAGGCCCTCACCGCCGCGGGCGACTTCATCATCAGCGTGACCGCGGAGGACGGGACGAAGACCGACACGCCGTTCCGCTGGGCCGACTACCCCACGATCGCGGTGTTCGCCGAGACCCTGGCCGGGGTGCCCGGCGTCGAGACCGCGATCAAGGGCGGTGCCGGAGCCGACCCCCGGAAGCTCGTGCCGCTCGTGCGTCCGGCCACCCTCAGCGACACGCCCTACACGCTCAACCTGATGCCCGAGGTGGGAACGGGCGTGCAGGCGCGCCTCGCGGACGTGCGGGCGACTCTCGACCCGGTGGGCAAGCACGACCTGCAGGTGGTCGGCGCCGCGGAGAACCAGGAGTTCATCGCCCGGTTCGAGGCGAGCTCCGACGAGGCCGGGTTCCAGGCCACCATGGAGGCGAAGGTTCTGGCGGCGCTGCGCGCGGCCTACGGCGACGACCAGGTCATCCTCAAGAGCACCGACTTCGTCGGCCCGCGCCTCGCGCAGTCGCTCGGCTCGCAGGCCATCTGGCTCATCGTCATCGCGCTGCTCGCTATCCTTGCGTACATGATGCTCCGGTTCAAGTACGTGTACGCCGTGGCCGCCGTGTTCGCCCTGGTGCACGATGCCGCGATCATGCTCTCCTTCGCTGCGATCTTCCGGGTGGAGATCGACTCCGCGACGATCGCGGCCATCCTCACCATCCTCGGCTACTCCATCAACGACACGATCGTCATCTTCGACCGGGTGCGCGAGAACCAGAATCTGATGCGGGAGTCGAGCCTCGAGACGCTGCTCGACGCGAGCGTCACCCAGACCCTTGGACGGACCGTCATCACGTCGGGCGCCACCATGATGGCGGTGCTCGCGCTGTTCCTGCTCACGAGCGGTTCCATGAAGAACTTCGGGCTCCTCATGATCGTGGGCCTCGTCGAGGGCACGTACTCGACCGTCTTCATCGCCTCGCCCATCGTGCTCGAGTGGGAGAGCTTCATGTCCCGCCGGCGGAAGCGCCGCGAGCTGGAGAAGTACGGCATCCACGACCACGAAAAGCCCGCGCCCGTCGAAGAGCCGGAGGTCGAGGAGGAGACCGACGTCGACGACGCGGTCGGAGCTCCCGTGGCGACACCGGTTCCGTTCCCGTTGGCTGCCGGTGTCGAACCTGCCACCTCCCCCGAGGCGCCCGCGGCGACGGCCCCCGGCGCGGAACCCTCCGGGGCCGCGCGCGACCAGGGCTCGCACCGGCACCAGCGCAGGCGGAGGCGGCACCACTAGACCCATGCTCCTTCTCTGCCTTTCCGACATCCATGGGGAGGGAGCAGGGATAGCCAGCATTCTCGGCGACTGCCCCGGCATCGAGGCCGTCGTACTCGTCGGCGACCTCACCCATCTCGGAGGCCCGGACGAGGCGGCCCGGGTTGTGGAGCCGCTGCTCGCGGCCGGCTCGCGCGTGCTCGCGGTGCCCGGCAACATGGACCGTCCCGGTGTGCTCGGCTGGCTCGAGGAACGCGGCCTCTCGCTGCACGGCCGGGGCGTCACCATCGGCGACATCGGCTTTCTCGGCCTCGGCGGCAGCAACCCGACCCCCTTCGGCACGCCGTTCGAGGTCCCCGGCAACGAGGCCCGGGAGCTGCTCGACGCCGCCTGGCCGTCGGTCGCCGCCACTCGCTGCCGCGTGCTCGTTTCCCACGCGCCCCCGCGCGGC
>JAPLSM010000156.1 GCA_026398635.1 Spirochaetota bacterium | reverse complement strand
CGCACCGAACGCATCGCTCACGGTGTCGGGGGAGCTCCTGCGGCTGGGAGGCACCACGAAGCGGACGGCCGCGAAGGAGCACGCCAGCCCCGGGGAACAGCGCACCGGGCCCGGCAAGGGATTCCGCGACCCGTTCGCGGCCGGGGATGCGCAGCCGGCGCCGGGAGCATCCGCAGCAGCGGTCCGGCTCGACCTCCGCCGTCCCTCGACACGGCCCGACGCGAATCTCGCCGCCGCGCCGGCCGGACCATCCCTGGCCGTCACCTACCAGGTCGCCCCCCGGGCCACGCTGGAGAACACCTTCGACGCGGACGGCTGGGACGCGCCGTCGGACATCGACCTGGGGATTCTGTACGGCACGTTCGTGACCGCGGGGACCGGACGGGTGCAGGCAGCCGGTTCCCTTATCGGCCAACGGCTGGATCTCTCGATGTCCCTGGGGTTCGATTCCCTGTGGCGCCTCAGGTTCAACCCGGCGCCGAAACTCCTCCTCCCCCCCTTCCCAACGGCGTGGGACACCCTTGTGAAGAGCGACGTGCAGCAGGACCGGCTCGACTTCACGTCCGTGCTCGGCGCCACGCTGCGCCCGTTTGGCGCGATCTCGCCCTTCGCGGGATCGACGGTGACGTGGCTGCTCGGGATGCGGCTCGTGCAGATGAGGTGGGATGGGGTTTCGGACCCGCTCAGTCCGCTGTTCAAGACCACGACCGTCGACCTGACCAAGAAGGACATGGTGAGCGCGCACAGCCTGCAGGCAACGGTCCCGTTTCGTGCGTCCGGTGCGAACGGGACGTTCATGCTCGCCTCCGTGCTGCCGCCGCTGGATGGCACCCTCACGACGCGCCTCGATGCATCCGCATGGATCCTGAAGGGCCGGGTGCAGGCCGGGGGGACGCAGAGCGCGGGTACCTGGCAGGCACAGCCCCTGCTGATCGGGCTCTCGGCCGAGCCGTGGAAGGGCGTCAGCCTCTCCGAGGAGCTCCAGGCATCACTGGAAGGAGACGGGCTGCAGCGTTCCACCACCCAGCTGCGGGCGGGCGGTTTTTCCGCCTCGTTCGTTGCCGAGCGGCTCTTACCGGTCGACATCCTGACGGGTGCTAAAATCGGCACCGAGTATTTCTTCCTCCCCTCGACCGTGAAGCTGGCCTACGAGGGCACGACCGGCCCCCTGTGGTCGTGGAAGGACCGGGTGAGGATCGAGGCCGGTCTGCGCACGGGCTGGAGCATGAACGTGCAGCGCTACACGGACAACCTGTTCGAATTCGCGCCCCGGTTGACGCTCGCCGTGAGCGAGTTCCTGGATCTCACCTTTTCCTCGCTGTCGGTGAACAACAAGACCTACCTCTACATTCCCGGTCTCGGTGTGCCGTTCGGAGAATCGTGGGTGAATCCGATCACCGACCTCGGTTGGTCGTTCAACTTCTTCAACCCGGCCGACCGCTACCGCTCGGCGTTCAAGATCCGGTCGATCTCGATGAAGGCCGTGCACCATCTCCACGACTGGGACCTCTCCTTCGAGTATGCCGGTGCGCCGAAGCTGATCACGAGCGGGACGAAGCGGTACGAGTGGAGCCCGACGTTCTCAATCAATCTCCAGTGGATCCCGGTGCCGGAGGTGAAGGCCGCGGTCAGGGGCGACCGCAACGAAGCAGGCGAGGACAGGATTCACGTTCGCGAGTAAGGCGCGGCTCTCGCAACACTGTGACGCTCACGCCTTCGGCGCGGGTGCGCGTCGCAGAGTTGCTGTCGCCGGTGGCCATGCCGCCCCTTGGGCGGCATGGCCGGGTTGACCACGCCGAGCCTTACCCGCTACCATTGGAGCTGCGGAGGGCTATGGAGAAGGCGCTGATCGTGGTCCTGGGTGACGAGACGATACTACCCGAGATCTGCGGGCCGAACGACGGCAACCTGCGGGTGTTCGAGGAGCTGCTCGGCGTGCGGGTCATCCCCCGCGGCAACGAGATCCTGCTCGAAACCGGCGACAGCGAGGTCGAACGCACCTTCCGCTCACTCCTGCAGCAGGTGGAAGACCACGTGCGCCTCGGCCAGCTGCCGGGCCCCGACCTCATCCGCAGCCTGCACCGGGCAATCACGGAGGGGGATGCGGGCCGGGCAGAGCTGTTCAAGTCCGCTGCCGTGGCCATCGCCGGGGGCTACCGGAAGGTCTACCCACGGACGCTCAACCAGGCCCGGTACCTCGACGACATCAACCGGCACGAGCTCGTCTTCGGCATCGGCCCGGCCGGCACCGGCAAGACCTACCTCGCGGTCGCCCAGGCCCTGTCCCAGGTGTGCGGGCAGGGCCGGCGCAAGCTCGTGGTCACGCGGCCCGTGGTGGAGGCGGGCGAGAGCCTCGGGTTCCTGCCCGGGGACCTCGGACAAAAGCTGCAACCTTACCTGCGGCCCCTGTACGACGCCATAGAGGCGCTCGTGCCGCCCGAGACGGTCGCCCGGCTCGAGGAGGCCGGCGCCATCGAGGTGGCGCCTCTCGCGTACATGCGCGGCCGCACCCTCTCCAACGCCTTCATCATCCTCGACGAGGCCCAGAACACGACCCGCGAGCAGATGAAGATGTTCCTCACCCGGATAGGAGAGAACTCGCGCACCGTGGTGACGGGCGACATCACCCAGATCGACCTGCCCCGGCGGTCCGACTCGGGGCTCCTGCATGTCACCTCCCTCCTGCGGTCGATCAGGGAGATCAGCTTCGTCTGGTTCGAGGAGCAGGACGTCGTGCGCAACCCGCTCGTGCGGCGCATCGTACATGCCTACGAGACCGCGCATGAAGAGTAGCGTCCGCGAGACCGTCTCGCGCCTGGCGGCGAGGATCGCCGCGGCTCTGCGCGAACGGCGCATCCGCCGCTGGGCCGTCGCCGTCGCCGCCGGAGTGTTCGTCCTGAGCTGGGTCTCGGTGATCGCGGCCACCCAGTTCCCCGGCGTGTTCCTCCGCCGGCAGGCCGGCGAGGTCGAGGCGGGACGCATCGCCGAGCGGGACATCGTGGTGGACCGGGACTTCGTATACGTCGACGAGATGGCGACCCGGCTGAAGCAGGAGGCGCGCGCGGCGCTCGTGCCGCCCGTCTTCACCCTGAACGAGGGGGTGAGCGCCGAGGCGCTCGCGCGCTTCGACGCCTTCGCCGGACTCGTCACCCGGCTCCTTCGCGAGGGCGTGTCGTCGGAGCGCATCTACCTGAAGGTCCAGGTCGATTTTCCGGGGCGTTTCCACCAGCAGGACGTGCGCCTGCTCACCGGCCGGGCCGATGCCGGCCTGGTGCTCGACGGCTCTCGCCAGCTGCTCGAAGCCGCCCTCGCGGCAGGCATCATCAACCTCAAGGCCCACCGGCAGGAGATCCAGAACGCCGGCAGCATCGAGTTGTGGCGCATCCGCGACAACCGGGTGCAGACCGAGGAGGTTCCGGTCGACCGGCTGGCCGGAGCCGACGACGTGCCCGCCGCCTGGCAGGGCCGGGCCCTCGAGCTGGCCCGCGACGACGGGGAGCGCCGGGTGATGCTTGCGGTCCTCGACGCCTTCGCCGCGGAGAACGCCTTCTACGACGCGGAGAACACCGGCATGCACCGGACCCGTGCCCGGGGTGAGGTGGAGCCCGTCACCGAGCGGCTGGTGCGCGGCCAGGTACTCGTGCGACGCGGCGACGTCATCTCCGAGTCTACCGCGCTGCGCGTGAAGGCGCTCGGGGAGTTCGCGCGCACCGTGAACGTGAACCAGATCGTCGGCAGCGCGCTGCTGCTCGCCTGCAGCCTCGTCCTGGCAGCCTGGCTGCTCTCCCCGGGCATCCTCGGGCTGACGCTGGACCGGGGGCAGGTCGTGCTGCTTGCCGCAATGAGCGTCCTCCTCGTGGCCGCCGGCGCGCTCCTCGCGCGCCTCACACCCCTACCGACCTGGCTGCCGCTGTCGATAGCGCTGCCCGTCGGCACGGCTGCCATGGTGGCCGCCCTGCTCGTCTCGGGGCAGGCGGCGGTCACCGTCACGCTGGCTACCTCCCTCGCCCTGGTCCTCCTCGCGGGACTCCCCTCGACCGCGTTCCTCTTCGCCGTCTTCTCGGGCGCAGCGGGTGCGGCGACCGCCATACGCGCCGAGCGCCGCATCGACCTCGTGAAAGCGGGGCTGCAGCTGTCTGTGATCGACGCGCTGATCGCCGCGACGGCGGGGTTGCTCGCCAACATCGAGGCTTCCCGGTTCCTTCCCCTGCTCGCGTGGGGCGCGGCGAACGGGTTCCTCTGCGGAATACTTACGCTCGGCTTCCTGCCCATCGTCGAGCACCTGCTGAACGCGCCCACGCGGTTCCGCCTGATGGAGCTCTCGGACCTGAACGCGCCGATCTTCCGGCGTATGCTCTCCCGGGCGCCGGGTACCTATACGCACTCGATCGCGGTTGCCAACCTCGCCGAGAGCGCCTGCGAGGCGATCGGCGCCAACGCGCTCCTCGCCCGGGTCAGCGCGTACTACCACGACATCGGCAAGATCGAGCAGGCGGAGTACTTCATCGAGAACCAGCGCTCGCAGAACAAGCACGACGAGCTCAAGCCGAGCCTCAGCGTGGCGGTCATCAAGAGCCACGTGCGGATCGGCATCGAGAAGGCCCAGGCGCTCAACCTGCCGCAGGCCATCGTGGACGTCATCGCGCAGCACCACGGGCGGGGGCTGATCACCTACTTCTACCACCGGGCGGTGAGCCAGGAGCGCGAGCCCTCGGTGTCGCGCGACGACTACTCCTACCCGGGCGTGCGGCCCCGCAGCCGCGAGGCGGCGGTGCTCATGCTCGCCGACGCGGTGGAGGCCGCCTCGCGGGTGCTCAAGCGCCCCACCGAGGCGCGCCTGGAACGCTTCGTGCAGGAAGCGGTGGACGCGAAGCTCGCCTCCGGAGAGCTCGGCGACTCGGGCCTCACGCTCCGGGACCTGGAAACGATCCGCCGCAGCTTCGTGCGCGTTCTCGAGGGGCAGTACCACGCGCGCATCGAGTACCCGCGCGTCGGACGTACGCGCGGCGGGGTGCAGGCATGAACGCCGTGGAGGTCGCCCTTTCGGGCGTGACCGCGCCGCGGTGGCGGGCCGGGCTCACCCGGTTCTGTCTGCGCGCCCTCGATGCGGCGGGCATCGACGGGTGGGACCTGTCCGTGTTCCTCTGCAGCGACGCGGTCATCCGCGGCCTGAACGAGCGCTACCGGGGGAAAGACCAGGCCACCGACGTGCTCTCGTTCTCTCAAGCCGAGGGCACGCGCGTCGCACGGACGGGACGGCAGCAGCTCGCGGGAGACCTCGTGATCTCGATAGAAACCCTGCGCCGAAACGCCGCGGCCGGCAGATCGACCGGCGCGCGCCGGACGGACGAGGAGCGCGAGATGAAGCGGCTCGTTGTCCACGGCATCCTGCACCTCGCCGGCATGGATCACGGGCGGGGGAGGGGCCGGGCGATGCGCGACCGCGAGCGGAAGCTGGTTGCGGCCCTCGCCGGGGAGGATATCGCGAAGGTCGGGGGAGGGGGACCATGAGGGGACGTGCGGGACCGTGGTCGTGCGCAGCGATGGCGGCCGGGCTGCTCGCGCTGGCGGTGGCGCCTCTCGGCGCGGCGGATGCGCGGGAGCGGTACCAGCTCGGCGCCCGCGCGCAGGCCTCGGAGGACTGGCCGGTCGCGGTCGAGCAGTTCCGCGCCGCGCTCGCCGCGAACCCCGCGTACCTCGAGGCCGCGGTAGGGCTCGCGGAGACCCTCCTCGCGCTCGAGGAGTTCGAGGAGGCATCGCGCTGGGTCACGCGTGCGCGCTCTCTCGACGCGGAGAACCCCGACCTGGCGGTTCTCGAGGGGCGCATCCGGCTCGGTGCCGGAGACGTGGCGGCAGCGCGCGTCCTCTTCACCGGGGTGCTGAAGGCGTGGCCGAACAACCTTGAGGCGCGCTTCGGCCTGGCCGAAGCGGACGTGGCCGAGGGCAGAGCGCGCAGCGCGCTCGACCGGTACGGCGCCGCGCTCGCGATCGCGCCGGAGAGCCGGAGGGGGCTGTTGTCGCTCGCGATTCTGTCCGAGTCCACGGGAGACAGGGCCGCGGCGGACCGTGCCATCGAGCTCGCCCTCCGCAGTCATGCCGGGGATGTGGCCGTCCAGCTCGCCGCTTCAGACCTGTACGGCGGCAGGGGCCGGTGGGATCTCGCCGAGCGAAACGCCCGTGCAGCGCTCGCGATCGCGCCGGGGTCGGCTGCGGCACGCCTGGCCCTCGCGACGGCGCACATCGCCCTCAACCGCTTCGACGAGGCTGCCGGTGTGCTTCGGGAGATCGTGTCCATCGACCGCGGGGACGCGCGGGCCTGGTACTCGCTCGGGTTGGCCTACGCGCGATCGGGCGATCACGCGAAGGCCCTCGCCGCCTTCGGCAGCGCCATCGCCGCGGCGCCGGACGACGAGACGGCACGGATCGTCCAGGAGTACACGGCGATCGATGCGCTCAAGGCCGAGGATCCGCAGCGGGCAAAACTCGCCTCGGTCCACCGGGAGGCGGGCCGCGAGCTTTTAAGCCGCAGCATGCTCGAAAAGGCGCTCGCGGAATACCGCCGGTCGCTGCTGCTGGAGCCCGCCTCGCGCGACGGCAGGGTCGGCTATGCCCGGGTCTACCGGGCAATGGGATTCCCCGACAAGCAGCGGAGCGAGCTCAAAGTGCTCGTCGGGCTGGGCGTCAAGGACACAACGGTGGTCGACGAGGTCGAGAGCCTCGAGGCCGAGCTCGACGGGACGGTGTCCCGGCTCTGGGGTGTGGACCAGTACGCGATCGAGAGGCTGCATCACCTGGTCGCCGTGACGACCATCGGGGGCTCGAGCCCCCTCCGGCACCCGCTTGCGGCCGGCGATCTAGCCCGGGCATTCCGGGACACCCTGACGCGCCACGACTCCCTCGCGGTGACCGGGGAGGGCGTCACGGTCACCGGATTCGACGCTGCCTTCCGAGCGGCCGTCCGGTCGAACGCCGATTACTTCCTCGCGCTCGACATGGAGGAGTCGGAACGCAGCTTCTCGGCGTCGGCGACCCTGTACCTGGCCAGGACCGGGGCGTCGGTCGCCTCGTTCAGCGCGTTCCGCACGGGAAACGACCGGGTGCGCGACGTGTTCCTGCGTGTCGGGCAGCTCGTCGCGGCTGCACTTCCAGCCCGCGGTACGCTCGTCGCCCGAATCTATGACCGGGGGCTCGTCGACCTCGGTTCACGGCACGGTATGCAGGTCGGCACGCGTCTCGCCATCGTGCGCAAGGGGCGTGTGCGCCTTGACGTCGACGCTCCGGGGACTGTGTGGGACGATGCCGACATCATAGGAGACTTCACGGTGACCGGCGTCGACGAAGCGGTGAGCGAGGGCACAATTTTACGCCGGGGGACGTTCGACTTCGTGAACACCGGCGACGAGGTTGTCCTGCCCCGGGCTGCGGCGCCAGCGCCGGAGCCCGCGGCTGCCCGTCCGGGACTGCTCGCGCGCCTCCTCGCGCTGTTCGGGCGTTGACACGGCCGGCGGTTTCTCCCTATCATCGTGCAAACGATACCGGCACCGCCTCCCGTGAAAGGAGTCAGCCCATGGCCAAGAAAACCGTCCGTGACATTGACCTCTCGGGCAAGCGTGTGCTCGTACGCGTAGATTTCAACGTACCCATCAAGGAAGGCGTCATCGGTGACGACACGCGCATTGCCGCTGCGATTCCAACCTTGAAGTACATCCTCGGTATAAAAGGGACGAAGCTCATCCTCATGAGCCACCTCGGCAGACCAAAGAAGCCGGATAAAGAGAATAGCCTTGCACCGGTAGCGAAACGTCTCGAGGAATTACTCAAGAAACCGGTCACCCTGGCACCTGATTGCGTTGGTCCGGAAGCTGAGAAGGTCGTGGCAGCGATGAAACCGGGGGATGTAGTGCTGCTCGAGAACGTCCGGTTCCATCCCGAGGAAGAGAAGAACGACCCGGCATTCGCTGCGAAGCTTGCCTCGCTCGGGGACATCTACGTGAACGATGCATTCGGAACCGCTCACCGGGCTCATGCATCCACCGAGGGGGTTGCCCGGAAGCTGCCCGCCGTCGCGGGATTCCTGATGGAGAAGGAGATCAAATTCCTCGGTGGGGTGTTCGAGAAGCCTGAAAAACCGTTCCTCGCGATCATCGGCGGCGCCAAAGTCTCCACCAAGATCGCCGTACTGGAGAGCCTGCTTCCCCGGGTGGATGGGTTCGTCATCGGCGGCGGGATGGCATTCACCTTCCTGAAGGCGCAGGGGCGGAAAGTGGGAACCTCCCTCGTGGAGGACGACTTCCTGCAGACGGCGGCTGGATTCCTCCAGAAGGCGCGTGCAGCGGGCGTCGAAGTCCTGCTGCCCGTGGATCACCGGGTGGCCGCCGCGTACGCCGAGAATGCAGCAGCGGAAGCGGTGGACGGCGTGGACGTGCCGGATGGGAAGATGGCCCTGGACATCGGGCCGAAGTCGGAGGCCCTGTTCCGCGACCGGATCCGGAAGGCGAAGACTATGATCTGGAATGGTCCGATGGGCGTGTTCGAGTTCAAGGCGTTCGCGGGTGGCACGCACGCCGTGGCAAAGGCCGTGGCCGACGCAAAGGCCGTCACGGTGGTCGGCGGCGGCGATTCGGTGGCCGCGGTCAATGAGTTCGGCCTCGCTGGGAAGATCAGCCACGTGTCGACCGGTGGCGGCGCCTCCCTCGAAATGCTCGAGGGCAAGGTCCTGCCCGGCATCGCGGCCCTGCAGGATCGGTAGGGGGATCTCGTGCGCAAGCGGTTCATTGCCGGCAATTGGAAGATGTACAAGACCACGGTCGAGGCGTCGTCGCTCGCCCGGGCCCTCGCGGCCGAGTTCGGCGGGCTCACCGACCGCCGGGTCATGGTCGCGCCACCGTTCACCGCGCTCACAGCCGTGCGCGAGGCGCTCGCGGGCTCGCCGATCCTGCTCGGGGCACAGAACGCCGCCGCGGAGCTCGAAGGAGCCCACACGGGCGAGGTTTCGCCCCGAATGCTGCGCGACGTCGGCGTGGCCGTCGTCATCCTGGGACACTCCGAGCGACGCCACGTGTACGGGGAGACCGACGCGCTGGTGAACCGCAAGGTGAAGCTGGCGCTCGCCGAGGGGCTCGAGGTCATCCTCTGCGTCGGCGAGACGCTCGACGAGCGGCAGGCCGGCGTCACCGAGAAGGTCGTCGGCGGCCAGGTGCGCGCGGGGCTCGCGGGCGTCGCTTCGCTCGCCGGCGTCACCATCGCGTACGAGCCGGTCTGGGCCATCGGCACGGGCCGTAATGCCACGCCGGAGGACGCGGACGCGGTTCACCGCACCATCCGCGGCATCGTGGCCGGCCTGTACTCGCCCGCCGCAGCCGAGGCGCTCGTGATCCAGTACGGCGGCTCGGTGAAGCCCGACAATGCCGCCGCCCTGATGCGGATGGCGAACATAGACGGCGCGCTCGTGGGCGGCGCGTCGCTCAAGGCCGAAACGTTTGTGCCCATCGTCCGGTTCGATCGATAGGAGGGATCCGTTCCATGGCTCTCATAGGCATCGTCCTGCTCGTGCTCCTCGTGATCAGTGCGTTGTTGCTCATCCTGCTTGTCCTCGTTCAGGACGAGCAGGGCGAGGGAGTCGCGGGCTTCTTCAGCGGCGCCAGCAGCACGGCGTTCGGGTCCCGCACGGGAAACGTGCTCACCCGTTTCACGACGGTGCTCGCCGCCGTATTTCTCTTCTGCTGCCTCGGCCTCGCGTGGGTCAACCGCTCGGGTGACGTCGGAAACGTGGTGGGAAAGGCCCGCGCGCAGGCTCTCTCGGGCGAGACCACCCAGTGGTGGGTCGAGTCGAGCGCGGGAGGGACCGAGGCGGGCACGACAACGACCACTCCTGCCGCGACGACGACCGGCGGAGGCCAGTGAGGTGTCGATCCTGCTGCGGGAGCTCTTCACCTCCGCGCGCATCAAGGTGCGCGTCGAGGCCGAGGATAAGGACGAGGTCTTCGAGGAGCTCGTCGACCTCCTCGTGACCCAGTACCGGCTCGACTGCCGGGACGAAGTGCTCGACGCCATCCGCCGGCGCGAGGAGAAGATGTCCACGGGCATCAAGCGCGGCATCGCGATTCCGCACGCCAAGACCGCCCTCACGAAGGGTGTCATCGGTGTCATCGGAATCTCCCGCGCCGGCATCGACTACCAGAGCCTCGACGGCGAGCCGGTGCACCTGCTGTTCCTCCTGGTGAGCTCGGAGGCGGACGCCGGCCTCCACCTCGCGGTGCTGAAGAAGATCGCCCTGCTCGTCGAGAACCCCGATTTCTACGAGGCCGTCATGGCGGCCGCCGATGCGGAGGCCGTGCACAAGACGATCGTGAGGTTCGAGGATATCCTCGACTCGCAGGACGCCTGAGGGAAGGCGAGCGTGGGATGGACATCCTAGAGCAGCTCCTCGCCCTAGAAAAGCAGGCCGCAGCCCTGGTCACCGCAGCGGAGACCGTGGCGGGCCAGCGCAAGGCCGCGGCCCGGGTCGCGGCGCAGTCCGCCCACGTGGCCGAACTGAAGAAAGCAGCCGAAAACGTCGCCGCTGCGGTCGACGCGGAGCGCGCCCGCCTCGCCGGTGAGCGCACCGCGCGCAACGCGGCGTACCGCGAGCAGCTCGCGGCCAGGCCGGTCGCCGCAGGCGACCTGGCGACCGAGGCCCGCCGGTTCCTGGCCGGCGACGCATGAACCGCACATCCCGCTACGCGTTCCTCCTCGCCAAAATCTATGGCATCCTGGCCAAGTCGTTCGTCGGCACGAACTACCGCGACATCGTGCGCCTGCGCACCGTGACGGAGCTGTACGACCGGTTGTACCCCGGAGAACGCCGGGAAGCGCCCGAATACCAGCTGACCGCCGACCTCGAGCGCCGAGCTGCCGAGGAGGCCGTGCGTACGATGCTGTACGTGCTCGAGCTGCTCGGTGACCCGCCCCAGATCCTCGTGCACCTGCTCCGACGGTACGAGTACCTGACGGTGAAGAGTGTGCTCCGCACGGTGGCGTACGGCCTCAGCTCCGAGCCGGTGGACTGGGATCTGGGTCGGTGGGACCAGCTCAGACGAGGTGAAGGACAGGGCTGGCGCGAAGCGGTCACGGCGAGCCCCTACGCCTGGGCACTCACGCTGCTCGAGAAGGATTCGCTGCTCGCAGCGGATAGCGCGCTGGACAAGGAGTACTACGAGACGCTCGCGAAGCTCGTGCAGGAGCTGCCCTCCCGCGATCGGGCCGGCGTGCGCAAGCTGGTCTCGCTGGAAACGAGCGTGACGAACGCGCTCTGGGCGCTGCGGCTTCGGTTCCTCTTCGGCATGGACGCCGAGCACGCCGCCGGGTTCCTCATCCCCGTATCCGGCCGCGAAGCGCACCGGGTGCTGATGCAGGCCTTCGACATCCCTGCCGATTCCCTCGAGGGCTGGCGCCGGTGGCGGTACGGATGGCTGATCGAGGACCAGCTTTCGGAGGCCTTTCATGCCCCCGACCCGGTCCGGGCGGAGCGGCAGGCGGCGCGGCGGATGTACATCCGATCGCACCAGCTCTTCCACCAGGACCCGTTCACCCTCACCCCCCTCGTGGCATTCTTTCGGCTGAAGGCGTACGAGGCGTCGATGCTCGCCACGGCCGCGGAGGCGCTGCGTCTCGGCGTGCCGGGCGAGGAGGTGCTCATGCTGGCGGGCCTCGCATGATCTCGTCCGAACGGATGCGCAAGCTCGAGGTGCTGGTGCTCGCCCGGGACGTCGACGCGGTGCTGCGCTACCTCGGCTTCGCAGGGTGCCTGCAGCTGATCGCGGAAGCGAGTCAGCCGAGGGACCTGACCCCCGACGAGCGGGGGATTGCCGACCTGAACGTGAAGGTCTCCTCGTTGTGCCGGTTTCTCGGCGTGGACACTGCGGCTCCCGCGGACAACCCGCCGCCCGCCCTGGACCGCGAAAAGCTCACGACCCGGGCGCAGGAGATGCTGGACGAGGTGCAAGACCTCATGGACGAAGAGGCGCGCCTGCTCGCGCTCAAGCTCAGCCTGAAGCAGACCGCGGATGAGCTCGACGCCTTCGCGCACCTGCGGGTGGCGTTCTCGGAGCTGGAGCACCTCACCTACCTCGCCTTCCGGCTCGGCACCGTGCCGGTGGAGAAGGTCGCGCCGCTCACCGCGGCCTTGGAGAAGCGGGCGCTCGTGGTGCCGCTCGGCCGGCCCGGGGTCATCATGGCCATAGCGTCGAAGAAGGGCCGCTGGGCGCTGGACTCGGAGATGCGCGCCGCGGGATTCCACGAGGCGAAGTTCCCGGCCGATCTCAAGGGCGTTCCCGCGGAGGTGCTGCCCGCGGTGCAGGCGAGCCTCGCGCAGACGGAATCCGCCCTCGCGGCCATCACCGACCGCAAGCGGGAGTTCCGAGATCGGCAGAGCGGCGAGCTCGCCTCGATCGCCTGGCAGCTCGCCCTCGACGTCTCGATCGACACGGTGAAACAGGGCCTGCCCGCCACCGGCAGCGTGCTCAAGGTGAGCGGCTGGGTACCCCGCCGGCGGTTCTCGGAGACCGTCGAGGGGCTCTCCACGATCACCGGCGGACGGATCGCCATCCGAGCCTGGGAGCCCGAGGAGGTGCCGGAGGTGCGCGCGGGCAAGGCGAAAGTGCCCGTCTCGCTGCGGCACGGCCGGTTCACGCGCAGCTTCGAGCGCATGGTATTCTCCTACGGCGTGCCGCTGTACGGCACCATCGACCCGACGCCGTTCGTCGCGGCGGTGTTCGTGCTGCTGTTCGGGATCATGTTCGGCGACGTGGGGCAGGGTTTCGTGGCACTGCTCATCGGACTCGCCATCTCGAGCGGCCGGTTTAAAGGACTCGAGCGATACCGGCAGAAGCACTTCGGGGGCATCTTCACCGCCGTGGGTTTAGCTTCCATGCTGACGGGCTTCATCTACGGCTCGTTCTTCGCCAACGAGAACGTGCTCGTGCCCTTCACACGGTGGCTCAGCACACTGCTGCTGGGTCATCCGGTCGACCGTTTCGTGAACATCACGGCCCCGGATAAGATCTTCACGTTCTTCGGCTTCACGATCGGGGTCGGGGCGATCATCAATTCCGCTGGCCTCGTGATCAACATCGTGAACCAGGTGCGCCTGCGCAACTGGGAAAAGGCGTTCTTCTCGAAAACCGGACTCGCCGGGGCGCTGTTCTTCTGGTACGCGCTGAGCATCGCGGTGCGCCTGCTCCTTGGCGGCCGCATCGGGGGCTTGGACATCATCTTCCTCGTCGTACCGCTCCTCGCGATCTTCTTCCGGGAGCCGATCGTCCACCTCGTGACGGGTCACCGGCCCATCCTCAAGGACGGGATGCTCTCGTTCCTGATGGAAGGCATCGTCGAGCTGCTCGAGAGCCTCACGTACTACGTGTCGAACTCCGTCTCGTTCCTCCGTGTGGCAGCGTTCGCGATGGCCCACGGCGTTCTCAGCGTCATCGTCTTCGAGCTCTGCGACATGGTTGGCGCCGCCCCCGGCGGGGTGGTGTTCCGGGTGCTGATCATGATAATCGGCAACCTGGTGATCATCGTGCTCGAGGGCCTGATCGTCACGATCCAGGTTGTCAGGCTCCAGTACTACGAGTTCTTCTCGAAGTTCTTCACCGAAACTGGTGAGGCGTTCACGCCGTTCACCCTCGATCCCAAGGGAGGTTCCCCGTGACGAAGCGCATCCTCGTATCCCTGGTTCTGCTCGCAGCCCTCGCCGTACCCGCGGCGTTCGCGCAGGCAGCCACCTCCACGGCGACCGCCGACACGGCGCGGTACCTCGCAGCCGCGGCAGCCGTCGGTCTCGCGTGCATCGGCGGCGGCCTGGCGGTCGGCCAGATAGGAGCCGCGGCGATGGCGGCCATGAGCGAGAACCCCGAACTGTCGGGCAAGGCGTTGCCCTACGTCGGCCTGGCCGAAGGCATATGCCTCTGGGGCTTCATCGTGGCCCTGATGATCCTCTCGTCCTGAGATGGGCGTGGAATTCTTCGTCATCGGCGACGAGGAGGTCGTGCTCGGGTTCCGGTTCGCGGGAGCGGACGGCATCCCCGTCTACAACCGGGCCGGAGCGCTCGAGGCGTTCCGCCGGGCAACGACCGCAGGGGACGTGAAGATCCTCATCCTCACGGAGCAGGTCTCGGCGATGATCGAGCCGGAAGTGACCGCGTGGCAGTTCGACGGCGCTTACCCGCTCGTGGTGGAGGTGCCCGGCATCGAGGGGCACCTCGAGAACCGACGCAGCCTCGTAGACGCCATCCGCGAGGCCGTGGGAGTGCGGGTGTAGCCATGGAAGTGCTGAACACCGGCGAGGAGCTGGGCCGCCAGATCCTCGAGGACGCGAGGAAGAAGGCGAGCCGAATGCTCGAGGCGGTCGACAAGGAATGCGCAGCCATCCGTGAAGAGGGCAGGCGCGTCGCAGAGGCGGAGATCACGCGCCTCCGCGCGGACGGCGATCGCCAGATTGCGGCGATGCGGGCCGAGATGAAAGCCGCGCTCCCCCTGGACTTCCTGCGCACCCGGCTCGGCTTCATCCAGGACACGCTCGTCGCCGCGCTGCGTGCGTTCTTCGACGGTCTGTCACACGACGACCTCGCGGGGATCCTCGCCGGACGCATCCGGAAGGCCGCGGGGGCTCTTGCGGGACGAACGGTCACCGTGCTCCACGGCGGGCTCGATGCCGGGCTCGCGCGGGCAACGGTGGAGCGCGCGGCACCGGGCGTCACGATCGCCGCCCTGAAGCCCCTCTCCGGAGGCAGAGGCCTCGAGATCGAGAGCGACGACGGAAGGGTGCGGTTCCGTTGTACCACCGCCGAGTTGGAAGCCGAGCTGCTCGAGGAACGGCGGGAGGAGCTTGCGGTCGCGGTCCTCGGCCGCGAGGCTCTGGAGGCGGGTGCGTGAACGTCGGGAAGGTCGTTCGGATCAACGGCCCCATCGTGAGGGCCACGGGGCTCGGCGGGAGCGGTCTCTACGATGTGGTCGAGATCGGCGACAAGCGCCTGATCGGTGAGATCATCCGACTGGAGCGAGACACCGCGACAATCCAGGTCTACGAGGACAACACGGGCATGCGGATCGGCGAGCGCGCCGTGTCCCTCGAACGGCCCCTGTCGGTGCACCTCGGGCCCGGCCTCCTCGGCACGATCTATGACGGCATCCAGCGTCCCCTGCGCGAGATCAAGAAGTCGGCCGGGGCTTTCATCGCGCCGGGCATCAAGATCCCTCCGCTCGACACAAACCGGAAATGGCGGTTCACGCCGGCCGTGAAGCCCGGCGAACCGGCCGGCCCGGGCACGGTGCTGGGCACGGTGCAGGAGACGCAAACCGTGCTCCTCAAGGTGCTCGTGGCTCCCGACACCAAGGTCTCGACGATCGCGTGGATTGCATCCGAGGGGGAGTACGACATCACGCAGCCCGTGGCGCGCCTCTCCGACGGCGCCGAGTGCCTCATGGCGCACTGGTGGCCGGCACGTTCCGCCCGGCCCTACGTCTCCAAGCTCCCGATGGACGAACCGCTGGTCACCGGCCAGCGGGTGATCGACGTGTTCTTTCCGATCGCGAGAGGCGGAACCGCGGCTATCCCGGGCGGCTTCGGCACGGGCAAGACCATGACCCAGCACGCCCTGGCCAAGTGGTGCGACGCGGACATCATCGTCTACATCGGCTGCGGCGAGCGCGGTAACGAGATGACCGAAGTACTCACCTCCTTCCCTGAGCTCGTGGATCCGAGATCGGGCCGCAGCCTCATGGAGCGGACGATTCTGATCGCGAACACCTCGAACATGCCTGTGGCTGCCCGGGAGGTGTCGATCTACACGGGCGTCACGCTCGCCGAGTACTACCGGGACATGGGCTACGACGTGGCCATTATGGCGGACTCCACCTCCCGGTGGGCCGAGGCCCTGCGCGAGCTCTCGGGCCGGCTCGAGGAGATGCCCGCGGACGAGGGCTTCCCCGCGTACCTGCCCACGCGCCTCGCCGAGTTCTACGAGCGTGCGGGCAAGGTGAAGACCCTCGGCGGCGAGTTCGCCTCGATCTCGATCGTCGGCGCCGTTTCGCCGCCGGGGGGAGACTTCTCGGAACCCGTCACGCAGCACACCAAGCGGTTCATCCGCTGCTTCTGGGCGCTCGATCGTGACCTTGCCAACGCCCGGCACTACCCGGCCATATCCTGGATCGACTCCTACAGCGAGTACGCGGAGGAGATCCGTCCGTGGTGGGAGAAGGTGAACCCCGACTGGTGGTCGGTGCGCGAGAGCGCCATGGAGCTGCTGAAGCGCGAGCAGCGCCTGTCGCAGATCGTCAAGCTCATCGGGCCCGACGCCCTGCCGGACAACCAGCGCCTCGTGCTGCAGACCGCGGAGATGATCAAGAACGGGTTCCTCCAGCAGAACGCCTTCGACGAGGTCGACATGTTCTGCGTGCCCGACAAGCAGGTGCGCATCCTGAAGCTGATCATGGACTTCCACGTCCGGGCCCTGGAGATTATCCGGCTCGGTGCGCCCCTGCTGAAGATCCGCGCGCTGCCGGTGCTCGAGAAGATCGTTCGTGCCAAGTCGCAGGTGCAGAACAAGGACGCGGAGGCCCTGCCGGCGCTCGCGGCCGAGCTCGGCCCCGAGATGGAAGAGCTCGCGAGGAGCTACCGCCGATGAAGGGACTGGAGTACCGGGGCCTCACCCGCGTGGAGGGGCCCATCGTCATCCTCGAGCGGCCTGAGGACGTGGGGCTCGGTGACCTCGTAGTGGTCCGCGACCGCGAGCGCGCTGAGCGGGCCGGGCGCATCATCGACCTGTCCGAAGCCGCGGTCGTCGTGCAGGTCTTCGGCTCCACCACCGGGCTTTCCACGGAGGCGAGCACGGTAGAGTTCACGGGCCGCCCGCTCACCTTCCGGGCGAGCCGTGACATGCTCGGCAGGGTCTTCGACGGCCTTGGCAGGCCCCGCGACGGCCACCCGGCGCCATTCACCTCGCACGCGCTCGACATCAACGGCGTGCCGATCAATCCGGACGCGAGGACCTATCCGAAGGATTTCATTCAGACCGGCCTCTCCTGCATCGACGGGATGAACACCCTGATCAGGGGCCAGAAGCTGCCGATTTTCTCCGGCAACGGACTGCCGCACAACCGGCTCGCCGCACAGATCATCCGCCAGGCGAAGATTCTTACCTCCGACGAGCCGTTCGTCATGGTGTTCGCCGCCATGGGTGTCAAGTACGACGTGGCCCGGTTTTTCATTGATGGGTTCGAGGAGAGCGGGGTCCTCGCCAATGTGGCCATGTTCCTCAGCCTCGCCGACGACCCTTCCATCGAACGCCTGATCACCCCCAAGACGGCCCTCACCGCGGCGGAATTTCTCGCTTTCGAGTGCGGGATGCATGTGCTGGTCATCATGTCGGACATGACCAACTACTGCGAGAGCCTCCGGGAGGTCTCGACCATACGGGGGGAGATCCCCTCGCGCAAGGGCTACCCCGGCTACCTGTATTCGGACCTCTCCTCGCTGTACGAGCGGGCCGGC
>JAPLSM010000239.1 GCA_026398635.1 Spirochaetota bacterium | reverse complement strand
CAGATGCGTGATCTCCTGACCGCTCAGGATGATCTTGCCCTCGTCCGCGGTGAGGAACCCGCCCACGGTGCGAAGGATGGTCGTCTTCCCGCAGCCCGATGGTCCGAGGAGGGTGACGAGCTCGGCCTCGGCGACCTCGAGGTTGATGTCGCGGACCCCTTCCCCGTTGCGGTACAGCTTCGTCATCCCGACCAGTTGCAGCTTTGGTTTATCCGGCATCGTGTTCTCCTGGCTCACTTTATCTTGAAGCCGGCCGCCATGGCGTCAGCACCGGCGAACTTGCGGAAAATAGTGAGGAGGATGATGGTCGGCATCACGAGAATCACGGCGAACACGGCGCCAGCGGTCGACGGGTAATCGTAAATGATGCCGTACATGACCACGGGGATGGTCTTGTAGTTGGGGACTCCCACCAACAGGGTACCCTGCGCCTCCTCCATCGACTGCAGGAAGGTGAAGACGCATGCGACCAGGATGCCGGGCGCCGCGAGCGGCAGGGTGATGTGCCGGAAGGTCTGGAAGGGGGTCGCGCCGACGTCCCGGGCTGCCTCCTCCTGGTGCGCGTGGACGCTGCGGAACGCGCCCGCGGGGATCCAGGTCATGTACATCAGAGTCCCCAGGAGGTGGATGAAGAAGACGCCGATGAACGTTCCCATTAGATTTAATTTATAGAAGATGATCGCGATGGAGACGTAAAGACCCATCCGGGGGAAGGCGTTCGCGAATAGGAACGAGAACTGGAAGAACGGCTTGAGCGGGAAGTTGATGCGCGCGAATGCGTACGCGGCCGGAAGGCAGATGCAGAGTGAGCCGATCGTGACCACGGTGGCCACGAAGAAGGAGAGCCCGATGGAGGACACGAGGTTGTTCTGCGAAAGCACGAACTTCCACCATGTCAGCGAGAAGATCTTGGGCAGGAACCCCGGGTTCTCCACGTAGTTGTAGTTGTCCGCGAAGGCGATCATCATGATGTTCATGAGGGGGCCATAGAAGAACAGGAGGAAGACGCTGATCAGGATCGCCTCGAGCAGTCTCTTGGTGCCCATCGCGTGCACGTAGCCGCGCAGCTTCATCGACTCCTCCCATTCCGCAGAGCGAGCAGTGTGTCGATCCGGTTGGTGGTGATGTTGTCGACGGGCAGGTGCAGGATGCGGCGCATCTCGGGCTCGCCGTCGACCGTCCACACGGAAACGGAGAGTCCCGCCGTGGACAGTACGCGGGCGAGACGGCGGGTGATGAAAGGGTGGTCGACATTCAGGCCGAGAGCGCCGCTGGCCCGGACGGTTCGCACGAACGCTGCCGCCCCCGTTGCGGTGATGCGGTACCAGAGGTTCGGGTGGGCATTGAGGAGGTACGGCAGGCCATCCACGTGGCCGCGTACCCGGGACACCGCATCGCGCTCGATGCCCGTCAGGAGGACCCGGGAAGACATGCCCGAACGCTTGATGAGCCCGGCCATCTCCTTGACGCCAGTGTATTCCTTCATGTCGAGGTTCAGGCGCACCTTCGGATGGGAGGCTGCGAGCTTCAGTAAATCCTTCAACCGCATGGCGTTGCGTTGCAGGGGCAGGGGCAGGGGATCGTGAGAGAGATACACGTCATTGTCCGGCGTGAATCGGACATCGGCTTCGAGATAGTCAATGGGGAAGGCGAGCGCGGCCTTGAAGGATTCCGGCGTGTTCGCAGGGGTGCGGAGGCTTCCCGCATGGGCCGTCACGGTGGGGTGAGCTCCCGTGGCGTTTCTTTGCGGCACCCGTTTCCGCGTACCATGCGACCCTGACCGCGGCATTCCTCATGACTCCTTTTAATGGACCCGAATACGACCGAGGTATTCATTGTAAACGTGTGCAACCAGTTGTCAAGCTGTATCGCTGAAGGGGACTCGCGGCCCCGCGCGTCGAATCTCCCGAGGGGGCTGACATGGATGCATCGGGCCGCCGTTCGTTCCTCACGGGTTTAGTGTGGCTTCTGCTGGGGAGCGTCTCGCTGCTTTTCATGGGCGGGAAGTGGAACATCGTCGTGCTCACGTGGATCGGTTCCATCTTCCTCGTGCGCTATTTCCGCACCCGACGCAACGCCGGGGATGTGCTCCTTGCGGTTCCGTTCCTCCTCGCTGCCGCGCACGTCTTCCTGATGGGGCTCGCAGAGCAGGTGACCCTGGCATTCCGCGTCCTCATC
>JAPLSM010000316.1 GCA_026398635.1 Spirochaetota bacterium | reverse complement strand
GGTGGCGCCGCGTGGCTGGCGGAGGTGCTGGCCGGCCCCGTCGCGAGGTGCAGGTTCCTGGTGACCGCAGGAGCCCTGTCCCTTCACGACGGAGGAGAGCATGACGCCGTTGCGCCAGCGGATGATCGAGGATCTCCGCATCCGGAACTACTCGCCCCGGACCATTGCGTGCTATGCGGGATGCATCGCCGCGTTCGCTCGCCACTTCGGGCAGTCGCCGGGCGAGTTGGGCCCGGAGCAGATCCGGGCCTACCAGACCTTCCTGGTCGAGACCAAGCACGCTTCCTGGTCGGTGTTCAATCAAACGGTGTGCGCGCTCCGGTTCCTCTACGGCACCACGCTGCAGCAGCCGGCCACCATCGAGCACATTCCCTTTCCCCGCCAGCCGAAGACGCTGCCGGTCGTGCTGAGCCGCGCCGAACTCGCCCGCTTCTTCACCGCGATCCCGAATCGTAAGCACCGCACCGTGCTGATGACCATGTACGCGGCCGGGCTCCGCCTGTCCGAGGCGCTCCGGCTGCGCGTCGCGGATGTCGATAGCGCCCGGCAGTGTCTGCGCGTCGCACAGGGCAAGGGCCAGAAGGATCGCTACACCCTGCTCTCGCCGACGCTGCTCGAGCAGCTCCGCGGGTACTGGCGCCTCACCCGGCCGTCGCCCTGGCTCTTCCCCGGCCGGCGGCCGGACCAGCCGCTTACGGCCACCGCGATTCAACGCGGCTGCGGCCCGGCCGCCCGGCGGGCGGGCCTGGCCAAACGGGTCTCGACCCACACGATGCGCCATTGCTTTGCCACGCATTTGCTGGAAGCCGGCACTGATCTGCGCACCATCCAGCAGCTGCTCGGGCACCGGAGCCTGCAGACCACCGCCGTCTACCTCCACGTGGCCACCGCGCGGGACGGCCCCACCCGCACTACCGATCTCTTAGCCGGCACGGCCGACACTCCCACGCGATGACGCGGCCTCGACCCGAGGTGGCCGAGGTCATCGCGCACTACGCCGCAGCCTACGAGGCGACCTACGGCGCCTCGCCCGGGCAGCACCGCATCCTGCGCGATCTGGGGCGCTGTCGCACCGCGGCGCTCGGCGGCCACAAGCAGCAGTGCACCGACTGCGGCCACGAGGTCATCTCGTACAACTCGTGCCGCAATCGCCACTGCCCCAAGTGTCAGGGCTCCGCCCGGGCGCGCTGGCTCGCGGCGCGGGCCGCGGAGCTGCTGCCGGTGCCCTACTTCCACGTGGTCTTCACCCTGCCGGCGCCGCTCGGCCCGCTCGCCTTACAAAACCCACGCCTGCTCTACGGGATGCTCTTTCGCGCCGCCGCGGCCACCCTGCGCACCATCGCCCGGGACCCGAAGCATCTGGGAGCCGACATCGGCTTCCTCGCCGTGCTGCATACCTGGGGGCAGACGCTCCAGCATCATCCCCACCTCCACTGCGTGGTGCCGGGGGGCGGCCTCGCCCCCGATGGGAGACGCTGGGTGGCCTGTCGCCCGCACTTCTTCCTCCCGGTGCGCGTCTTGAGCCGGCGCTTCCGACGCACCTTCCTCACCCTGCTCCGGGACGCCTTCCTGCGGGGGAAGCTCCACTACCACGGTCAACTCGCCCCCCTGGCCGACCCCACCGCGTGGAGACGATGGGTCCAGGGACTCGAGCGCGTGGAGTGGGTGGTCTACGCCAAACCGCCGTTTGGCGGGCCCCGGCAGGTTCTCAAGTACCTGGCGCGCTACACCCACCGCGTCGCCATCGCCAATCAGCGCCTGGTGTCCGTGGCCGATGGCCACGTCACCTTCCGCTGGAAGGACTACGCCCACGACCACCGCCCGCGCACCATGAAGCTCGACGCCGTCGAATTCCTGCGGCGCTTCCTCCTCCACCGGCTCCCCCGCGGCTTTCACCACATTCGCCAGTATGGGCTCCTCGGCAATCGCCGCCGGACCACCCACCTCGCGCGCTGCCGAGACCTCCTCGGCCAGCCGCCGGACACCGGCGCGCACGATGGCTCCGCGAGCGCCGCCGACCCCACGCCTCGGGACGTCTGCCCCCAGTGTGGCACCGGCCGCCTGGTCCTCGTGGCGACCCTGGCGCCCACCGACACCACCGCCTCCCGCTCCCACCCGCTCCCGTGGAATACGTCGTAGATCTGGGGGTGACCAGCTGCGCCTCCCGGGTCATAGCGCGTAGCGCGCAGCAGCTCAGTTCAACAGATTGTATCCGGAATGCTCACGCTCGCGCCGCGGCACAGCACGCTCACCCGGTGCCACCGTGACTGCGCCAACTCGTGGGCACTCCGGATACAATCCTTTACGTTAGGCAGCAGCCGTGAGTCATCGATGCACCACGTGGTCAGCGAGTTCCTCGCATCACTGAATGACGGCCTCAGCGCGGCACTGCTGAGCGTCGAACTCCTCAATCCGAGTGCCTGGCAGATCCTCCGTCAGTTTCGCCGGGCCCGGGCGCTGACACCCGACTCGGCGCAGCCGTTCCACCCGCAGTCGCCGCAAGAACTGCGAGCATTTGACAGGCTTCTGAAGCTCACCATCATCCGCCAGGCCCATCCCGGCAGGTACTTCCTGGATGAGCGCGCCCTCAGGGGCGGGAGCTTGCCCTAGACATCGAGTGGCTGCTGTCTAACAGGCGTTTGCTGCTGCCGGGCGCGCCGGTGGCAGGCAATTCAGTCGTCGCCGTCGTAGTTTGGTGACGAGATCGGGCGTCGGGCACTCTGGTGAGAGCGCGCGCCCGCAGCAGAAACGCAATGTCGTTATGCGGCGAATGGCCTGTGACCCGTGACCTCTCTGAATCGGATTGGACGCTCTTCCGCCAGCTGCGCGAAGTGGCGCTCGAGCGGCTCTGCAAGCGCGCGTTGGAAGAGGTCGCACTCGTGGCACGGGATGCTCGGCGGACGTACCACGAGCGCTACCTCAACGTCTTTCGCTTGCTCAAGGAGCAAGACCGAGAGCTCGCTAACGCGTTCAACGATCCACGACGCTCCCGGATGATCCGGCAACTGGCGGCGATGCATCCCGCATAGCACGCAATGGTCCGGGGCGAGTAGTTCCGGATGCGGAGATCCTCGATCATCCGCTGGCGCAACGGCGTCATGCTCTCCTCCGTCGTGAAGGGACAGGG
>JAPLSM010000164.1 GCA_026398635.1 Spirochaetota bacterium | reverse complement strand
GACGACCGCGGCCGCGGAGAGCGGCGTACCGGACAGATAGACCACAGCGTCCAGCACTTGGCCGGTGGCGTCACAGGCAGCGGCCCCCGCATCCTTGCCCGCGAATCCGGCATCGTGTATCGTCCCTCGCCATGACCCTCACCGCGGTGCTCCTGATCGCCGCGTCCACGTTCGCGCACGCCCTGTGGAACCTGCTCGGGAAGCAGGGCGCCGCTTCGAACGCCTTCTTCCTGGTCGCCAACACGCTGGGGTGGCTCTGCCTGCTCCCCGTGCTCCCCTTCGCGGCCCGGGCTCTGCCGGCGATGCTCGCCTCCGCGTGGTGGCTCCTCCTCGTCACCGGCTTCTTCCAGGCGCTGTACTACTCGTCCCTCTCGAACGCCTACCGGGACGGCGACCTGTCCATGGTGTACCCAATCGTGCGGTCCGCCGCGGTGCTCTTCGTGACCCTGGCGAACGTCGGCCTCGGCCGGGCCGGACAGCTCGGCCCGCTGGCGATCGCGGGCATCGGCCTCATCGTCGCGGGAATCCTCCTGCTGCCCCACGCGAGGTTCCGGGACATGACGCTGCGCGGCTTTCGATCGCGCGGCGTACTGTTCGCCCTGCTCGCCGCGGTCGGTACGATGGGCTATTCACTCGTCGACGATCACGCCCTTCGCCTGCTGCGGCCGGCTCTTGCCCCCATGGCGCCGACGGTGACCACACTTCTGTACGCTCTTCTCGAAGGGGCGGCGACCTCGCTGTGGCTCGGGGGGTTCATACTGGTGCGCGCGGCCCTGGGTTGGGGTGCGGCCCGTACCCAAGGTGGCTCCCGCACCCCCGCCCGACCCCTGGCTGCGCTGCGGCTGCCGTCGGGGCAGCTGCGCCCGGCCCTCCTCAGCGGGATCGCCATCTTCACGGCCTATACGCTGGTGCTGATCGCCATGGGATTCGCCAGGAACGTGACGTACATCGTGGCGTTCCGGCAGATGAGCATCCCGATCGGTGTGCTGCTCGGCCTTGCGGTGCTCAGGGAACCACTCAACCCGCCGAAGATCGCCGGCGTACTCACGGTCACCGCCGGGCTGGTGCTCGTAGCGGTGGGATAATGAGGGCGCGCGGGCCCGAAGTGTGGCGGATCAGCGCCGGTCGGGGCGGAGCGCCTCAGGTGCCTTTCGCCGGCCCCGGCGCGATGTCAGCCGAGACAAAAAAATGGTCGCTGGGATAACGGCCGTTCTCGCTGTCCGTGACGATCTCCGCGGCCCGGACCGCGCAGTCGCCCCTCACCATCACCCAGTCCATCTTCCCGATCCGGCCCTGGTAGTCCCGCCCGCGGAACCCGTGGAAGGTCCCGAAGGGATCGGAGGTGCCGTGCACCGTCTCGTAGGTGTCCCGGAAGCCGGACTTCAGCAGCACCGCGACGGCGGGATTGCGGTGATCGCAGTTGAAATCGCCCGTGAGCACCTGGGGGTAGCCGGGAGGATACGCGAAGCAGTCTTGGGCGATCATCCCTGCCTGGTGCACCCGGGCGCGCTGGCTGATGTGGTCGAGGTGCGTGTTCACGATCCGCAGCTCG
>JAPLSM010000370.1 GCA_026398635.1 Spirochaetota bacterium | reverse complement strand
GACAAGTCCGTGGTCACCTTCGACGAGAACCGGCGCATCCGCGTCGTGAGCGGACCCCTGCAGGGCCTGGAGGGCTCCATCGTCAAGGTCGATCGCCGCAAGGGGAGGGCGAAGGTGCGCCTGGACATCTACGCGGACGCGTTCGAGATCGACTTCGGTTTCGAGATCCTGGAAAGCTCGCCGGTGCCTCCCGGCGCCGCCCCCTGACGGACCTGCGGGTCAGTGGGAGTACACGTCCTCCAGCTCGTAGATGTCCTTGTTCACCACGATTTGTATCTTTGAGCTTGGGGTGATCGTGAAGCCCTGCTGAATCCACGGCAGCCGGACGACTTCCTCCCTGCCGTTGTTCCGCACCTTCTTCATGATGGGCTTGACGATCGGCTGGAACTTGTCCTCGTCCGCGTATCCCATGACCACCGCAAGCTCCTGCGTCGTGAGGATGACCGTCGAACCGATGGGGAACGGGTAGATGATCTTGGCAAAGGCTTCCGCGAGCTCGGGGTCGAGCTTCTTGCCCTTCGCATTTCTCAGGATCCGGATAGCATCCACCGGGTGGAACGGGTTGCGGAAGGGACGGCTGGAGCTCACGGCATCGTAGATATCTGCGACCGCGGCGATGCGGCCGATGATCGGGATCTCCTCCCCGGCGAGCTGGCGCACGTCGCCTCCGTTCGCCCGCACCGGCGGGTACCCGGTGCCGTCGAACGCCTGGTGGTGCAGCAGGCACGCTTGCATGTAGTACGAGGGGATCCAGGGCAGGCCGTTCTTCTCGCACTCCTCGTTCACCTCCCGCATGTAGGCGACACCGAAATACGGGTGCTTCTTGACGAGCTCGAGCTCGGAGGGGTCCAGCCGTTCCGCCTTGCTCAGCACGGCCTCCGGGATCTTCACCTTCCCGATGTCGTGGAGCAGCATGTTGATGACCAGGGTCTCCAGCCGCGAGGTCCTGCCGATCGAGTACTCGGTGCCCTTGGTGGACTCGAATATGCTGGGGACTGAGAGAGCGAGGACTGCGGCGTAGATCGCCGTGTTCACCGAGTGCTCCCACGTGTAGAAGTCGTGGGACTGCACCTTCAGGAAGGTGTTCGACAGCACCTTGAAGCTGCCCTTCCCGTTCTGCAGTATGCTGAAGACGTTGCGGATGATGTCCTCGACCACCGCCCCGATCACCCTGAGGTCCATGATCTTCGACGACTTCAGCCGGTTCATGCTGTGGATGATGGTGACGACGCCCTGCTGGCGCTCGGTTTCGCTGTAGGATTCGATGAAGGTGACGTCCTTCATCTCCGGGGTCGGCTCTTCGATGTACAGGTACTGGACCCGGTATTCGTCTCTCAGCTTCCGGATTACTTTGTCGCTCAGCCGGTAGCCACGCACGAGGTCGACCGTCGAACTCATCCCCTCTTCGCGCTTGCGGAAGGTGTGGTACTTCCCCAGGACGTCACCGGGAGTTACATAATCGATCGGGACTTCAATCATTCTTGCCCTGCTGGCCACAAAGTGTATCAGGAATCAAGCATTTAGCAATACGTCGCGAATGTAACTCGTTTGGTAGTATCCGGGTTGACTGAAAGGATTATACGAGTATGATAGCGTCGGTTTGCACACCATGAATGGTGACATCCAGATAGCGCCCGACGCCAGGCGTCGCGCCCACAAGATCTGCATCCTCGGTGCGAAGAACCTCTACAGCGAGCTGCTCGAGTACGTGCTGGAAAAAGAGGTGTGCGCGAACTGCGAGATCGTGTCGGATATCTCCGGCCTCGCCGACTCGTTCGGCACCCAACCATCGCCGGGACCGAATGAGGGGGGTCCGGCCGGGAAAAACCTGCTGCTCGTCGACTGCGTCGAGCACGACTTCGACCGCCTGATGCACGAGACCGACGCCCAGAAGCTCGCCATCGAGAACATGCTCGTGGCGATCTACAACGTTTACGCGGGGTGGGGAATCGAGGAAGAGGCCCTCCACCTCGGTATTAAGGGCTTCTTCTACAAGCAGGATCCCCTGAAGCTGTTCCTCAAGGGCGTCAACGCCATCCTCGGCAACGAGGTGTGGGTCTCCCGCGAGATTCTTCTGCGCAGCGCCATGGGCGTCCGCCGCAGCAAGCACCTGAGCGTCCAGGAGAAGACCGGGCTCTCGGCTCGGGAAATCGAGATCCTGCTCCTCGTGGGAACCGGGGCGCAGAATGACGAGATCGCGGAGAAGCTGTTCATCAGCCCCCACACCGTGAAGACCCACCTGTACCACATCTTCAAGAAGATCACCGTTCCCAACCGGCTCCAGGCCGCCCTCTGGGTCGCCAAGAACCTGTAGCGGGATACAACAGTAAGGCGACCGGGCGTTCCCTGCTCCCTCACGTCTCGATGCCGCCGAGCTGGGTTTCGTACAGCCTGCGGTAATACCCGTCGCGCGCGACGAGCTCGTCGGGGCTGCCGCGCTCGACGATGCGCCCGTCATCCACCACGAGCACGGTGTCGGCATCGCGGATCGTCGAGAGCCGGTGGGCGATGATGAAGCTGGTGCGGCCCCGCATCAGCCCGATCATCCCGAGCTGGATGTGCAGCTCGGTGCGGGCGTCCACCGAGCTCGTCGCCTCGTCCAGCACGAGCAGCGCCGGCGAG
>JAPLSM010000121.1 GCA_026398635.1 Spirochaetota bacterium | reverse complement strand
CAGGGCCTGGCGCATTTCCTTGGTGTCGATGCCGGCCTTGTTGGGGTTGAGGCCGCAGATATCGTCGTAGAGCTTGCCGGAGACGTGGACCATGAGGGAGTAGAGCAGATACTCGAGCTGCCACGGCTGGGCGCCGATGGCCAGGGGGATGACGCCCGCCTTCCTGATCTTTGGGAAGTCGGCGAACATGGCGTCCAGGCTCTTCCAGGACTTGGGGTCCACGCCGGCCTTCTTCGCCACGGCCGTGTTCCAGAAGATGGTGCCGACGATGTGGATGGCGATGGGAGCGGTCACCACCCTGCCGTCCACGGACATGACGTCCTTGCAGGCCTGCGGCAGTACTTTGTCCAGGTTGAGGCTCTTGTAGTACGCGGTGAGGTCGGCAAGCATGCCGCGCTTGATCAGATCGCGGCGGAACCCGACGTTGTTCTGGATGAATATGTCGGGCGGGTTGCCGCCGGTGATCATGTTGATCAGCGGGATCTCCGCGCCGGTGTCATGGGCGAGGGTGATGTCGTTCCACTTTCCGCCCTGGGCCTGGAACGCATTGCGGATGACGTTCAATGCCCCGATCTCGGCTGCGGAAGACCAGTTGTTGTACACGAGCAGGTCGCCGACCGGCTTCGCCTGTGCGAAGCCCGCGACGGCGCCGATCGTCAACAACGCGAGACAGATCGCGATCGCTCTCTTCACGGGTCCCTCCTTGCAGAACCACGACTCTTGAGCCGGCCGACGGCCGGCAAAGGCACCAACGGAATCACAACCTCAGGGAGCTCGCCGCGTCGAAGATCGACGTCTTCGCGAAGTCGATGGACAGCGGCAGATCCTCGTCCGTGTTCGCACCCGAGATATCCGTCGGGTTGAGGCTGGCCACGACTTCGGTCCGCCCGAGGCTGCAGTAGCACAGCACGTTCGCGCCGAGGGGCTCGACGATGTTCAACTTCGTCACGTAGGTCGCCGGCCCCGGCGATGAGCGGTGGAACAACTCTGGGCGCACGCCGAAGATCACCTTCTGCCCGTCGGAAGGCCGGGAAGCGAACGGGTAGGCCGACACGTCGAAGTCGATCCCGTCCTCCGTCCTGATCAGGATCTTCGAGTCGCTCAAGGCGACCCTGCCGCTGATGAAGTTCATGGAAGGTGAACCGATGAAATTGGCAACGAAGGTGTTGGCCGGCCGGGCGTACAGCTCGTCCGGGGTGGATATCTGGGAGAAGGTCCCTTCGTTTATCACCGCGATCCGGGTGGCCAGCGTCATGGCCTCTACCTGGTCGTGCGTGACGTAGATGAACGTGCTTTTGATCTTCTTGTGCAGCTTCTTCAGCTCGACGCGCATCTCCGTCCTGAGCTTGGCGTCCAGGTTCGACAGGGGTTCGTCGAACAGGCAGACGGCGGCGTCGCGGACAAGGGCGCGGCCGATCGCCGCGCGCTGGCGCTGGCCTCCGGACAGGGTCACCGGCTTGCGGTCGAGCAGCTCGGAGATCTGCAGCAGCTCGGCGGTCTCGCGCACCTTCGCGTCGATGTAGTCCTTCTTCTTCCGCTTCATCCGCAGGCAGAACGCCATGTTGCCGTACACCGACTTGGTCGGGTACAGGGCGTAGGACTGGAAGACCATCGCGATGTCCCGATCGCTGGGATCGAGGTTGGTCACGTCCCTGCCGCCGATCTCGATCCTCCCGCCCTCGACGTCCAGGAGCCCCGCGATGCAGTTGAGCAGGGTCGTCTTCCCGCACCCCGAGGGCCCCAGCAGCACCAGGAACTCACCCGAATCGATGTCCAGGCTGAGATCCTTGAGGACGTGGTTCCTGCCCTCGTAGATCTTGTCCACATGCTTCACGGCGACCTGCGACATTCGGGTGCTCCTTATCCTTTCAGCGCGCCGGCGGTAATGCCGCGTATGAAGAGCTTGCCGGAGACGAAGTAGATGACCAGGGGCGGGATGGCGGTCAGCATGGCCGCCGCCATGTACACGTTGTAGGTCTTCACCCCGGTCTGGGTCTGGGTGATGTTGTTCAGGTTGACCGTCATGGGATAAGCCGTCACCTTGCCGAAGGTGATGCCCACCAGGAAGTCATTCCAGATGCCCGTGATCTGCATGATCGCGACGACGATCATGATGTTCCCCGAGAGCGGCAGGACGACGTGGACGAACGTGCCGAGGAAGCGCCCGCCGTCCATGCGGGAGGCCTTGATCAGCTCCGTCGGGATCGAGGAGAAGAAGTTCTTGAAGATCATCGTGACGATCGGCACGGCTAGGATCGTGTGGATGATCGAGACGCCGAAGGAGGTGTTGTAGAGCTTCACTGCCGCGGTCATCTTGATGAGCGGGTACATGATGATGGGGAAGGGGATGAAGGCGCAGATGAGCAGGCACGACAGCAGGAAGTTGCCCACCTTCACGCGCCAGCACGCAAGCGCGTAGCCGCAGATCGACGAGACCGCGACCGACATGAGGAGGCTCGGGATCAGGATCTTGATGGAGTTCCAGAAGCCCGACCGGAGCCCCTTGTTCAGGAAGCCACTGGCCGCCGTGTTCCACGCGTAGTCCCAGTACTCGAGGCTCGGCTTCAGCGGAAGCCCGAAGATGCGTCCCATGCGGATCTCGTCCATGGACTTCAGCGAGGTGACGATCATCACGTAGAGCGGCATGGCGAAGAGGACCGCGAAGACGACGAGGATCAGGAACACCACCACCGTCGCAACGGGGTTCTTCGGCGGGATCCGGTTGGGAGACACCATCGCATTGCGGATATCGGTCGCGATGCGCATGAAGCTATCTCCTCCTCTTCACGAGGTAGTTGACGAGGGTCGCCAGCAGGATGAGCACGACCACGATGAGGAGCATGATCGTCGAGCCCGCGGCGCCCATCGCGATGTTCTGCCGGTCCATGTACATGGCGACGATGTAATACGCGGGCAGCACCGAGCGGCCGCCCGGCCCGCCGTTGGTCATCGCGACGATGATGTCGTACGCCTTCACCGCCCCGATGGACATCAGGACGAAGCTGGTGAGGAACGTGAACTTCATCATGGGGATGATCACTTCGAGGTACATCCGGTACCTCGGTATCCCGTCAACCCTGCCCGCCTGCCAGATCTCGGTGTCGATTCCCTTGATGCCGGCCGCGGAGAGCACCATGTAGAAACCCGCGCTCTGCCAGACTTCGGCCATGATGATGGCGTACATCACCTTGGTCTTGCTCCCGACCCAGTTGAAGTCGAAGTTCTTCAGCCCGAGATCGCGGAAGAACTGCTGCAGGCCCATGGTGGGGTTGAACAGCCATTGCCAGACGAGCCCGGTGATGATCAGGGACATCGCCATCGGATAGAGGTAGATGGTTCTGAAGACCCCCTCGCCCAGGTTTTTCCTGTCGAGCAGGACGGCCAGGAGGAAGCCCAGGATGAGGCTGAAGAGCGACCCCACGGCGAAGATCAGGAGGTTCTTCAGGGACAGCCACCACAGGCTGTCGTTGAAGAGACGCCGGAAGTTGCGCAGGCCGACCATCGTCATGTCGGGGAAGACCTTGCTTGCTGTCAGCGACATGGCCGCCGACCAGATCACCGATCCGAAATAGAACAGCA
>JAPLSM010000296.1 GCA_026398635.1 Spirochaetota bacterium | reverse complement strand
GGCTCGACGTCCTTCGCCTTCCATTCGGCCCGCAGCGGTAGGGAACCCGGGCGCTTCCCGTCCCGTGTCGCGACCTGAACCGTGAACGCGGAGTCTCCCCCGATGAATCCGCCCTGTGGATGGACCGTGAACGTCAGGCCGCTCGTCTGCTCGCGGCAGATGGACTCGATGGCGAGGGAGACAAGGGGGGCTCCGGAGCCTTCCTCGGTCAGCAGCTCGGTGAGGCCTTCCTGCCTCAACCGTTCGAGCAGCTGTCCCGCCTCGAGCATCCGCTCGGCCAGGGGGCGGCTCGAATCGGCTTTCAGCGCCAGGATCCGTGGTGCGATGTCGGCTCTGACCTCGGCTTCACGTTTTCCCTCGAGCTCGTCCCAGTCCGCGGTCTTCATGCGGTACGCCACGCTCACGGAACCGACCGCTTTCTTCTGCGCGTACGGTCTGAGCTTCGGGAGCTTGAAGGCGCGTGCTGCTTCGGCGCTGATGTCGATGCGGGCGCCCCGGGTGCCGAGCCGGTCACGCGATGAGGTCAGGGCGCTGGAGATGAGGTCCCTTCTCGCGGCCTCTGCCGCCTCGGCTGCCGACGGACCGGCCCCGACACCGTAGTAGTATCCGGATTCCGGCAGGAACGAGCCGGGGTCGAGCGAGACGCAGGAAAATGCGGCGAACGCAGCGAGACCGATGGTGATCGCACGCGCCATGATGACAACCCGTTGTGTTCCGTGATGCATGCTTCGACACTCCATGAGTTCGAGGGTGCCCGGGTTTAAGCAATTCCTGTGCCACAAGAGTCGCCGACTAGGAAAGCTGCCGGCTGCGCGGAGGCGGACGGGGTCAGGCGTAGCGGTGCCTGAAGGTGCAACACTTAGCTCTATAAGGATTTAGCGCGCGAGCGCTGTCTTCTCGCGCCCTGTCGCGTGTACTGGCCTCCCCAATAAACGTCCTCGCTGCAAGGACTGAAGCTGCCGGAGAATTACGTATTGGTAAGCCGCCCTTACCAGAAAGAAACCACAGGAGCGCTCGCTCAGCGCTTGCTCGAGACTTCCCTGAACTCTCCTGCGAACGGCATATCCCCTCCTCGTGCGCCCGGGCGTCAGGTCGCTGAGTTGAGCCTTCCCTCGAGCCCCCCGCAAGCCGCCACAGCCCCTACGCTCATCAGGTCATCCAGCCGGCGGAGCCGCCTTTTAGGGAATCGATTGGTCTATCGTTTGGTGAGGTATCCGACGCAGGTCTTCGTGCGGTCGAACAGTGTTCCGTCCGCTATCGAGGCGATGGAGACGCAGGAGACAGACGCGTCACAGAATTCCCCTTGCCGTACCTTTCGGTGAGCGCATTGCTGTAGTGCCGGTACCCATCGCAGGTGACATTCCAGAAGGCCCAGTGGTCGAGGGCGGCGATGTACCCGCCGCGCGCCCGCATTGGTTTCACGACCCGCTCCAGTTCGTCATCGATGGCCTTGTGCACGTCGGCGGTTCGAAAGCGTCCTACCTGTGCCGGATCGGCGGGCTCGAACATGTGCTTGTAGATGCCGCCCATCATCACGAATCGGGGATTCTCCTCGGCGTACCTCAGCATGTCCACCGCGTTGACTTCCCAGGGCTGCATGCAGTCAACACCAGCCTCGTACCAATACCTGACGAGACCGCGGGGATCGCCGTCGGTGTCGAGCATGATCCAGGGGACGCCGAGGGAGAGAAGATACTCCTTCCACCGCCGATACCAGGGCGCCATGAGGGAAGCGAACATGGCTGGTGCGATGAAGGGGCCGCTGCTGCCGCAGCAATCCTCCCAAACGAAGCACAGGTCGGGTCTGCATTCCCGGATGACCGGCTCCGCCGCCTCCATCGACGTCGCGAGGTGGTCATCGAGCATGCGACGTATCATCTGCGGTTCCGTGTAGGGGAGGACCATGGCATTTTCGACCCCCACGACCTCGCGCAGGAACGCAAAGGGGCCATGGACCCACAGCGTGACGGGATGATCGCGTTGAGTCCGGAAGCTCTCCGCGTTTCGTTCGAGCCACAAGCCGTCGCATCGCTTCGCCGCGCTGCCGGTCAACCGATACCGGTTCTCCTCGTAGTCGGCGGGGGTCGCGATGCAGAAATCGACTTCGTGAGGCGGCGATCCGCGCGTTGACCCCGGCACGTAGTCGGTGCGTACCGTCAGGGTTACACCGTTCTCATTCACGTAGGTGCGACGGTCGCCGGTTTCTTCGAGCACCCGCGTCTCGAATGCCGGGATGCAGAACTGGTTGAAGGTGCAGTACAGGTACCCGGCGACATTGAAGTGGTCGTAGAGGTTCTCCCCCGCGGTCAGCTCCACGTTGTCCGAATTGAGCACCGATGCCGGCAGGCCTTCAGACAACCAACGATCGTAAGGGATGTTGAATCCCTGCTCCATGTGGAGGATTTGCCCGCCGTTCTCGCGGTGCATCGTCGCGTGGAACAACTCTCGATTATCCATGGGCCGTTCTGCACAAGCGCCGATGCAAACGTTATCATGGCTGGGTAGGTTTTGCCAATTAACGTATGAAAAGGGGACTTGACAAGGCCATTTCTATATGATATCGTTTGCACAATCGTTTGCATGCACATTAATGGTCGTTATTATCCATGAAAACAGGCAGCATACGAACGGGCGACCTCCTCTTCAACATCATCACGGTGATACTTCTCGGAATTGCCATCGTTCTGGCTATCGTTCCGTTCGCCTGGATGATCATGAACGCCTTCAAGACCACGGACGAGATATTCCAGAGCCCGCTCCGGCTTCCTCATGCCCTGGATCTTTCCGTGTTCGGAAGGGCGTGGGCGCAGGCGAGCTTCGGCCTCGCCCTGCGGAACAGCATCCTCTCGACCTCTGCGACGGTCATCGTCATCCTCCTGTTCGCCTCCTGGGCCGCTTTCCCGCTGGCGAGGGCAAGATTCCGGGGGAGCGTCGTCATCCTGCGCTTCTACGTCACCTCCATCATCATCAGCAGCCAGGTCATCCTCATCCCCCTGTTCTACAGCGTGAAGAACCTGGGGATCTACAACACCCTGCTGTCGGTCATCATCGCGAACTCCACGATGGGTGTGCCGATTTCGGTGTACCTGTTCTGGGGCTTCTTCAAGGACGTCCCCTTCGAGATCGAGGAATCGACGCAGATCGACGGGTGCCCGCCCCGGCTGTTTTTCTGGAAGTTCCTCCTGCCCCTGTCCCGTCCGATCATCGCCACGGTGACGATCTTCCAGGCGCTGTGGACGTGGAACGAGTATCTCTTCGCCCTCACCTTCCTCAAGAGCCCGAAGGTGATGACCATCCCGGCCCAGCTCCAGGCCTTCTTCACCTACTACACGGTCCAGTGGCAGAGCCTCTTCGCGGCGCTGACCATCGCCGTCATACCGGTCATCGTGCTGTACCTCGTGATGCAGAAGGCCTTCATCAAGGGCCTGACGGCGGGAGCGGTGAAGTTCTGATGCCCACGTCGATGAAGCATGCCCCCCCTGCCGCACGCGTCTCCCCGTACCTGTACCTGCTGCCGTCTCTCCTCCTCCTCATCGCATTCATGTACCTGCCGGTCGTTCGGACGGTCCAGTACTCGTTCTTCACCTTTAAGAATTTCGTTCCGACGGTCAACGTCGGGTTCTCGAACTATCGGGCGGTCTTCCGCGATGCCATCTTCTGGAACTCGATCTCCCTGACGCTGAAGTGGGTCGTGATGACCGCGCTGGTGCCGGGGTTCTTCGGCCTGGTCCTGGCGCTCTTCATCGAGCAGAGCGGCGCCCGCAAGGCCATTGCCGGTCTCTCGAGAACGATCCTCTTCATCCCCATGATGATGTCGCTGGTGGCCGTGGGGCTCCTGTGGACACTGATCTACAACCCGCTCCTCGGCCTGATCAACGCGCTGTTGCGGGCCGTGGGCCTGGTCACGGCCGGCCACCCCCTGAACGTCTTCGGCGACCGGAGAACGGCGCTCTACTTCGCCTTCGTTCCCGTCGTGTGGCAGGGTTCCGGGTTCACGATGGTGATCTTCTCCGCGGCGCTGCAGGGGATCCCGGCGGAGATCCTGGAGGCATCCATCATCGACGGGGCAAACAAGATGACGCAGATCCGGCGCATCGTCCTGCCGTACATCTTCCGCACGATCACCATCACCGTGATCATCAACATGATCAGCGGGTTCAAGGCTTTCGATCTCCTGAAGGTGCTCACCGGGGGAGGACCGGCCTCGTCGACGGAAATCACCTCGCTGTACATGTACCGGGAAGCGTTCTTCGCTTTCGATTTCGGAACCTCGTCGACGATCGCGGTGCTGCTCTTCGCGATCGTTCTCGTCTGCGCCCTGGGTACCAATTCCCTGGTCGATCGCCTGAACAAGAGGTTCGAACCCTGAAGCGGAAGGAGGTGAGGAGTAAGGCAGGTCCGTTGGTCCGGCGGCGGAGGGAGATCCGCCGTCCCTGATTCATATCTGTTTCTCTGCAAGGAGGGTTCATCATGGCATCGAGGATTATGACCAAAGCGTTCGTCATCGCACTGGTACTGCTGTCGTTCGCCGTGCCATTATTCGCGACCGGGGCCCAGCAGACTCCGGCGCAGAAGACGGTGGTGACGTTCTGGACCGATCGCGGCGGGGATTATCTTCCCTTCTTCAAGTCGTTCATGGGCAAGTACCCGAACGTCGATCTCCAGATCACGGTCTACCAGCAGGAGGACTACAAGTCGCAGGGCCGGCTCGCGCTCTCCGCGGGCACGGGGCCTGACGTCTGGCACACTAACAATGGCTCCGCCCACACCCAGTTCATCGAGAGCGGGGGGGCCATGGACATCACGGATGTCGCGAAGCAGCGGAAATGGACCGACCGGGTCGACGCGTCGAGCCTTGCGACCTGCATGCGCAACGGCAAGCTCTACGCTCTTCCGTGGGGCGGGTTCTTCCCGTGGCAGTCGCTCTTCGCGAACAAGGATTTCTTCTCGGCGAACAAGATCCCCTACCCGAAGACCGTCGACGAGCTGATCGAGGTCTGCAAGCAGATCCGGGCCAAGGGCATGCAGCCGATCGCATGGGGCAACAAGGACTGGTGGCCCGGGCAGGTCCTCTTCGGCGACTTCATGATGCAGCTGAGGGATCCGTCCGTCGTGGACGCGCTGAACACCGGAAAGCTGAAATGGACCGACTGCAAGGAGGCGGCGACGGTGTTCGACACCCTTGCGAAGCTCGCGAAGGGCGGGGTGTTCTCGGACGGGTATGAAACCCAGGACCACGTGGCCGCGATCCAGGCCTGGACGGGGAAGAAGGCGGCCTTCCTGTACATGGGCACGTGGTGCTACGGATTCTTCGTCAAGGAGCCGATCACCTTCGAGGTCGAGACGATCGCCCTGCCGCTGATCCAAACGGGTCTGACGCTGAAGGGAGTCCAACTCTACCCCGATCCCGTGATCTTCCCCAATGCCAAGACGAAGGTGAAGGAGGCCGCGCTCAACCTGTTCGACCATCTCACCAGCGTCCCGTTCTACCAGCTGGAGTCCAAGATAAACATGTGCTTCACCGCGTCGCCCGAAGCCAACAAGACGGTCAACCTGCCGGCCTGGCTCAAGTCGGAGGTGTTCATGAAGCAGATGACCATGCCGCAGTCGAACTACTGGACCGTCTCGTTCCCGGTGCCGGTCGAGGAAGTGTTCGGACGGCAGATCGGAGCCGTGATGGGTGGCCAGGCGACGGCAGCCCAGGCGCTGCAGCAGGTCGAGCAGGAGCATGCGAAGCTCCGGTAAATGACGGTTCCTGTAAGCCACCGGAAATAAAGTGAGTGGCTCCCGGAGCCACTCACTTTGACTCGTCGGCTTGACGGAACTTGCGGTGGGGCCTACGGTCTCCCGGACATGATCGGGGAACGGCGGGCACCGCCGATGGCGATGCAGAGCCGGCAACCGTGGAGGATGGATGAGCCATACCACAACCAGCGCGATAGGACGGGCGTTCGAACAGGGAGAGGGCATTCTCCGCCTGGCTCCCACGTGGGTGCCGCGCGTCTTCTGCGTCCCGGGGCGGCGGATCAAGCTCCACCCCGACGACTACTATGCCCTCGGAACCGCCCGAGGCGGCATCGATGAGCGCTGGCTGTCCTCGACGACGCATGCGGACAACGGTCCTGGCACGCCGCCCGATGAAGGACTCAGCCATGTCGTTCTGGAAGACGGGCGGGAAGAACACCGGATCGTGCTTCGAGATGCGATCGAAGAACTGAAGGGATCGCTCATCGGCAAGAGGCTCTGGGATGCCCACGGCGGATGGCCGGTCTACTCGAAGTTCTTCGACAACCAGGGGCCGCTGCCGCATCACATCCACCATCGGGATCAGCATGCGCGGAGAGTGGGGGCTCTCGGCAAACCGGAGGCCTACTACTTTCCCCCGCAGCTGAACAACCACGGCGGGGATTTTCCCCACACGTTTTTCGGTCTGAATCCTGACGTCACCCGGGAAGAGGTCCTGGATGCCCTCCGGCAATTCACGAAGGGCGACAACAAGATCACCGCGCTTTCACGCAGCTACCGTCTGGAGGTCGGAACGGGCTGGGATGTTCCGCCCGGCCTGCTCCATGCTCCGGGGAGCCTGTGTACCTACGAGCCTCAACGGGCATCCGATGTCTTCGCCCAGTACCAATCCGTCGTGAATGGCCAGGTGCTCCAGGAATCCGGGCTGTGGAAGGACATGCCCCCGGAAGCCGTGGGGAACTACGAGTATCTCCTCGAGGTCATCGACTGGGATATCAATGTGGATGCAGATTTTCACCGCCATCGATTCATGCGTCCGGTTCCCGTTCGGGGAGTGGAGCAGATGACCGAGGAGGGGTATTGCGAGAAGTGGATCTGCTACAAGTCCACGGCATTCAGCGCCAAGGAATTGACCGTGTTTCCCGGCTCGTCGGTCGCCCTGAAGGACGGAGGAGCGTTCGGCCTCATCGTGGTGCAGGGTCATGGCACGATGGGGGTATGGGATGTCGAGTCGCCCGCGCTCATCCGCTTCGGCCAGCCCACCTTCGACGAGTTCTTCGTGAGCGAAGCGGCGGCGACGGAAGGGGTCCGCATCCGCAACCCGTCCCGCAGTGATCCCCTCGTCATGCTCAAGCATTTCGGTCCCGGCCACCCCGATCTGCCCGCGGGACGGCATCCGTGAATACGGCCTTCCGGGAGTGACCAATGGCGTCGATGAAGGAGGTCGCGAAACGGGCTGGAGTCTCCATCTCGACGGTTTCACGCGTCATCAGCCGCAAGACCCCGGTGGACGCCCGCACGGAGCAGAAGGTGCGGACGGTGATCAAGGACATGAAGTATCAGCCCAACCTGCTCGCCTCCGGGCTGAGGAGCAAGAGCGGGAGGGTGATCGGCCTCCTGGTTCCGAGGATCCTGGACCCCTTCTTCTGCTTGCTCATCGACTGCGTGGATCGTGCCGTCATCAACCGGGGGTACAACCTTCTCCTCTTCAACACGTGTTCCGACCCTGACTTCGAAGAGCAGGTGATCGAGAACCTGCTCTCCCGGCATGTCGACGGCATCATCTTCTCCATGGTGTCCGACGAAAGCCGGGCGATGGAGCTGGTGCGCGGCGTGGGAGTTCCGGTTGTCATGCTCGACCGGGTCCGGGAGACCGGGAAAGTGCTGAGCCTCGTCCTCGACAACGCGGGGGCGGGGAGGATGGCCGCGGAGCATCTGGCCGATCTCGGCCACCGCCGGCTCGCCTGCGTCACCGGCTCATCGACGATCCACCTCTGCCTCGAGCGGCTCGGCGGCTTCCGTTCGGCGCTGGAGAAACGGGGCATTCACCTGAATGACGAATGCGTCGTCGAAGGGGATTTCACGTTCTCGTCCGGCATCGCGGCTGCGAAGAGGCTCGTTCAGATCCTCCCGAAGGTGACCGCCGTATGGGCGCAGAACGATCTCATGGCGGCCGGGGTGCTGATCGGCATGGCCGGCGAAGGCAGAAGGATCCCCGACGACCTCTCCCTCGTCGGCATGGACGACGTGGGGGTTCCGCTCTTTCTTCAGCCGCCTCTCACGACCATCGCGCAACCCATACGGGAGATGGCCGAGCAGGCCGTGGAGATGATCATGGAGAGGAAGAAGAGCGATTCCCCGCCGAAGCGTGCCATACTCGAGCCGACGCTCGTGATCAGGAAGTCGACGGCTGCGGCGCCGGAGTAGCGACCGGAGGGATCAGGAGGAAGCCCGGGTGGACGATCGCTGGTATGCGGGAAAACTGCGGCGGAACCTCGTCGACATGCACATCGATGCCTGGGACAAGCGATTCCTTTCCCGCTTCGATCCGGACGTGTATGTCGCCAATCTGAAACAGGCACGCGTGCAAGTGGCGATGGTGTATGCCAATTCCCACGTGGGGTACTGCTACTGGCCGACCCCGCACGGGGCGATGCATCCCGGCCTCAGGGATCGCGACGTGCTTCGGAAGCTGTTCGATGCCTGCCACGCCGAGGGCATGGACGTCGTCCTGTATTACTCGCTCATCTTTGACAACTGGGCATACGATCACAACCCTGCATGGCGCATCATCGACGCTGAAGGCCGGCCGTCCCGCGAACCGCGACCGGCTGACCCGATGGTCCTGATGCCGAGTGGACGGGGATCCCGGTATGGGGTCTGTTGTCCGAACTCCGAAGGATACCGGGGCTATACCATTGCCCAGATCGAGGATTTCTCAGCCCGGCTCGACTTCGAGGGCGTTTTCTTCGACATGACCTTCTGGCCGTTCATCTGCTACTGCGATTCCTGCAGGAGCCGCTACCATGCGGAGGTGGGAGGTGACCCCCCGGTGGTCGTGGATTGGCGGGACCCACGCTGGCGTGGCTTCCAGGAGAAACGGGAGGATTGGCTCGCGGAGTTCGGGGCGCTGGCGACGGCCACGGTGAAACGATGCAAGCCCGGCGCTTCGGTGAACCACCAGTTCTCCACCGCCCAGTCGCCCTGGGTCATGGGCGTCACGGAACGGCAGCGCGAGTTCTGCGATTACCTCGGCGGGGATTTCTACGAGGACTTCGCTCACCAGATCTTCTTCTGCAAGCTCTTCCGCAACATCAGCCCGAATCTGCCGTACGAGTTCCATACGTCACGCTGCACGAACCTCCGCGATCACACGACGATGAAGGCACGCGACGAGCTGAACATCATGAATGCCCTGACGCTGGTCCATCAAGGAGCGACGCTGTTCATCGACGCGATCGATCCGGAGGGCACCCTGAACACCGAGGTGTACCGGCGGTTCGGGGAGGTGTTCGGGGAAAGCATGCCATACGAGGCTTTTATCGGCGGGGAGATGCTCCAGGATGTCGCGGTGTACTACAGCCAGGACTCCAAGATGGACCTGCGGGACAACGGAACGAAGGTCACCGGGGCGTTCACCCTCGCGATGCCGCACCGGGAAGCCTCCAAGCGGGCCGCGTCGACCCTTAGCCATGCCCACGTTCCCTACGGAGTGATCGGTGCAAGCTGCCTCGATCGTCTCGACGGGTACGCCGTGCTCGTGCTGCCCAATGTCCTGACGCTGAGCCGGGACGAGGCCGCGGCGATCCGGGAGTACGTGCGAAATGGCGGGTCTCTGTATGCGAGCGGGTACGCCGCCGCCGAGCGTCTCGGCGATGTTCTCGGTGTGCGTAGCGAAGGGTACGTCGAGGAACGGGTGGGCTACCTGGTGCCGACCGCCCTCGGTCTGCCGATCATGCCGGGCGTGAGCGCCTCGTATCCCCTCATGATCTCCCAGCCCATGGTTCGCGCAGTGGCCTTGAACGCGAAGAAGGTTGCGGCCACCGTGACGCTCCCCTCCACGGACCCCGATGACCCGTCGCGGTTCGTGTCGATCCATTCCGACCCGCCCGGCCGGGCAACCGATCTCCCGGGGGTGGTCTCCCGTGAATACGGCAAAGGGCAGGCCATCTGGACGGCGGCTCCGATCGAGGAGTACGGACAGAGTCTCCATCGGGGCGTGTTCCTCTCGATGATTCGTTCGCTCGTCTCCCACCCGTGGTCGTTCGAGGTTTCCGCGCCTCCCGCCGTCGAGGCGGTCATGTACCTGCAGGAATCGGAGAAGCGGTTCGTGGTGTGCCTGGTCAATGTGCAGGAACTGCAGCCTGCGGTTCCCGTGCACGGGATCCGGGTCCGCATCCGGATGGGCGGGCGAACGGCTCTCCGCGCGATTCTCCTGCCGAGCGGGGGCGATCTTCCGTTGACGATCCAGAACGGCAACGCGGAGTTCATTCTTCCCGAACTCGAGGTGCTTGCCCTGGTGTCGCTCGTCTTCGACCCGGCTGAACGGTAGCCCGATCGATTCTCGGACGGTTCAGCGGTCGGTCCTTCCGGATTGGGATCATCCCTGCCGCAGCGCCTTCCTCCTGAGGCGGAACCCGATGCCGTCGACCAGTCGGCCGAGAACCGGCCCGGCTCCGACGGAAGGGGGCGGGTCGGGGATCGTCTGGCAATCCACGCTACCGGGGTTCATCGGTATGCTCCTGCCGACCTTGCACCAGCCCGCAGGCAGCAGTATCCTACGCGCGATTTCACACGTCAGCTCCTTTCCGCATCGCCCGGCGGCGTGGTTGAAGGAGATGAAGGAAGTGCAAGGGCTTCTTCTCGGCCTGGCCAACGGTACGAGCTGCCTGACGCTGTGCGCCCCTGTCCTGGTCCCCTTCCTGCTCAGCGAGGGAAACACAATCCGCCGGAACGTGGTGACGCTCCTCGAGTTCCTGGGCGGCCGGCTCGTGGGTTACCTGCTCTTCGGCCTGCTGGCCTGGGTCGTGGGCGGCTTGCTGGCGTCCACGGGCGGCAGCCAGGCACTGCTGATCGGCGGGGCTTATGTGGGCCTCTCGGTTCTTCTGCTGGTGGCTGTCTTCCGGAAGAAGCCCGCATCCGGCGCGTGCCCTGCGGCCGAGGCGCCGGTCCGGCTCCGTCGCTGGCCTGCGCTCATCCCAGCAGGCATGGGTCTGCTGGCCGGGCTGAAGGTCTGCCCGCCAATGCTCCTGGCCTTCACCGACGCTGCCGGCACTGGTACCCTGGGCGGCAGCCTGCTTCTCTTCGTCACCTTTTTCCTGGGGACCTCGCTCTATTTCCTCCCGCTCCCCCTGCTGGGCGCGTTCACCCGCATGCCCGACCTGCGGATCGTCGGGAAATTCGCGGCAGTGATCGTTGCCCTGTACTACCTCGTATCGGGCATTCTGCTCGTCGCAGGAGGTGTCAAATCATGGCCGACAACGCTCTGACCGCGGTGGCTTCGCCCCGCATGGCGGTGTGGAAGTCGCTGCTGCTCACCCTGCCGATCGCCCTGCTGTCGACCACAGGACTGATGAGATTGCTTCAGGCCGGTAAGGACGAGCCCGTGGCGCTGATTGCCGGCCTCGTCACCTGGGCCCTGCTCACCGTCTTTTTCTATCTCATGTTGCGCACGGGCAAGACGCACCGTTATCGCTCCGTGCTGTTCATCAACCTCGCCATCGCGCTGCCCCTGCACCTCATCTCCGGCCTGTTCGAG
>JAPLSM010000345.1 GCA_026398635.1 Spirochaetota bacterium | reverse complement strand
TGGCTGTCGATCCGGTCCTTCAGCGGCGTGATGATGTTTCCCCGGTTGGTGTAGTCCTCGGGGTTGGCGGAGTAGACCATGAGGATGTCGAGCTGCATGCGCACGGGGAAGCCCCGCACCTGGATGTCCTTCTCTTCCATGATGTTGAGGAGGCCTACCTGGATGCGCGGCGGTAGGTCGGGCAGCTCGTTGATGGCGAAGATGCCCCGGTTGGTGCGAGGGATGATCCCGTAGTGGATCACCTCCTCGTCGGCGTACGACAGTCGCATCGTGGCAGCCTTGATCGGGTCGATATCGCCGATGAGGTCCGCGATCGTCACGTCCGGTGTGGCGAGCTTCTCCTTGTACCGGTCATCCCGGACGAGCCACGCGATAGGCGTTCCGTCGCCCTGCTCGGCCACGATCTGCCTGCCGCGCCGGCTCGCGGGGTGGTACGGGTCGTCGTTCGTCTCGGTGCCCGCGACGACGGGCAGCTGCTCGTCGAGGAAGCGGGTGAGCGATCTGAGGATCCGGGTTTTCGCCTGGCCTCGCAGGCCGAGCAGGATGAAGTCGTGCCGCGACAGGATCGCGTTCACGAGGCCAGGAATGACGGTCTTCTCGTAGCCCACGATTCCAGGGAAGAGATCGGTGCCGTCCCTCAGCATGCGCACGAGGTTCTCGCGCATCTCGTCTTTGACGGTCCGGGACTTCCACCCCGATCGCTTCAACTCGCCGAGGGTCTTCGCAAGGGTCACGGGAACTCCTCCCAGACGGTGCAGTGGCCCGTCCTAGGGGCGGTGCAGCGGTCCATTGGCGCGGCAGCAAGCCGCGCAGCGGCTCGCGGGAGCGCCGCCCTACGGGTGTACAAAGGTACTCATGGCCGGTGGGCCGGGTAAAGCCGCGGACGGGCCGGTGGAGGCCGCGAGAAGCTGCCCGACACCGCTCCGTGGCGCGCCGCGCGCGCCTCAGGCCGTGGCCAGGTCGGGCTCCGCCTCCCCGCGCTCGAGGCCCTGCTGGCGCCACAGCGAATAGTAAAGCCCCTTGCGGCGCATCAGCTCGAGGTGCGAGCCCTGCTCCGCCACCCGGCCCCGGCTCAGGACCACGATGCGGTCCGCCCCGGCGATCGTGGAGAGCCGGTGCGCGATGAGCAGCGTGATGAACCCCGACCGGGCGCGGATGACTCCTTCTATCGTCCGGGTGATTTCGCGCTCGGTCTGGGAATCCAGCGAGCTGGTGGCCTCGTCGAACACCAAGATGTCGGGCCGGCGCAGGAGGGCGCGCGCGATGGCGAGGCGCTGACGCTCGCCGCCCGAGAGCTTCAGGCCGCCCTCTCCGATGCGCGTGTCGAGGCCTTCGCGGCTCCTCTCGAGCAGTACCGCGAGCTGCGCGGCCCTCAGCACCTCGAGGCAGTCCTCGTCCGAGGCGCCGGGCGCCGCGAACCGGAGGTTGTCCCGGATAGTGCCGGCGAAGAGCTCGATGGACTGGGGAACGAACCCGACCCTCCGGCGCAGCCCGTCGTAGTCCAGCAGCGGCGAATCGATGCCGTTCACGAGCACCCGGCCTGCGTCGGGCTGGTACAGGCCGAGCAGCAGCTTCACCAGCGTGCTCTTGCCCGCGCCCGACGGACCCACGAAGGCGATGCTCTCGCCGGACTTGACGGCGAAGGAGACGTCCGCCAGCGCCGGCTCCCGGGCCGACGGGTGACGGTACGTGACGCCCTCAAAGGCGACGGTCTCGACAGGTGCCGGCAGCACGCCGTCGGGATTGACGGGCGCTGGCTCTTCGGCGAGGAGGTGCTCGACGTTCGCGAGGCTGGCACGGGTTTCCTGCCAGCGCGTGATGATGGTGCCCAGCTCGCCGAGCGGCGAGAAGATGGCGAACGAGTAGAACAGGAGGCTGAGGAACTCGCCCAGCGTGATCTCGTGGAAGTACATCAGCACCAGCATCCCGGCGAGCAGCAGGGCCCGGAAGAAGTTGATGGCCGTGCCCTGAGCGAACATCAGCAGGCGCACGGTCTTCACCTTGGCCAGCTCCAGGTCGAGGATCCGTGAGTTGGTGCGGTTCAGGCGCTCGATCTCCTGCGTCTCGAGGCCGAGCGACTTGATCAGCTCGATGTTGCGAAGGCTCTCGGTGGTGGAACCGGCCAGCGCGTTGGTCTCCGAGAAGATCCGGGCCTGCACGACCTTGATCCGCCTGCCGAGCATGGACACGAGCACGCCGAGCACGGGAGACAGCACGAGGAGGCCCGCCCCGATCGTCCAGTGCACGACGAACGCGTAGGCGAGCACGAGCAGGAACGTGATCGACGAGATGAACACGGTGTTCACGGCCTGACCGATCAGGTCCCGGCTGTCGGTGCGTGCCCGCTGCAGCTGCTGCAGCACGGCGCCGCTCTGCCGGTCCTCGAAGGTCCGGTAGGGCAGGCGCAGGGAGTGGGCGATGCCGTCCGCGTAGAGGTTCGCGCCGACGGACTGCGACACCACGTTTACGTAATAGTCCTGGAAGTTCTTGGCTATCCGGCTCACCATGGCCACGCCGATGAAGGCGAGGATCAGCAGGCCGACGCCGCGGAAGTACTCGGCCCGCGGAATGGCCGACACGTCGGTCGCGTACCGGTCGATGATGATCCGGAAGATCTGCGGGTCGAGCAGCGAGAACACCTGGTTCACGACCGCCAGTCCGAGCGCGAGGGTGACCATCCCCCGGTACGGCCTCAGGTAGGTGCGGAGAAGCTTCATCGGGAGAAGATACTGCTGCCGCTGGACGATGCACACTCCGGGCGCGCCGCGGCGCGCGAACTTCCGCTCGAGCTCGATCAGCAGCTCCCCGTAGCTCCGACGGTCCCTCTGGAGCAGGGCGGCTCCCTCATCCGGCAGGCCCCCCGCCTTTCCTTGACGCCCCGTACCATATGGCATATAACGAAAACATGCAGATCGGCTCGGCCCGGGGGAAGCGGCCGGCCCCCGGTACGGCGAGAGGTGACGGCCGGCGAGGATGGAGGTGCGAGGAAGGGAGGCAGCAGGGGAATAGACCAGCGCAGGTGAGAATTGATATCCAATTTGTGAAGGAGGAATGAGGCTATGAATTCGCTTCTCGTCCTGCTTCTCGCGGCCGTGGCCATCGTGCTGGGGTATTTCGTCTACGCCCGCCACATCGACCGCAAGATCGTCCAGCCCGATGCGAAAAAGGCCACCCCGGCCCGCATGTACATGGACGGCGTCGACTTCACGCCGGCCAGCCGCAACGTACTCTTCGGCTATCAGTTTAAATCCATCGCAGCCCTCGGGCCGATTACCGGCCCGATCATCGCCGTGCAGTGGGGCTGGCTGCCCGCCCTTGCCTGGGTCATCCTCGGGACCTTCTTCATCGGCTGGGTCCAGGACTATGGATCCATGATGATGGGGGTGCGCCGGGACGGGGAGACCATGGGAGCGCTCAGCTTCCGGCTCATCTCGCCGCGGGCGCGGAAGATCCTGATGATCTTCATCTACTTCTACCTCCTGCTGATCATGGGGTCCTTCGGCAACGCGGTGGGCAAGTCGCTCATGATCAATCCCAAGGTTCCCCTCGGCATGATCGCCGTGGTGCTGATGGGCATCCTGGCCGGGCAGATGACCTACAAGTGGAAGAGCGACATCATCCTGACCTCGGTGGTCACGGTCCTGATCTCGTTCGTCGGCATCTGGGTGAGCACGCTGCCCGCGGTGGCCGGCTTCTTCACCGCGATCTACGGCGGCGCCAAGTCGCCGGTGTGGTTCCTCGGCAACACCCAGGCGCAGGTCATCGGCACGCTGATCGTGATTGTCTTCTGCTACCTGGGCTCGGTGCTGCCAATCTGGTCGTACGCCCAGCCGATCAACTACGTGTCCTTCTGGATCGTCGGTCTCGGGATGCTGGGCGCCCTGATCGGTCTGGTGATCAAGCACCCGGGCATGGGCGACTTCCCGGTCTTCACGCAGTTCACCACCGCGAGCGGACCCCTGTGGCCGATCCTGTTCGTGACCATCGCGTGCGGCGCGGTCTCGGGATGGCACAGCCTCGTCTCCACGTCGGGCACGGCCCGGCAGCTCGAGAAGGAGACCGACGCCCTGCCGGTGGGTGGCGGGGCGATGTTCATGGAGATGTTTTTAGCCGTGATCGCCTTCCTGACCGCCACGGTGGCCTTCGGCAGCTTCAAGGGCTACCAGGACGCCGGCGGTGCGGGCGCGGCCCTGGCCGTCTTCTCCAAGGGCTTCGCGAGTTTCCTGAACGCCATCCGCGTTCCCATGGAGTTCGGCACGGCCTACGGCTCGGTGTTCCTGACCATCATGGCCCTCACCATCATGCAGCTGTGCGTGCGCTTCATGCGCGTCGCGGGCGCCGAGCTCCTCGGTAAACCGGTTCCGGTGATGAAGAACACGCACGTCGGGACCATCGTGGCGCTGATCCTCACGCTGCTCTTCGTATGGATCATCCCGTGGCTCACCATCTGGACCGCGTTCGGAGCCGCCAACCAGCTCATGGCCGGGCTGGCGCTGCTGCTGATCGCCCTGTGGTTGAAGTCCGAGAGCCGCAAGAACGCCTGGGCCCTGTGGCCGGCGGTGTTCATGATCATTACCACCATCGCGGCCCTGGTCTTCCTCGCATACACGAACTTCGCGAAGCTGGCGAACCCCAAGATCACGACGCAGGGCCTCATCGCGTCCCTGCTGGTCGGCCTGATCGCCGTGGTCCTCACGGTCGCCGCGGTGGTGCTGGTCGTGGACGGCATCAAGGCGCTGGCCAAGCCGGCGGGAAAGAAGGAACCGAAGGCGGCGTGAGGCGCCTTCGCGCAGTGGCGGCGGACCCGGAAGCACGGATCCGCCGCCCGCTGCCGGAACGGGAGTAGCTACGGGAGCGGAGAACGGCGTTCGAGCAGCGCTGCGCAAGGCCTGCCGTGCTGCGGGAGAGATCTTCTACGGCATGTCCACCTTCGCCTGGGCCCGCGACCTGCGCCGCGGCCGGGCGGAGGCCGACGCGTTGTTCCTGCTCGCCTCCTTCGGCGATCTGATCGGCCTGCCGCTTTTGCCTCCGTATTACTCCCTGCGCCTGCTGCCGTTCGTTCTGCCCGGCCTGGAACGCTGGCGGCGCGCGATGCTGCGGGAACGCGACTGGACCGACCTGATCAGCCTGATCGAAGGAGCCGAATAACCGGAGGTGCATGTGCGCAAACAGCAAGACAGCGAAGGCAAGAAGGCGAAGGGGCTGAAGAACCTGGCCCATTCCGCCAAGGAGTTCCTCTACGGCATGGCCGGGCACGACATGACCCGCTTCGCCCTGAAGACACGCGGGAGCATGGAGCACCTGTTCATCCTGATCACCATGGGGGACCTTCTCGGCATCCCGATCCTCCCCCCCTACTACTCCCTGCGCCTGCTGCCGTACGTGGTGCCCCAGATCAGCACCTGGAAGCGGCGCATGTTGCGTGAGAAGGACCTGACCGACGCCCTGGCCTGAAACCCAATGACAACCGGGAGGAGTACGCCGTGTCACTAGCAGAGGTCTTTCAGCAACACCCCGATCGGCGCTACATCGAGTTCGGCGGCAAGGGCGGCCTGGGCAAGACCACCTTCTCCGCGGCCACCGCCTACTGGCTCGCCAAGCAGGGCCACAAGGTCCTGGTCTTCTCGGTGGACCCGCAGGCTTCCCTCTCCGACATCTTCCAGCGGGACATCTTCGGCAAGGGCGCGGTGGAGATCATGCCCGGGCTGTTCGCCCAGGAGATCGACGCCGACCGGCACATCCGCCAGTACCAGGAGCAGATCCGCCAGAAGATCCGGGACATGTACGGCATGGACAAGATCCCCGATGAGATCGAGGGCTACATCCAGGCCGCTGCGGCCGAGCCGGCGATGGAGGAGAGCGCCATCTTCGACGCCGTGGTGGACATCGTGGTGGGCGCCAAGTTCGACTACTACATCTACGATCTGGTGCCCCTGGGCCACGCCCTGTACTACCTCAGCATGGCCAGCATCTACGACGAGTGGATCGGCAAGGTCACCGCGCTGCGGCAGGAGATGCAGGAATACTCCCAGGTGGCGGCCCTGCTCGAGCGCAACAAGAAGTCCGAGGAGGACGAGATCCTGGCGGAGCTGCAGTACATCAAGGGGCGCATCAACACCTCCTCCGGCATCCTCACCGACCGGGAAAAAACCGCCTTCTTCTTCGTGGTCACACCCGAGGAGATGATCATCCTGGACACGCAGAAGGCGGCCACGCTGTTCGCGAAATACCAGGTCCCCATCTCGGGCTACATCGTGAACCGGGTCATCCCGAAGGAGCTGGCCCGGCAGGATATTCCGGAGTACCTGCGGCGGCGCATCGAGATGCAGGCAGGCTCACTGAAAAGGATCGACCAGACGTTCGGTGCCGACGTGCTGACCCAGGTGCCGGAGTTCGAGCGGGACATCACCGGCCTGGAGATGATCGGCCGGGTGGCTGACTCCCTTTTCGGAGGTGGAGCATGAGCGCAGCAGCGACCAAGCAGTTCCTGAGCGAGCACGCTGCGCTGAAGTACCTCTTCTTCGGCGGCAAGGGCGGGGTCGGCAAGACCGTGATGGCCGGCACCGCGGCCCTCTGGCTGGCCGGACAGGGCAAGCGCATCCTCCTGGCGTCCACCAACCCGGTGCACTCCTTGAGCAGCCTCCTGGACCAGGACGTTTTCGGCCGGCCCACTCCGGTCAACGGCGCGCCCAACCTGGAGGCCTACGAGATCGACACCAAGGACACCATCGAGAAGTCCAAGGTGGAGCTGACCGAGAAGATCCAGTGGTTTCTCAAGTACGCGGACATCAAGACCAAGGCCGACCAGTTCGTGGAGTCGGCCACGATGAACCCCGCCTTCGAGGAGTCGGCCATGTTCGAGAACATGATCAACCTCATGTTCGAGGACAAGTACGACGCCTACGTTTTCGACACCGCCCCCACGGCTAATGCCCGTCGCCTGCTCGGCATGTCCAGCGTGTACGGCATGTGGGTGAACAAGATGGTGCAGAGCCGCGAGGAGGCCAAGAGCCTGCGGGAGCTGCTCTCCTACAGCAAGGAGAAGGAGAAGGACCCCCTGATGGAGTACCTGCTCGGCTTCCGCGCGCGCATGGAGCGGGCCAAAGGCCTCCTCACCTCGGCGGACAAGACGGCCTTCTTCTTCATCACCTTGCCGGAGGCCCTGCCGATCGCGGTGATCAAGCGATTCATCAACTGGTTCCACGATTTCGGCATCCCGGTGGGCGGGGTGATCGTGAACCTGGTCATCGACAAGAGCGGCGTCAAGAAGGACGCGCCGAGCTTCGTGCACAACCGCATCGCCATGCAGGACACCTACATGGAGGAGATCCGCAGGAGCTTCCCCGACGTGCGGGCGGTGATTCCGCTGTTCGACAAGGAGGTGCGCGGCCTCGCGATGCTCAAGCGCACCGCGGAGTACCTGTTCGCCTGATGGCCGTCCTCGCTTCCCTGCCGGCCTGGCTGACGACCTTGCTGATCGGCGCGCTGTTCCTCGGCTGCTTCACGGGGCTCGCCGCGCTGCGCCGGCAGAAACCCAGCATCCGCTTCCTGGTCGAGGGGGGGATTCTCACCGCGGCCGCCGTCGCCCTGTGCTTCCTCGCCAGGCCCGTGTATCCGATTCTGTTCCTCGTGATCCTGTACCTCGTGACCATGCGGGTCCGCCTGCTGGTCGACCTCTCCAACGTCTTGACCAGCCGGCGGTGTTTCCGCGCCGCCCTAACCGTGCAGGACTTCGCCATGCGCCTCGGCCCGGACTCGGCCAGCCGCCAGATCGCGCTGATCAGCCGGGGGGTGACGCAGCTGAGGATGGGGGAGCCGCAGGCCGCCTACTTCACGCTCAAGAGCGTCCTGCTGGACGAGGCGATCAAACCTGCGGCGCGCGACCAGGCCGCGGGCTTCTACAACCTGGGCGTTGCCTGCGAGCGCACGAACCGCCCTCAGGAGGCCGAGCGCTGCTTCCGCGCGGCGATCGAGGCGATGCCCAGCTCCATCTACGCCCTCGGCGCGGACAAGGCCCTGAAGCGGGCTGCCTCCCGCGACGGCAGAGGATCAGCTTCAGGGGGAGAAGCTCCGGGGGTACCGCCGACCGCGTGAAAAGCGGCGCATGAGGGAGGGAATCGGCGCCGAAATCCGCCTGCCCTGCCCGGCGTCTCAGGTGCGAGTCCGCGCGCTCGATGCCGCGGGAGCGGGACACGCAGCCCGGCGCGGGGAGCTTCTCGGCACTCCTCCCACTCATTCCGTGCCATGGCTCACAAAATCCGGCGCCTGCGCGATGGATCGGTGTGATGCTCCGTTCTTCGTCGTGGTGGACACGTGGTTGACGCCACGCTACGCTTCGTTCCGGGGGAGGGCCGGGCCATGATGCGAACGACCGCACGCAAGTCCGAGACAGAATCCGTCGAGGGGCCGCCCGGGGTAATCCGCACCACGATGGCCTACAACGAACAGTCGATGGTCTGCCACTTTTCCCTGAAGAAGGGGGCCCGGATCCTGCTCCACGCCCACCTCGCCGTTCAGAACGGATATCTGATCAAGGGCACGATGCGGATGATCGGGGAGGGGCGAAAGGATTTCATTGCGGGGCCCGGGGACGGGTGGTGTTTTGCTGCACATGAACGTCACGGCGCGGTGATCCTTGAGGACAGCGAAGCGATCGAGTGCTTCACGCCACCTCGACCCGAATACGGGGTAGAGAAGGGTGCCGACGAATGAGAGGAACGCTGCATGCAGGGCGAACTGCAGCAGAGTGCTCGACGAGATGAATGGAGAACCGCGAGCCGCCAACGGGAAGAGAGCGAAGCAGAAACCTCCGCAACCCGGCGATGTCACACGAATCGATCAGCGGGAAGCTATTGGTCGCCAACAGTCACCTCGCCGTCAGCGCTGAACCGCAAGGACCATGCGGCTCGACCCAAAGCAACGGGCAGCCATGATCGAGGAAGGAGCGCACCGCTTGAATATCGGGATCTTCGGCGTCGGGGGCGTCGGGGGATATTTTGGAGCGAAAATCTGCCGCGCCAAGGAGGCCCTGCAGGCAAACGTGTACTTCGTCGCTCGTGGCGCTCATGGGGATGCGATTCGGGAAAATGGGTTAACCGTCCGGACTTCCTCTGAGGGAATACTCCACTGTCAGCCGACATTGGTTACCGCCAACATCGATGAGCTGCCATCCCTCGATGCGTGTCTCGTGTGCGTCAAGAGCTATGACCTGGAGGATCTGGCGCAGAAGCTCAACTCCCTGATTTCTGATACGACCGAAGTCGTCCCGGTGCTGAATGGAATCGATATCCGCGATCGCATCCGGAAAAAACTGCTGGGGGCGACGATCTATCCCGCGTGCGTGTTCATTGGCACCCACATCGAAGAACCCGGGGTCATATCCCAGGACGGGGGTGCATGTAGAATCCTGTTCGGGAGAGCATCACCAGAGACGAGCAGGGACGCTTCGGTCATGGCAGAGGTGTTTGAAAAAAGCCTCATCAAGAGCGAATGGCATGACGATATCGTTCCCTCGTTGTGGACGAAATACATTTTCATCGCACCGTTCAGCCTGGTCACAGCATGTTTCGACAAGACCCTGGGCCAGGTGATGGAATCCGAAGAGCTGAGCTCGTTGGTCCGCGCTCTCATGAACGAAGTGCTCGCCCTGGCGACCGCACAACACATACCATTGCCCGCTTCGATCATTGAGGATTCGTATCGGAAAGGGAACGATTTCCCATCGGGCACGAAAACCTCCTTCCAGCGCGATTACGAAGTTCCCGACAGGCCGGATGAGCGAGACCTGTTCGGAGGAGCAATCATCCGTCTCGGAAAACGGCTTGACATCGCCACTCCGTGTGCGAGCGGAGTAAATAAAATGATCACTAGAAGGAAGAAACCGATGACCAAACGATCGCAGGCGCCCGCCGGGAAATCGGAGCCGATCTAGGGCAGGCGCAGGGAGTGGGCGATGCCGTCCGCGTCGGAGGGGCGGGTGTCGCCTCGGCCATGCGCTTCAGTCCCCCGCCCGGCCGGCGAGATCCTCCCAGCGCGCGAACTTCCGCTCGAGCTCGATCAGCAGCTCCCCGTAGCGCCGGCGGTCCCTCTGGAGCAGGGCCGGGTCCGTCACCTCGCGCTGGAACCCCTCTTCCAGGTCCTTCTGCTCCTTCTCGAGGCTGTCGATCTCCGAGACGAGAAGCTCATACTCCCTGCGCTCGTTGAAGGAGAGCCCCGTCTTTCCCCGTCGCGGCCGGGGGGCCGCAGCTGGCCGCTCGGAGGGGGCAGCGGCCGACTCGTCCCGCAGTGCCTCCCGGTAGTCTTCGTAGCTCCCCGTGAACCCCCGGATGCCCCCCCTGCCGTCGAAGACGAACAGGCGGTCGGTGAGCCAGTCCAGGAACGCCCGGTCGTGCGACACCAGGAGGATGCATCCCGGGAAATCGGCGAGGTACTCCTCGAGCAGGCGGATGGTGTCCAGGTCGAGGTCGTTGGTTGGCTCGTCGAGCAGGAGGAAGTTCGGCGCTGTTGCCAAGAGGCGTACCAGGGTGAGCCTGCGCACCTCCCCGCCGGAAAGCCGTTCGAGCCGGATCCCGTGCATGCTGCGCGGAAAGAGGAACTTCTCGAGGAACTGCTCGGCGCCGAGCGAGCCTCCCCCCGCCTGCGGCACGCGTTCCGCGAGCTCTTGCACGTACCCGAGGACGGTGAGGGAGGGATCGATTCCCGTCCCGGTCTGGGTGAAGTGCCCGAACACCGTGGTCTCCCCCCTGACCACCGAGCCCTCGTCCGGGGCGAGCTCGCCGGACACCAGCCTGAGGAATGTCGTCTTTCCCGAGCCGTTGGGTCCGAGCAGGCCGATCCGCTCACCGCGGCGAAAGCTGTAGGTGAAGGGGGAGATCACCTGCCGTCCCCCGAACGTACGGCGGACGTTCTGCAGCTCCAGCACCTTCGTCCCCTGGCGGCGGTGAGCGGACGAGAATTCCCGCATCGCCATCTCCCGCTGGACGCCGGAGCCGAGCAGGTCCATGGCGCGCCGCTTGCGGCTCTTGTCCTTTCCCGTCCTGGCCCGGGGACCCCTCTTCAGCCATTCCAGCTCGCGGCGCAGGATCGAGATCCGGCGCCGTTCCACCCGCTCCTGCGCCTCCTCCCGCTCCGCGCGCAGCTCGAGGTAGCGCTCGTAGCCGCCCGGAGACTTGCGGATCTGCCGGCCGTCGATCTCCATGATCGCTGTGCACACCGCGTCCAGGAAGTAGCGGTCGTGCGTCACCACGATGAAGCCGAAGGAGGCGCGGCGCAGGAGCGACTCGAGCCACTCGATCGTCTCCAGGTCCAGGTGGTTGGTCGGCTCGTCGAGGGTCAGGAACCGGGCGCCGCGCGAAAGGCAGCGCGCGAGGGACGCCCTGCGCAGCATGCCCCCCGAGAGCGCGTCCACGGGCGCATCCTGATCGGGCAGCCCGAGTTCGCGGCAGAGCGATCGAAAGCTGTCGAGGATCTGCGCATCCCCCCCAAGGGGCTGCTGCACCGCCGCATGGTCTGAAGCCGGAGTTCTGCCCTGAAAGCAGAACTCCCGCAGCGTGGTGCCGGGGGTGAACGAGGGATGCTGCTCCAGGCCGCTCATCGTGAGCTCGCGGTGGCGCGAGACCGTCCCGGAGTCAGGGGGGAGGACGCCGTGGAGGATCTTCAGGAAGGTGGATTTGCCCGTTCCGTTCTTCCCGATGAAGCCGATCTTCTCCCCGTCGTCGATGCCGAGGGTCACCCCCTCGAACAGCGGGGCATCCAGCAGGGTCTTGCTCACGTTGTCCAGCGACAGGACGTTCATGCGCGGTGACGATACCCGCTTTTTCAGATCTCGGCCACGACGTGCCCGCGGTAGTACCGGTCCCGCAGGTCCGAAACCTTCGGGTCCTGGAGGTATTCGTCGAAGCCCGTGGCCCGGTCGATCACGCCGCCGGGGCAGATCTCGATGATGCGGTTGGCGATCGAGGTGACGAACTCGTGGTCGTGGCTGGCGAAGAGAAGGACGCCCGGAAAATCGACCAACCCCTCGTCGAGTGCCTCGATCGCTTCCAGGTCGAGGTGCTGTGTCGGCTCGTCGAGGAGGAGGCAATTCGCGCCCGACAGCATGAGCCGCGCGAGGAGGCAGCGCACGCGTTCCCCGCCGGAGAGCACGCGCACGGGCTTCAGCCCCTCGTCGCCGGAGAAAAGCATGCGCCCCAGGAACGAGCGGACGAAGGTCTCGTCGTCGGTCGGGCTGTACTGTGCGAGCCAGTCTACGAGCGACAGGTCGGTTTCGAACAGGCGAGAGTTCTCCTGAGGGAAATACGACCACGAGATGGTCTGGCCCCAGGAAAAGGTGCCGGAGTCGGGCGCGTCCTCGTTGGCGAGAATGCGAAAGAGCGCCGTCTTTGACAGGTGTTCACGACCGACCAGGGCGATCTTGTCGGATGGGCCCACCGTGAGGTCGACGCCGGCGAGCACCGGCCGGCCTCCGAGCGATTTCGACAGGCCGTCGATCTCCAGGACGACGTTTCCCACCGCCCGCGCCGGCTTGAAGCCGACGTACGGGACTCTCCTGCTCGAGGGCACGAAATCGTCCACCTCGAGCTTCTCCAGTATCTTCTTCCGGGACGTGGCCTGCCTGCTCTTGGAGACATTCGCCGCGAAGCGCTGGATGAACTCCTTGAGATCCTTCACCTTCTCTTCCCGCCGCTTCCGCTCGTCCTTCTGCTGCTGCTGGAGAATGCGGTTGATGCGGTACCAGAAGTCGTAGTTGCCCGCGTACATGCGCACCTGGCCGAAGTCGATGTCGCAGGTGTGGGTGCACACCGCGTTGAGGAAATGGCGGTCGTGGGACACCACGATGACGATGTTGGGAAAGGCGATGAGGAACTCCTCCAGCCAGGAAATGGAGGTGAGGTCGAGCCCGTTCGTCGGCTCGTCAAGGAGCAGGATGTCGGGGTTCCCGAAGAGAGCCTGCGCGAGGAGAACACGGACCTTGACCCCTTCGTCGACCTCCCGCATCAGCTTCTCGTGAAGGGCTTCCGGCGTTCCCAGCGCGGCGAGAAGGGTCGCCGCCTGGGCGTCGGCCTCCCACCCGCCCAGCTCGGCGTACTCCGCTTCCAGCTCGCTCGCGCGCATGCCGTCGGCCTCGGTGAACTCACCCTTAGCGTAGAGGGATTCCCGCTCCGTTCCGACCGCGTGCAGGCGCGGCGAGCCCATGACAACGGTCTCCAGGACCCGGTTCTCCTCGAAAGCGAAGTGGTCCTGGCTGAGAACAGACATGCGCTTGCCGGCTCCAAGGACGATGTTCCCCCTGTCCGCTTCCAGTTCACCGGAAAGGATCTTGAGAAGCGAAGATTTGCCAGAACCATTGGCGCCGATGACGCCATAGCAGTTGCCGGGGGTGAACTTGAGGTTGACGTCCTTGAACAGGATCCGCTTGCCAAAGGAGAGCGTGAGGTCGCTGACGGTGATCACGATTCCACCTTCCCGGGAGCAGTGTGCGGGGTTCGCGAGAGGTGAATATCGCCACGGCTGGCTGCCGAGGCAAGGGATGGACGGGAGCCGAGGCCGGGGCTGGCTTCACGGCCTTCATGCAGCCGAAGTCATCCGTGGTGTCGCGCCGGTCTCCTGCGAATCACGCCGCCGTTGTACTGTTCAGCCGCTCGATCTCCCGGGTCTCGAGGCCGAGCGAGACGGCGACCATGCCCCGGTGCGGCCGCAGGGACGAGAGCAGCGGCTTCATCCGGAGAAGATGCCGTTACCCCCGGACGACGCACACCCTGTACGCACCGAGCTTCGCCTTCCCCTTCCGCCACTCTCCGGCCAGCGCGTCCCGGCCCGGGAGGTCGACCGTGCAGGGCTCGGGCGAATGGTTGACGGCGAACATCACGTCCCCGCGCCGGACGACCTCCACCCACTTCGGGGTGCGCGGCCTCGGTTCGATTCCCGCCCGGCGCAGCGCGGCTTCGAGCAACCAGCCGAGATCGAACCTGCCCGCCGCGGGCTCCATGAGCGTCCACGCGAACTCACCGATGCGCACGAGGTTGACGCGCCCCTCGCGCATCAGCCGGATGTCCTCGCCCCAGCACTCCTCGGGCCAGAACTCGGGGTCGTAAGCCACGCCGCGGTATTTATCCATGCCAGAGGGGTACCGGGCGGAGACGCGAGGTCAAGGAGGAGCGCCGGAGGCGGGCGGCATCATGCGGCAGCAGCGCGGAACACGAGCGAAACCCAGCGGAGCGAGGGATGGCACCGTGAGTCCGAAGATCCGTCCTTCCCGACGAAGACGAATCCATGGCGCTCGAACAACAGGCGATACTCCTCGGGCCGGCGCTCGCGGAAGAGCCGCCCCTTGCCGTCGCGTTCCGCCTGCAGGCCTTGCCGGCCGCTGGAAACTTCGAGAAACAGGATACCGCCCTGCCGCACCAGGACGCGCAGCTGGGAAGCGGCAGCGGCGAGGTCGTTGTCCGGGATGTGCATGAACACGGCGATCGAGACCACGGCATCGAAGGAGCGCTGCAGCAGGGGCGAGTCAGCGGGGAACGGGATCGCGGCGCATGACACCCGGCCGGCGAGCTCGGGATGGAAACGCGTCGCCTCGGCGACCATCCCGGCTGAGGCGTCGACGGCCGTCACCTCGTAGCCGCTCGCAAGGAGGAACGCCGCGTCGCGGCCCGATCCGCACCCAAGCTCCAGCACCGATGCACCCTTCGGCGGAAGGTACCGGAGGAGCATTGTGTACAGTTGGGACATGTCGGCTGATTCGTACCGTCTGCTCAGTTCCCGCGCGTGGCTGTCGTATCGGGATACTGTCCGCTCGTCGCCCCCGAGCTCCACCGTCACGATTGTGCGACACGCCGCGATCACCGCCTCGACGCCGATCGCCTCCATGCCGCGGGTCCCGTCGCCCACGACGGTCACCGACCTGCCGCGCGGCGCCCACACGGCGGGATCGGAAGCGCCGAACAGGACCACGACCGGACAGCCGACCGCGGCCGCGAGGTGCGCGACTCCCGAGTCGTCGCTCACGAACAGGCGCGCGCCGGCGAGGCGGCCCGCCAGCTCCGACAGCGGGAGGTTTCGCCACACCCGGGCCTCGGGGATCGCCCCGTCGATCGCCGCCGCCGTCCCCGACTCTTCTTCCGCGGGGCCGACCACCCAGACGATCGATCCCCGACTCTCGAGAAGCCGGGCAAGCTCGATGAACCGTGCGATCGGCCAGTTCTTGGTCGGGCTTCCGCTGCCCGGGTGAATGACGATGGGGCGCGCCGACGGCGAGGGCCCGGCACCATCGGGCACCGCGACCCGCGGCAACCGCTCCTCCGGCGCCAGCGCGACGTCGGGAAACAGCGACAGGTGGTGGTCGACCACGTGCACCCGCTCCTTCGGAAACGGGTCCTGCCGGACGACGTCGCGGACGCCGCAGCGCTGCAGACCCCGCACGATACCCGCGGCCTCGGGCGCGAAGACGAACGCCGAGCCGACGTCCGCGAGCAGTGCCCGTACCTCGGGTGACGGCTGGCCGGCGAACAGGGAGGCGAAGCGCGCGCCCCCCGCGTCCCAGGCGTCGTCGACCACGCCGGCCGCCAGCGCCGCGTGTGCGGGACGGCCGAGCAGCACCAGCAGCCCCCCAACGGCGCGCTGCCGCCGCCAGACGGCGATCGCGGGCAGCGCTGTCACGAAGTCCCCGAGCGCGCCGGCGTGGTAGACGAGGCTGGTCACGGCGTGGACCACTCCTCGAAGACCGCGGCGACGTTCTCGAAGGGGTCGTGCAAACCCCACTCGCACTGCGCGATCACGCCGCCCGTCCCGTCGTCGAGGGCTGCCCGCACCCGGCGCACGGCCGCGCGCACGTCGTCCGGCGTGCCGAAGGGCAGCACGCGCTGCCGGTCGATTTCGCCCCAGAACGTGATCCGGCCCTTGAACCGCCGGCCGAGATCCTCGATGTCCATGCAGAACAGCTGGGAGTTCAGCGCCGACACGCCGATCTCGACCAGGTCGGGGATGATGTCCGCGATCATGCCGTCGGAGTGGAAGAACGCGAACTTGCCGCTGCCCCGGATCATGGCTGCATACTCCCGGTACAGCGGCTTGTAGTACTCGCGCCACATCGCCGGGCTCACGAGCAGCGCCGACTGCGTGCCCCAGTCGTCCATGAAGGAAATGCCGTCCACGTTGCGCTCGACCCAGTGCGAAAGCTCCTCCAGGTAGAACTCGTGCACGACGGACCTCAGCTTCAGCAGCCGTTCATCGCCCGAAGCCAGGTCCATGAACAATGTTTCGGTGCCGCGCAGGAACTGCATGCGCTCGAACGGTCGGATCGACGTGCCGGCGAGGATGAACCGGTCGTCAGTGTCCCTGGCCCGGTCCGCCACGGACCAGTCGACCTCCAGCAGCTCCCTCGGCGGACGAAGCGTGTCCAGCCCCGACCAGTCGGACAGGGGCGGCCGCTTGATCTCGCCCACCACCCCCTCCTCGCAGACTTCGAAGGTGCAGCCCCATTCGTCCGTGTAGCTGCCCCGGTGGTACGCATCGCCGCTCGCCGCCAGGCCCCGGCCGTATCCCAGGCCCGGGCCGCCGAAGTCGGAAGGGTACCGGGTCCGCATCCGCTCCAACTCGGCAGCCCGGAACATGCCCACACCCGGCAGGCTCCACAGGTCCCGGGGGACCCGGTCTGGGCGGGTAAAGGTGAGGGTCCGCACCACTCGATCCCTCGACGTCATGAGAACGCGATGGTAGCACAGGAGCGGACTTTCTGGTAGAAAATGGAGGTACCACCCATCTCCGGAGGGCCCATGCAGGAAGCCGTACCCGAGCGCAAGATCCTTGTCATCAACTGCGGCAGTTCTTCCCTGAAGTACGAGGTCTGGCAGATGCCCCAGCGCGCCAGCCTCGGCAGGGGGATCGTCGAGCGCATCGGCGAGCTCAAGGGCCGTATCGAGCAGAAGACCCCGCGCGGCGAGTACGCGCGCGAGGTGCAGGTGCCGCACCACAAGATGGCCATGCAGCTCGTGCGCGAGGCCCTGACCGACCCCGAGCAGGGGGTGCTCGCCGACCTTTCGGAGATCGCGGGCGTCGGCCACCGGGTGGTGCACGGCGGCGAGCGCTACGCCGCCTCGGTCATCATCGACGAGGCGGTCGTGAAGGCTGTCGAGGAGTGCGCCGATCTCGCGCCGCTCCACAACCCACCCAACCTCTCGGGCATCCGGGAGGCCCAGGCGGTGCTGCCCGACGTGAAGCAGGTGGCGGTCTTCGACACCGCGTTCCACCAGACCATGCCCCCGGCCGCCTACCACTACGGCCTGCCCTTCGAGCTCTACGAGAAGTTCCGCATCCGGCGCTACGGGTTCCACGGCACCAGCCACCGCTACGTGGCCGCCCGGGCCCTCGAGCTGTTGAAGAGGGTGCCCGAAAACACCAATGTCATCACCGCCCACCTCGGCAACGGCGCCTCGATCACGGCCATCGAGCACGGCAAATCGGTCGACACCTCGATGGGTTTCACCCCGCTCGAGGGCCTCGTGATGGGCACGCGCAGCGGCGACATCGATCCCGCCATCTTTGGGTTCCTCGAGGCCCGGGGCTACACCTGCGACCAGATCACCTCGATGCTGAACAAGAAGAGCGGTCTGCTCGGCATCTCAGGCCTGTCCAACGACCTGCGCGACCTGGAGGCCGCGGCCGCGCAGGGCAACCAGCGCGCGCAGCTCGCCCTCGAGGTGTACGCCCACCGGGTGCGCAAGTACATCGGGGCCTACACGGCCAACCTCGTGCGCGTCGACGCGCTCGTCTTCACCGGGGGCATCGGCCAGCATGGGGTACGGATGCGCGAGCGCATCTGCCACCGGCTCGAGAACATCGGCATCTTCATGGACTACGGGCTCAACGCTGCGCTCGGCTCGGGCGAGGGGGTCGTGTCCTCGCCCTACTCCCCCATCGCCATCCTCGTGGTGCCGACGAACGAGGAGCTGCAGATCGCCGTAGACACGTACGCCCTCATCTTCGGCTCGGACGCCCGGGTGCGCCGGCGCCGCACCGACTTCGCCCTGTAGGAGCGCGAATGATTACGCTGGATTTCGGCAAGCTCGACGGCCTCGTGCCCGCCGTGGCCCAGGACTGGCAGACGGGCGAGGTCCTCATGGTCGCCTTCATGAACGAGGAAGCCTGGCGCCTTACCCTCGAGACCGGCGTCATGCACTACTGGAGCCGCAGCCGGAAATCGCTCTGGAAGAAGGGCGAGACCTCGGGGCACGTGCAGGAGGTGAAGGAGCTGCGCGTGGACTGCGACGACGATTGCGTCGTGGCGCGCGTGGCTCAGGTCGGCGGCTCGGCGTGCCACACCGGGCACAGGAGCTGCTTCTTCCGGGTTGTGGACGGCGCTGCCCTGCGCGTCGACGACGTGGTGCCGGGGGCTGCCTCATGAGCGGCCCCCTGGTCCGGCTCGGCATCCCCAAGGGCAGCCTTGAGCGCGCCACCATCGAGCTGTTCCGCCGGGCTGGGTGGAAGATCGGCATCTCGGAGCGCTCCTACGTGCCTTCGATCGACGATCCCGAAATCACCTGCGCCCTGGTCCGCGCTCAGGAGATGGCCCGCTACGTGCAGAGCGGCGTGCTGGACGCGGGCCTCACCGGCCTCGACTGGGTGCTGGAGAACGAGGCAGACGTGGAGTTCGTCTCCGACCTCGTGTACTCGAAGGCGAGCGCCGCGAAGGCGCGCTGGGTGCTCGCGGCCATGGCCTCATCAACCATCAACCGGGTCGAGGATTGCGCCGGGAAGACCATCGCCACGGAGCTGGTGGGCTACACCCGGCGCTACTTCGCCGAGCGCGGCATCCCCGTGAAGGTCGAGTTCTCGTGGGGCGCCACCGAGGCCAAGGCGGTCGAGGGCCTGGTGGACGCCATCGTGGACGTCACCGAGACCGGCTCGACCCTGCGCGCCAACGGCCTGAAGATCGTGGCCACCCTGCTCGAGACCAACACCAAGCTGATCGCCAACCGGGACAGCATGCGCGACCCGGCCCGGCGGACCAAGGTGCAGCGCATCGCGATGCTGCTGAACGGCGCCCTGGCCGCCGACGGCATGGTCGGCCTCAAGATGAACGTGCCCGAGGACCGGATGGACGCGGTGGTGAAGCTGCTTCCCAGCCTCACCTCGCCCACCGTGGCGCACCTCTGGAACACGCAATGGTTCTCGGTGGAAATCGTGATCCGCGAGAGCACCGTGCGCGAGCTGGTGCCCCGGCTGATCGAGCTCGGGGCGGACGGGATCATCGAGTATCCCCTCAACAAAATCGTCAATGCCGCGGACAGCGCGGGTACGGAGAAGGAGACGCCGCGGTGAATGAGCCTTCACGAACCTGGCACAGCCTGACGGCCGCCGAGGCCTGCACGGCCCTGGCGAGCGACTCCGCGCGGGGGCTCGCGGCCGCCGAGGCCAAGCGCCGCCTGGAGGAGAACGGGCCCAACGAACTGGTTGAGAAGCCCCGTCCCGGGTTCCTCGCCCTGCTCCTCGACCAGTTCAAGGACTTCCTCATCCTGATCCTGATCGCAGCCGCGGTCATCTCCATCGTGCTCGGCGAGTACGTGGACGCGGGCGCCATCATCCTGATCGTCATCCTGAACGCCATCGTCGGCGTGGTGCAGGAGTCGAAGGCCGAAGAGGCGCTCGCGGCACTGAAGCGGATGGCTGCACCCGAAGCCCGGGCAGTGCGCGACGGGGCCACCCTCATGGTGCCCGCGCGCGAGCTGGTGCCCGGCGACGTGGTCCTGCTGGAGGCCGGCAACTACGTACCCGCCGACGTGCGGCTGCTGGAAGCGGTCAACCTCCGGATCGAGGAGGCTTCGCTGACCGGCGAGAGCGTGCCGGTGGAGAAGGAGGCCGGCGCGTCCGTGGGTCCCGAGGTGCCGCTCGGCGACCGGCTCAGCATGGCCTACCTCGGCACCATGGTCACGTTCGGCCGGGGCCGCGGCCTGGTGGTCGAGACGGGCATGCGCACGCAGATCGGCCTGATCGCGGCGATGATCCAGGAGGAGGAGCACGAGGACACGCCCCTGCAGAAGAAGCTCGCCCAGATGGGCCGGTGGCTGGGCATCGGCGCACTCGCCATCTGCGCGGTGGTGTTCCTCGTCGGGGTGCTCGAGGGCCGGAACATCCTCGTGATGTTCATGACCTCGGTCAGCCTCGCCATCGCCGCGGTGCCCGAGGGCCTGCCGGCCATCGTCACCATCTGCCTCGCACTCGGCATGCAGGAGATGATCAAGCGCCACGCCCTCATCCGCAAGCTGCCCGCGGTCGAGACCCTCGGCAGCGCCACGGTCATCTGCACCGACAAGACCGGCACCCTGACCCAGAACGAGATGACCGCCGGACGGATCTGGGCAGACCGGGAGCTTCTGGAGGTGACCGGCGAGGGGTACCAGCCCGAGGGCGAGGTGCGCAAGGACAGCCGGCGGGCGGAGCTCCGCGACTCCTCGGTGCGCCTCCTCCTGCAGGCCGCGATGCTCGCGAGCGACGCGCACCTCGAGCTCGTCGAGAACGGCCCCGAGGGAAAACGCTGGCACATGGTCGGCGACCCCACCGAGGGGGCCCTTGTGGTGGCCGCGGCCAAGGCGGACCTCCATCGCCAGACCGTCGAGGCCCACTACCCCCGCGTGGCGGAGATGCCGTTCGACTCCGTGCGCAAGCTGATGAGTACCGTCCACGCGGTACCCGCCCCGCCCGCGGTGACGAAGAAGGAGGCGGTGCTCTTCGGGATGCCGACCCCCTACGTGCTCTTCGTCAAGGGCGCGCCCGACGAGCTGCTCGTGCGCTGCACGCGCATCCTCGTGCGCGGCGTCGTCATGCCCCTGGAGGCCGCCGACCGGTCCTCCGTGCTCGAGGCCAACTCGCACCTCGCCTCGGGCGCATTGCGCGTGCTGGGCGTCGCCTTCCGCGGGCTGGACGCGGTGCCCGAGTCGCCGGATCCTGCGACCGTCGAGCGTGACCTGGTGTTCATCGGGCTCGTGGGCATGATGGACCCGGCACGGCCCGAGGCCCCGCCGGCGGTGGAGACCGCGCACCGGGCCGGCCTGCGCGTGATCATGGTGACCGGCGACTACAAGGAGACCGCGGCCGCCATCGGACGCAGCATCGGTCTCATGGAGAGCGGCGACGTGGTGCTCTCCGGCGCGGAGATCGACGCGCACGACGACGTGCAGCTCGCCACCGTGCTCGACCGGGTCAGCGTGTTCGCCCGCGTGTCGCCCCAGCACAAGGTGCGGGTGGTCGACGCGCTGAAGAAGAAGGGGCACGTGGTCGGCATGACGGGTGACGGAGTGAACGACGCGCCCGCGCTGAAGCGCGCGGACATCGGCATCGCCATGGGCATCACCGGCACGGACGTCACCAAGGAGACGGCCGACATGGTGCTGACCGACGACAACTTCGCCTCGATCATCAGCGCGGTCGAGCAGGGCCGGATCATCTTCTCGAACATCCGCAAGTTCGTCTTCTTCCTGCTGTCGTGCAACCTCGCCGAGATCGCCGTGGTCTTCATCGGCACCCTCGTCGGTTGGCCGGTGCCCCTGACGGCCATCCAGCTGCTGTGGATCAACCTGCTCACCGACGGCGCCCCGGCCCTCGCGCTGGGCCTCGAGAAGGGCGAGCCGGACCTGATGCTCCAGCCGCCGCGCCCGGTGAAGGAGCCGATCATCACGGGCCCCATGATGGGCCGGATCCTGCTGCAGAGCTCGGCCATCACCTTCGCCGCGTTGTTCGCGTTCTGGTACGGCCTGAACGTGAAGGGCTCGGGGGAGTGGGCCGGCACCATGGCCTTCGTCACCCTGATGTGCTGCGAGCTGATCCGCGCGTACACCAACCGCTCGGAGCGCGCCTCGATCTTCTCCATCGGGGTATTCTCCAACAAGTACATGCAGTACGCGGTGTTCTCGTCTGTCGCGCTGCTGCTCGCGGCGCTGTACGTGCCGTTCCTCAGCGACCGGGTGTTCGGCAGCCAGCAGATGGGGTGGCGGGAATGGGCGGTCGCCCTTCCCCTGGCGCTGCTTCCGGCGTTCGTCGACGAGATGTGCAAGGTGGTGCTGCGCCTCCGCGACCGCAGGGCTCGGGCGGTCCAGGGGTAGGAGGGTGCGCCAGTACCTGGAGCTGTGCCGGCACGTGCTCGAGCGGGGCGTGGACCGTCCCGACCGCACGGGCACGGGCACGCGCAGCGTCTTCGGGTACCAGGCGCGCTACGACCTCGCGGCCGGCTTCCCGCTGCTCACCACGAAGCGCCTGTTCGTGAAGGGCATCATCCACGAGCTGCTGTGGTTCCTGCGCGGCGACACGAACGTGCGGTCCCTGCAGGCGGTGGGGGTGCACCTATGGGACGAGTGGGCGAACCCGGACGGCGACCTCGGCCCGGTCTACGGGAAGCAGTGGCGGTCGTGGGCCGCGCCAGACGGCCGGACCATCGATCAGCTCGCCGGGGTGGTCGCGGAGCTGCGAAGGAACCCTTCATCCCGGCGCCTCGTCGTGAGCGCCTGGAACCCGGCCGACCTCGACCGCATGGCCCTGCCGCCCTGCCACTGCCTGTTCCAGTTCTACGCGGCCGGGGGCCGCCTTTCGTGCCAGCTCTACCAGCGCAGCGCCGACATCTTCCTCGGCGTGCCGTTCAACATCGCCTCGTATGCCCTGCTCACGATGATGGTGGCACGGGTGACGGGCCTCGAGCCCGGCGAGCTCGTGCACACCCTCGGCGACGCGCACCTCTACGCGAACCACCTCGAGCAGGTGAAGCTCCAGCTGACCCGCGAGCCGCGGCGCCTTCCGGCCATGCGCATCCGCGACGGCGTCGACGACCTGTTCTCGTTCGCGTACGGGGATTTCACGCTCGAGGGCTACGACCCTCACCCCCCCATCAAGGGGGACATCGCCGTCTAGCGGCGCAAGGAGCCTCGGGATGCCGATCTCGCTGATCGCCGCTGTTGCCAGGAACGGCACCATCGGACGCGAAGGCCGGTTGCCCTGGCGCCTGCCTGCCGACCTCGCGCGTTTCAAGCAGCTCACCCTCGGGCACGTGGTGCTCATGGGACGCCGGACCTGGGAGTCGCTCGGCAGGCCCCTCCCGGGCCGCGCGAACTACGTGATGAGCCGTGACCCGTCGTTCGCTGCACCGGGCTGCACGGTGATCCGCTCCTTCGAGGAAGGCAGGGCCCTCGCCGCCGGCGGCGAGATCTTCGTCATCGGGGGCGCGGCGCTGTACGCGGCGTTCATGCCGCTTGCCGCCCGTCTGTTCATCACCCACATCGACACCGACGTGGCCGGCGACACCGTGTTCCCGCGGATCGATCCCCGGCAGTGGCGCGTGGTCGAGGAGACGCCGGGTGAGGTCGACCGGCAGAATCCCCTGCCCCACCGGTTCACCGTCTACGAGAGGATCGCGTCGTGAAGACGGCGCGGGTGGCGTTCAGCGTGAGCCGCGCGCACACAGCCCTCGTCGTGCTGCTGCTCGTGGGCATCGCGACCGCCGCGTCCGCCGAGTGGCGGCAGACGGAGACCGAGCATTTCCTGATCGTGTACGAACGACAAGATCAGGCGTCGGCCGATGAGCTGGCCGCAATCTGCGAGGACGTGTACGCGAAGGTGACGGGCTTCTTCCGCTCGTCCCCATTGAAGGTACCCGTCGTCATCCGCGGAAGGCTCGATTATGCAAACGGCATGAATGCGCCGTTCCCCGAGCGTCTCGAGCTGATCGTCACCGCCCCATCATGGCCGTGGATGGGCTCCCGGTCCGAAAGCTGGCTGAGGTTTCTGCTGACGCATGAGCTGACGCACTACGTGCACCTC
>JAPLSM010000048.1 GCA_026398635.1 Spirochaetota bacterium | reverse complement strand
GACCTCGCGTGCACGACGGGAGGCGACGGGCGGTGCACCGAACTCTGCCTCGATTCGCCGGACGCCGGCGGCACCACCGGCCGGCAGCGGCTCGTGTGGCGCCAGGTCCTGTACGCCGTGCTCGGCAGGACGGTGGAGATCCGTGCCCTTCTGCGGAGGATCGCCTCGCCGTGACCGTCGCGCCATGACGGCTCCGCCGGGCAAGACCAACGCGATCCGGATTCTCGAGGGTCTGGGGATCGCGTACGAGCTCGCAGCCTACGATCCCGGCGACGGGCACGTGGACGCGGCCGCGGTGGCCCGCGGGCTCGGCGTGCCGGCAGATGCGCTGTTCAAAACACTGGTAGCGCGGGACGACGAGGGCGGGATACGGGTCTACTGCGTGCCGGCCGCCGCGGACCTCTCACTGAAAAAGGCGGCCCGGGCTTCGCACGTCAGGAAGATCGAACTCGTCCCCCTGAAGGACCTGCAGCCGCTTACCGGCTACGTGCGGGGCGGTTGCTCGCCCATCGGCATGAAGAAGCGCTACCCCGTGCTGATCGACGAGTTCGCGACCGTGCACGAGCGGATCCACGTGAACGCCGGCTCCCGGGGCCTTCAGGCGATCCTCGCACCCGGCGACCTCGCGCGGGCGTGCGGCGGGGAGTTCGCGGACATCGCGGGCCCTCCGGGCTGAGGGCGGCCTTACGGACGTCCCCTTGGGCGGCAGCCCTAGCGCGCCCCAGGCGCGCGGAGGCGAGAGCCATGCCGTGGCTCTCTTACGCCAGGGTCGCGAGGTGGTGCTCGAGGTGCCGGAGGTAGTCCTCCGCGAGCGCGGCGAGCGTGACGGCGGGCCGGTCGCCGATCCGGCACGGCGCTGACATTGCGTCGGCGGGCAGTCCCGCCAGCAGGTGCGCGAGGTGCCGGTTCAGCGCGGTCCACAGGCCCACGATGACGTCCCAGTCCTCCTCCGCCCAGCGCTGCGCCGAGACCCAGCCGTCCTGGGCGTAGCCGGGGAAGGAGAGCTCCCCCGCGAGCGCAGCCCGCACGAAGCGCTGGTGATTGTTGGCTGCCGAATCCACGAGGTGGCCGAGGATCTCCTTCCTGCACCATTTTCCGGGTGCCGGCCTGCTGGACAGGGCCGGCCCGTCCATGCTCCGCAGGCGCACGGACTCCCGCTCCACGATCCCGAGAAGCCATTCCGGAACGTTCATGGAAGGATCCTCCCTGCCCGAACCACGGGCGTGTGCTATAGTACCGGATACATGCCGCCTCAGGACAGGGACAAGGAAGGATTCTACAACGACCTCGTCAGTCGGGGCATCCCGAAGGACGAGATCGAGCGGGTCTACCAGTCGCTGCGCGAGAAGGGATACGGGGAAGCTGAGGCGCGCCGCCGGTCGCAAATCGCCCTCGAGCGCCTGCGGGCCGAGCGCGACCTGGTCGGCCGGAAGCAGGCACGGAAGCGCGCGAGGGAGGAGGCGGCCATCGCCGAGCGGCGCGAGCGCGCCGAGGCTGCTCTGCCGGTCCTCTCGCCAAGCACCGGGACTCCGGAGCCGGCTCCGGCCCAAGCTGACGAGGCGCTGCGCCGGGCTGGAGACTGGCTGCCGGCAGTGCCGCTCCGGCTGCGTCGGCGCATCAACCACTGGGCGTGGCGGCACGGGTACCTGATCACCCGTCTGCCCGAGTGCCTCAGCGACCTGCTCAGCATCGTGGATCCGCGGCGGGGTGACTTCGTGAGCCGTCCGCTCCTGAAGCTGCTGGCGGAACGCCGGGGCACGCGTGGGCTGAACCCCTTCGCCTTCTCGTTCGTCGACACCCTGGATGCCCTGGAGGAGACGGCCGGCTTTCTGCTCGGCTCGCGCACCCCGCAGCGCCTCGCCGACCGGGAGAAGGCGCGCGAGCTCGAGCAGGCGGTGCGCCGGTCGCTTGAATCCCGGGAGTCGTTCGCCGTCGAGTTCCTCGCGGAGTTCGTCGAGCCCCGCGAGATGCTTCGCCATAGCCTCGAGTTCATCGGTCTCGCCCTCGCGTCGGGCCGTCGGGTGGAGGTGGCCGAGCTGGCCCGGGTGGTGAAAGACGGATGCCGGCTCGTGCTGCGGACGGGCAGCGTGGAGCCGGAGAAACTGGACGCGCTCCTGGGTCTCGCGAAGGAGGTGAGCCTCGCCCACGACCGGTCCTCCCGTGCCGGCGCCGAGCTGGACGAGGCGGTCGCGGTATTCCGTGCCTGCCTCGTGAACCTGCCGAAATTCGCCCACGAGCTGTACCCGGCCCTGCTCAAGATGATCGCCGCGTTCTACGAGGAGGAGGACGCCGACCCCGAGAAGCGGCGCCTGATTCTCTCGTTCCTGGAGCTCTCCGAGGGTGACCTGCTGACCTGGGAGGGGTGGCGGCGTCACCAGGCGGAGCGGAAGGAGCGGGCACTCGCCGAAGAGCGCGGGCGGGAGCTCGAACGCCTCGAGCAGGAGAAGGCCGAGGGATTCGTCGAGCGCTTCGAGGGCACTCTCGCGACGCTCGCAGCGCTCTTCCCGGAGTCGGGCCTCGACCGGGTCGAGCAGGGCGCGTTCGCGCTGCCGTATTTCGCCAACCGGGTCTTCACCCGCGCGCCGCTCGTGCGCGCCCGGCAGCCCGACCTCGAGTGCCTGGCCGCCTCCGACGCCATGGGCCTGGTGATCGTGCTCCACGAGATCCTCGACGACCTGCTCGGCTCCCTGGACGCCTGGCCGCTGGAGCCGCTGCTGGGCCGGGACGGTATCGGCGAGGAGTTCGCCTTCCTGCGCGAGGAGTGGCACGAGGTGAACGCCCAGATCTTCGAGCCGTACCTCGACGAGATCCGCGAGTACTGGCGCGAGGTGTCCGTGCCCGACGCGCGGCGGTCGCGCATCTTCCGCGACAGCCAGCGGGCGCGCACCCTCGAGGAGCGCGTGAACCGGCTGAAGAACCGGGTCATCCGCGGCTTCGGCCATGTCGTGTCGGTCCGGGAGGGCAGCGAGGCCGGCCGGCTCTACGACCTCGCGGCGCGCCTCGCGGGTCGGCTCGGCGAGGTCTGTGAGAGCCTCAGCCGGGAGCGCCTGTCGGCCGACGACCCCGTGTCGCAAAAGCTCGCCGAAGACTTCGCCGGCGCTGGCATCGTGGATTTCGTCGGGCGGTCGCAGACCGGTTCGCCCGACTACAAGCCCGTGGTGCGCCAGCTGCGCCGGTGGATCGAGGCCCGGCACCGCGCGCCGGTCACGTCCATCCCGAGCCAGGCCCAGCTCGCGTACCTGGAGGTGTTCCGGGGCACGGCGGAGCTGTACGCGTACCTCCTGAACGACCGGGCGAGCTTCGTCGCGCGCTCGGGCCACGCTCTGCTCGTGGCGGGCGAGCCGGAGCGCCAGCTGTGGCGCCGCGAGCGGGAGGAGCGGGGCCGGGACTCCCTCGCGCTGCTCGAAGCGCGGCTGAAGGAAGAGGTGGCGGGCCGCTTCGTCGACGGTCTCACCGGCCTGCGCAACAAGGACTTCTTCCTGAAAGAGCTGCCGGCACGACTGGAGCGCCTCAGGGCCCGTCGCCGGCCCCTGACGTTCCTGATGATCGACATCGACCACTTCAAGTGGGTGAACGACGAGCTCGGCCATGAGGCCGGCGACGCGGTGCTCAAGGCTACTGCCCAGATGGTGCTCGACAACGTGCGCGAGGGCGACCTGCCGGTACGCTACGGCGGCGAGGAGATCCTGGTCGCCGTGCCCGCCTCGCTGCACACCGGGGTGCTCCTCGCGGAGCGCCTCCGCCACGCGCAGGAGCAGCAGCTCGCCTCCCGCGAGGCGATGGCGAAAGTTCTGTCGATCGGCGCGGACCGCGGGCAGCCCTGCGGCACGTTCTCGGTGGGCGTGGCTGAGGTGACCTCGGTGACGGACCTCGGGAAGGCGGTGGAGCGCGCCGACCGCGCGCTCTACGCGGCCAAGCAGCGCCGGAACCTCGTCGTGTTCCTCGACGCGTCGCGGGGGGACGCCTTCACGACCTACGACGAGTACCGCCGACGCCTGCAGGCGTCCTGAAGCGCCCGGGTTGACACCCGGCCGTGCGGCCGGTAGAACGCCGGCATGCCTGTCCTGAGCCCCGTCCGCTGGATCCTGGGCGCTGTCACCGCGCTCCTCGTTGGCTTCTCCAAGTCGGCCGTGCCGGGGATGGCGGTGGTGTTCGTGCCCCTGTTCGCGGAGGTGCTGCCCGCGCGCGCCTCCACGGGCGCCCTACTGCCGCTGCTGATCCTCGGGGACATCTTCGCGGTCGTGTTCTGGCGCCGGCACGCGGTGTGGCGCCACATCGCGCGCCTGATCCCGTGGACCCTGGCCGGCATCGTCGGGGGCTGGATCATCATGGGCAGGATAGACGACCGGGTCATGCGGCCGGTTCTCGGCGCGGCGCTGATCTTCATCCTGGCGGTGAACGTGTGGCACAACGGAAAGCGGGCGGCCGCTCGCCGCCGGGGAATCCCCATCGAGGATACCGTGCCCGATGCCTGGTGGTTCGCCGCACTGTTCGGCCTGGCCGGGGGCGCGACGACCATGATCTCGAACGCCGCGGGGGCGATCCTGACCGTCTACCTGCTGTCGATGCGCCTTCCCCGCGACGAGTTCATCGGCACCTCGGCCTGGTACTTCCTCATCGTCAACGTCATCAAGGTGCCGTTCAGCGTCAACCTCGGGCTGATCACCGTCCCCTCCCTGCTGCTGGACGCGGCGCTCGCAGCGGGCGTCGCGGCGGGTTCGGTCGTGGGCATCCTGACGGCCCGCAGGATTCCCCAGAGGACGTTCGTGATCGTGGCGCAGGCGCTGGCATTCGCCTCGGCCGTCAGGATGTTCTTCTAGGCTTGCGGGTTGGCGTGCGGGCCGCGGGCTTGCGCGCCGCGCCCTTCCGGGCGGCGGACGGCACGGTCGTGCGCTTCGGGGCAGCCGGCCGGCGCGCCGCGGGTCGGTGCGGGCGCGCGGCCTCACGGGTGCGCGCCGCCCGGTTGGCCATCATCCCCGCGATGCAGCCGGCACCGATCCCGTTGTCGATGTTGACCACGCAGAGCCCCGGTGAGCCCGACTGCAGCATCGCGGACAGAGCCGCTTCGCCGTCGCCACCGTGGCCGTAGCCCACGGAGGTCGGCAGGCCGATCACCGGAACCGTGGCGAGCCCCGCAACGATGGACGGCAGGGCGCCGTCCATGCCGGCCGCGACCACGAGTACGTCCACGTCGCGCTCCTCGAGCATCCCTCGCAGTGGCTCGACCAGACGGTGCAGGCCGGCCACGCCGAGGTCATTCGCCGTGAACACCTCGCACCCCATCTCGCGCGCGATCATCGCCGCCTCCTCGGCGGCGGGGATGTCCGAGGTGCCGGCCGTGAGGATGCCGACCCGTCCGCCGGTCCGGGCCGGAGTGGCGCTCCAGGGCCGGGCCGCAGCTCCCGCGGCGCGCAGCACCGCGCACCGGCAGCCGGGCTGCCAGTCCAGCTCCGCCGTCCCAGCGAACTCCTCGCGCAGGCGCGCCTCCAGCTCGGGTCCGACGCGGCTCAGGATCGCCCGGCCGGTCCGCTCGAGGAACGCGCGGGCGATGGCCAGGCTCTGCTCGACGGTCTTGCGGTCGGCGAGGATGACCTCGGGGACCCCCTTGCGGTCGTACCGTCCGAAATCGGGCGAGGCGAATTCTTCCCAGTCCCACGTCAGGCGTTTTCCGTTCCTCATCTGCTCTGTTCCCCGGTCTTGATGGTCGATGTGCGCTCCGTATACCCGGACGTGCGGTTCTGGTCAAGACCGTGGTGACCGGCGGCGCTTTGCGGCAGGTCGCGGTTTCACGCCGGCGAGTTTCCGGGTGCGTTTCGCGGCCGACGGTTTCCTTGCCGGCTTCGGCGCGGGCTTGCGTGCGGGCCTGCGCGCCGGTTTCTCGACGGACCTGGCGGCGGGCTTTCGCGCGGTTTTCCGCGCCGGTTTGCCCGCGGTTTTGCGCGCCGGCGCGCGGCCCGGGGCTGCAGTCCGCTTCGCGGACGCTGCCCGCGGAGGCTTCGCCCGCGGCAAAGGGAAGGCCCGCAGGCGGTCGGCGAGGTCGTCGGGAACCGTGGCCCTGATCCTCACGCCTTCGGCAGTGTCCTCGCGCTCTTGCACCGCGCCCCGCTCGTGGGACAGTCGCACCAGCTCGAAGCTCTCGTACGGCACCAGGGCTTCGACCGTTGCGTACGGCGACCCGATCATCGCGTCGATCTTCGCGAGGAGCTCTCCCAGCCCGTCGCCCGTGCGAGCGCTGATGCGCACCTCCTCGGGGCTGCCGCCCGGGGGACGGCGCGGAGCGGGTCCGGCCGCCGGCAGGTCGATCTTGTTCCACGCGAGGAGGCGCGGCCGGTCGAGCACGCCGATCTCGCCGAGCACGGTTTCCACCGCCCGGATCTGCTCGGACCCGGCGGCGTGCGAGGCGTCTACCAGGTGCAGGAGGAGCTGCGCCTCGTCGATGCCCTCGAGGGTGGCTCGGAAGGCGGCCACGAGCGCGTGCGGCAGCTTCCGGATGAACCCGACCGTGTCGGCGAGCAGCACCTCCCGGCCGCTCGGCAGCTTGAGGCGTCGGATGGTCGGGTCGAGGGTGGAAAACAGCTTGTCCTGCACCAGCACGCCCGCGCCGGTGAGGGCGTTCAGCAGCGAACTCTTGCCTGCATTGGTGTACCCCACGAGCGCCACCATGGGCATCCCCGTCCGGTTGCGCTTCGCGCGGCCCTGCCGCCGCTGGCTGCGCACCTCCTCCAGCTCCGCGTGCAGCTTCTGGATACGCCGGCGTACCTGCCGCCGGTCCAGCTCGAGCTGGGTCTCGCCGGGACCCCGCACGCCCACGGGGCCGGCGCCCGCGCCGCCAGTCTGCTGGGCCAGGTCCGCGCGCAGGCCCGTCAGGCGGGGCAGCAGGTACTCGTTCTGCGCCAGCTCCACCTGGAGCTTGCCCTCTCGCGAATGGGCGTGCAGGCTGAAGATGTCGAGGATGAGCCGGGTGCGGTCGAGCAGGCGGACCCCGGCTCCGAGCTCCTTCTCGAGCTTCCTCTGCTGCCCCGGCGAGAGCTCGTCGTCGAAGAGCACGTAGCCGGCGTTCTCCGCGACGGCCGCCTCGTGCACCTCATGGACCTTGCCCGAGCCCACGTAGGTGCCGGGGTCGGGCCGGTCGAGCTTCTGCCACGTGGAGCCGACCACCCGGAGCCCCGCCGTGTCGGCGAGCCGGGCAAGTTCCACCAGAGAGTCCTGGACGCTCCAGTCCGTGAGGTGCGAGCCGTGCAGCCCGTGCGCGGTCCTCACCGGCTTGCGTTCGACGCCGACGAGGAACGCCCGGCGGTTTTCATCAGGGACGGTGTGCATGTCAGCCTTTCAGCAGCTTCTCCCGGGCGCCGAGCCCGGCGAGCCGGCCGGTGGTCCACGCGGCCTGGAGGTTGAAACCTCCGGTGAAGCCGTCGATGTCCAGCACCTCGCCGCAGAAGAAAAGGCGCGGGACGATACGCGATTCCATGGTCCTCTGTTCGACGAGGTGCAGCTCGATGCCGCCCGCGGTGACGATCTCGCCCTCCCGCTGGGCTGCGGTGACGGTGAGCGGCACCTCCAGAAAAGCCCGCACGAGGGCGGCACGGTCGTCACAGCTCACCTGGGCGGCCTGCCGGGTGGGCAGGATCCGTTCCTTCTCGAGGACGAGGGAGGCGAGCGAACGCGGAACGAGGCTCCGCAGCACGGCGGACACCGACTGGCGGGGGTGCCGGGCGAGGGCGGTGTCGAGGCGCCGGGCGAGCTCCACGGGCCCGTCGTCCGGGAAGATCGACAGCGCCAGCTCGAGCGGCTGGCGTCCGTCGTACGGCAGGAATGCGCAGCGCGAGCTGACGCGGAAGGCGAGGGGACCCGAGATGCCCCGGTGGGTGAAGAGCAGGCTGCCGCGCTCGTCCGCGACTGTCTTGCCCTGGAACCTGGCCCGGATCCGGGCATCGGGCAGGGTCAGGCCCGAGACCTGGCTCGGCCATTGCTGGGCCGTGACGAGCGCCGTGAGGGCGGGGGCCATCCGGGTGATGGAGTGGCCGAAGGCGCGGGCAAACCGGTAGCCCGAACCCTCCGGGTCCGTCGAATCGCCGCCGGTGGCGATGACGACCGCGTCGAACGCCTCCACGCTCTCGTGAGGTCCCTGCGGGGCCGTCCGGCGTGCCGTCCGGGGCCGGCCGGCCGGCGGCGCGGCCGCGAGGTCGGCGACCGTGAGCTGGAAGGAGCCCGACCGCCGGACGATGCGGCTCACGGCGTGCCGTGCCAGCACGCGGACGCCGCGCTGCCGGGCGAGCGCCAGCAGGAGGTCCCGCACCTCCGACGCCCGCCGTGAGGCCGGGAAGACTCGTCCGCCGCCCTCGACGGCCAGCGGGAGGCCGTGCTCCTCGAACCACGCCATAGTCTTCTTCGCGCCGAACCGGGCGTATGCTGAGAGCAGGAACTTCCCCCCCCTCGGGTAGGCCGCGGCCAGTTCGCGGGCGTCGTAGGTGGCGTTGGCGAGGTTGCACCGTCCGCCGCCGGTGCGCAGGAGGGTCGCGAGCGGGGCGCCCCGGTCGAAGATCACGACCTCCACGTCATGCGTTTCCGGGCGTAGGGAAGCCCTTTCGGCCTTCATCCGGCCGTCGCCCGCAGCCGCGATGGCCGCCATGAAACCGGAGGGCCCTCCGCCCACGATCGCGATCCGCTTCATATCCGGCGGGCACTCTATCACAGAAGGC